>JANXXK010000183.1 GCA_025350685.1 Alphaproteobacteria bacterium | reverse complement strand
GGTCGGTGCGGCTGAGCTGCAGGAAGCGCGGGTTGTTGGTGTAGTTCCCAAGCCCCGAGGTGTGGCTGAGCATCCGCCGGATCGGCAGCTTCTGGGCGTTGGGGAAGTCGGGCATGTAGACCGACAGGTTGTCGTTCAATGACAGTTGCCCGTCCTGGGCGAGCAGCAGGATCGCCGCAGAAGTGAACTGCTTGGTGATCGAGCCGATCTTGCAGACGCTGGCCGGGCTCATCGGCGTCGAGGTTTCCAGGTCCGCCATGCCGAAGCCCTGGGAGAAGACCACCGCGCCCCTGCGGCGCACGCAGACCTGCAGGCCCGGGACCAGCCGGTCGGCGACCAGCTTCCGCGCCTTGGCCTGGACCTCCGTCCAGCGCCCGTCGCGCCTGGCCTTGGCCCCTGCCGGTCCCGCCGCCAGAGACAGCAGCCCCGCCATCGACTCGCGCCGGCTCAATCGCATGTCGGTCCCTCCCCGGGGCGCCACGGCCCGACGCCAGTTTGTGCTGAGCTTCGCCGGGCGCGCAATGGCTAGGTGGTCGGCGGTCTTCCCTCAGGCGGCTAGTCGCATTGCCACTACCCCGCGTTGCGGGCACAATCTGAACGGGGCAGGAACTCCGTCCCGCCCGGTGTCTCCAAGGAGGGGCGCGTGGACGCATCTGGCCGACGTTGGATGGGCGTCGCCGCGCTCTGCGCCACCTTCGCCGCAGCCCCGGTCCTGGCCGCCGCCCAGCCGACGGATCCGCCGACCTACAGTCGCTACCCCCCGTCGCCGCCCTCGCGCGAAGGCCCGTCGGATTCCGAGTGGCGGCCGCCCAAGCATCACGACGAATCCTCGGCGGCCGCCGGCATCGCCATCGGCCTTGGCCTGCTCTGCCGGACGGCCTGCGGCGAGCGCGGCAAGCCGCACCCGCAGGGCGAGCCCACCCGCCAGGACCTGCTGGAGAACGGCCCGCATGTGGCCGAGATCCGCCCGTACGGCCACTTCGCGGTCTATGGCTTCGTCCGCAACTACTGGCCGGTAGTCATCGACTATGACTCCAACCCGGACTCGGTGACCTGGCTGACGGTCACGGTCGGCGGCCGGGAGTGGGTGCGCCGGCTGGAAAGCGGCCGCCAGTTCGTCAAGTTCACCTACGAGGGCGGCCAGGCGCCGGAGTCGGCCGGCGCGCTCTTCGTGGTGCATTCCGAGACCCGTTCGGCGAGCGGCCCCGGCCGGCCGCTGCCGGTTGATGTCACCGGCTTCGGCTGCGGACCGCGCGCGGTGGGATCGGTGGCGATCAACAACCTGCGCTTCGCCGCTTCGGGACGGCAGTTGGGCGGCGACTTCGCCCGCTTCGGCTACCGCACCACCTCGGCGTTCAACAAGGTGCGGATGGAAATCCTCCGCTACAGCCTGGACACCCGCGGCGACCGTCCGCTGATCACCGTCTCGACCGTCGCCCAGTATGGCGCAGGGCCCCTGGCGCCCGGCGACTTCGGTCCGCGGATGTGGGACGGGCGCGACCTGAAGTCCCACAGGCCCTCGCGCGGGACGCACCGGCTGCAGGTGCGCGGCTGGGAGCTGGACGGCGACGAGAGCTGGGTCAGCGCCATCTCGCCCGACGACGTGCAGGGCCCGTGACCGCGAGCGGCGAGGCCGGCCGGTGGGACTTGCGCGCCTCGCCGTGGGCGCGACGTGGGCTCGCCGTGGCGGTGTTCGTCGCCGCCGCGGCCATCGTCTGGCGGGCCATGAGCCTGCCGGCCGCCTCGGCTGTCGAGGATGCCACCGGCTGGACGATCGACGCTGGCGACGAACTCACCCTGATCGGCCCCAAGCCCGGCCAGGTGCTCGGCTTCCAGGGGCCAGTCGGCAAGGACGTCGGCCTGCGGTTTGCCGGCGCCGCGCTCACCGACCAGACCCGGCAGGGCCTTCAGGCATTGGGCGTAGCGATCCCGCAACAGGCCGCGCCCCTGCAATGGGTCACCCACGCCGGCGGCGGCAGTCGGGCGATGGTCGACATCCGGCTGCAGCCCGCCGGTCCCAAGCCGGCGCTGGTCCTGCAGACCACCGGCGGCGACGGTGTGGCCGAGCTCGCCTTCTCGGCCCAGGACGCGCGCCTGACGGTGGCCATGTCCGGCGCCAAGGTCGGCGAGGACTCGCCGCCCGCCGACGTCACGATCGGCGGCCAGGCTTTTCGCGTCCGTGGCGGCGGCGCCTTTCCGATCGAAGTCGAGGTTCCGGTCGGATCGTCGTTCACTCTGCGCTTCGCCCAGGTGGCCGCCGACGGGGCCGCCTTCCGCTGGGGCGTGCAGCCGGACCCCAACCGGCGCCTGAGCGTCCTCGAGCTGACGGGAGTGCGCCTACGCCGACCGGGCGAAACGGACCGGCTCTACGTCTGCGGGGCCGAGCCGGGCGCCATCGCCTGGCGGGCCATGGACGTCGCCAGGCTGGCTTGCCGGCCGACGCTGCGGCTGTTTGGCCTCGACCTGTCGCGCAGCAGCGCCGGCCTCACGGTCACCGGAACCGGCTATGTGTCGGTCAAGGGAAAGCCCGAGGTGTTCTCCTGGAAGGCGGTACACGACAATCCGCTGGTCGGCGGCCTGGCCGGGGCGGTCTATTCGGCCTTCGTCCTCTGGACGATGCGCTGGTTGCTGGGCGGAGGCTCGGCGAAGGCCGGGCCGACTCCGGCCGCGGCGCCGGCGTCGGTGAAGGGCAGGCGGACGCCGCGGTGAATTCGCTCTGCGAAACCGACGAAGTGTTCAAATGTGAGGAGCTGAGCTTCGTGGCATACAACTAGGCCACCTCCTTCCGGACGAAAGCTCACATGCCCCCAGACCACGTGAACGCCGAGGCGATGCGCGCCGCTCATGGCGTGCTCGACGCGTTCATGACCGCCTTCAACGCCCGCGACATCCCGGCTTTCGAGGACACCTTCAACTTCCCGAGCGTGCGGTTGGCGTCCCAGGGGCTGGTGATCATCAAGGCCGGCGACATGCTGGCCGAGCGCTTTTCCACAGGCGCGCTGGCCGAATGGGACCACTCGGCCTGGGACCGCCGCGAGGTGATCCACGCCGGCCCGGACAAGGTGCATTTCGACACCCGCTTCACCCGCTACCGCAAGGATGGCTCTGTGATCGGCGGCTTCGACTCGATCTATGTGGTCACCCGCCAGGACGGCCATTGGGGTGTGAAAATCCGGTCGAGCTACGCGCCTTAGCGTCGCGCGTTGAGCCAGTCCTTGATCGTGCGGTCGACCAGGGCTTCGGCGTCGTGTTGCACGAAGTGGCCGGCGGTCGGCGCCATCAGGATGGTGGTG
The DNA here is from genome assembly GCA_025350685.1 of Alphaproteobacteria bacterium. Lineage (GTDB taxonomy): Bacteria > Pseudomonadota > Alphaproteobacteria > Caulobacterales > Caulobacteraceae > Phenylobacterium. Next base: position 10,314 of record JANXXK010000183.1, on the reverse strand, counting down.
TCGGCGGCGACGTAGTTCCAGGTGCCGGCGTGGCCCTGGGCGTTGAGCGCGGTGTCCTTCATCCCGTGGATCACCAGCACCGGGACCTTGATCTGCGGATAGGTCTGGGCGGGCGGCGGCGGGTCGCCGGCGCTGATCCGCGGATAGTTGGCCCGGTAGTAGTTCATCATCGCGGCGAAGTCGGAGCGTTTGAAGGCCTCGAGGTAGCCGGCCTTCTCCTTCGGGTCCTTGACCCAGCCGGCCAGGCCCTCGGCAGTCAGGGCCTTCTCGGAGCCTTCCTTCTGGAAGTTCCGCGCGTACTGGCTGTTAGCCTGCTGGTCCTTGTTGGTGGCCAGTTCGCGGGCCATGCCGGCGGGGTGCGGCACCGACAGGATGATCAGTTTGTTCACCAAGTCAGGCCGGTTCAGCACGGTCTGCCAGGCGATCGCCGCGCCCCAGTCGTGGCCGACGACGATCGCGTTGGTCTGGCCCTCGGCCTTGATCACCGCCCCCACGTCGCCGATCAGGTTCGGCATGGCGTAGGCCGCGACGCCCTGCGGCTTGTCGGAGAGGTTGTAGCCGCGGGTGTCCATGGCCGCGACGCGGTAGCCGGCGGCCGACAGGGTGGCCATCAGCGGCTTCCAGGTCGCCCAGTAGTCGGGGAAGCCGTGGATCATCACCACCAGCGGTCCCTTGCCCTCGGCCATGTAGTGGATCTTCACGTCGCCGTTCTGCGCGTAGTGATCCTTCGGGATCTGCGCGGGGGTGGCCTGGGTCGAAGCGGCCAGGGTCATCGCCACGGCGATCGCGCCGGCCAGGGTCAGTTTGCGCATCTTGGAAGCCTCTCGTTTGGCGGGAGCATATCACCGCTTACGGCGTAAGCGAGACATGCTCGCATACTATGCGCTAGACAGTGTGTGTCACACAGTATATGACGCACAGCATGGCGACCGATGACGACATTTTCGAAGCGCTCCGGCTGGAGTTGAGGCGCGGATCGCTGATCCTGGCGGTGCTGGGGCAACTGCGATCCGAACACTATGGCTACACCCTGCGCAAGGCGCTCGGCGATACCGGCGTCGAGATCGACGAAGGCGCGCTCTACCCGATGCTGCGGCGCCTCGAAACGCAGGGCCTGCTGACCAGCGAATGGCGCGAAGAGGAGAAGCGCAACAAGCGCTTCTACCGCCTCTCCGACCAGGGCCGCGCCGTGCTGGCCCGCCTCACCGACGAATGGCGGTCGCTGAACACCGCCGTCACCGACATCCTGAGAGGAGAGCCCTGATGGATCTCATCGAGCGCTACCTGGCCGCCATCGGCCGCAACCTGCCGGCCAAGCAGGCGGGCGACATCACCGCCGAGCTGCGCGACGTGCTGCTCTCCCGTGTCGAAGACCGCGAGGCCGAGCTCGGTCGGCCGCTGGCGCCGAAGGAGCTGGAAGCCCTGCTGATGGACTTCGGCAACCCGCTGGTGGTCGCCTGGCGCTACCGCAAGCTGCAGCACCTGATCGGCCCGGAGATCTTCCCGTTCTGGTGGCAGGCGGTGAAGATCATGCTGCTGATCGTGCTGGGCATCTACGTGGTGCTGATCGCCATCGCCGGGCTGATGGGCCAGACCGCCGCCGAGTTCAAGCGCACCGTGCCGGACATCTCGTACGTGGCCGTCTACCTTTTCGGGATGATCACGCTGGTCTGCACGGGCATCGAGCTGTCCGGCAAGACCGCGGCCCTCAACAAGTGGCGGCCAAGCCGTTTGCCACCGGCCGGCGTCAAGCCGCGCTCGCGCTTCGAGGCGACCGTCGAAGGGGTGATGAGCTGCCTGGTCATCCTGTGGTGGATCGGGCGGATCCACCTCCGCGACATCGTGCCGTTCCCGGGCTTTCTGAGCGTCGACCTGGCGCCGGTCTGGACGACCTACCACTGGCCGATCCTAGCCTATCTGGTGTTCGACGTTGTCGCCAACGGCATGATCGTGGTCCGGCCCGGCAACGTGCGGCTGAACGCGGCGGTGTCGATCGGACGCTGGGCGGTGGGCGCGGCCATCTCCGCGGGCGTGCTGCAGGCCGGTCACTGGGTGGTGATCTCCAGCGCTACGATGGCCCCCCAAGCGCTGGACGCGTTACAGCGCAACTTCGATACCGGCATGCGCTTCGGCATCTGGGGGGGTATTGCGGTGATGGCGGGCAAGGCCGCCAGCGAAGCCTGGCGTCTCTACAGGGCGCGCCAGCAGACCGCGGTGATCGTCTGAGATCCTAATACGCCCTTCGCCGCGCTGGCCAGCAGGCGACGGTCGCCATCGGATGTGGCGCACGTCCGTATCTCTCGTTCTGCAGACAGATACGGACGCGGCCTGAATTCGGATGCCGGAAGCTAGTGCTTCTCGGCCGCCTCGGTCTGCACGTGACCGGCCACTGCGCCGGCGGCGCCGCCGACAACGGCGCCCACCGGGCCCGCCACAACCGCCCCGCCCACGGCGCCGGCGGCGGCCTTCTGTTCGGTGGTCGTGCTGCAGGCGGCCGCGCCCATCAGGGCAGCGGTGAGAACGAGCAGGGGGAGTGTCTTGTGCACGGCAGTCTCCAATTCGGGATTACGGCCACCCAAACGTAACAGCCCCGCTTGAGGTTCCCCGCTACGCCAAGCTGGCCCACGAATTGCGGACCCCAGACCCAGTCGCCCCAAAGGGGAACAACTCAGGGACTCTGGCCGGTTACCATGTTGCACCGCAATATAAGCTTGCCAAACCGACCAGGTTTGTTCATAGAGCCTTTACCATTTGCCGTCGCCAGCCCCATCGAGTCCCGGGCCGGCCAGCCGGCGTCCGCTGCCAGCATGAGTAGGGGCGGACGCGGCGACACTTGTCGGGGGGCGTATTTGCCCTCGCCGTGCAGGACACGTCTGTTTTGATAGTAGGAATTAAGGCTCGCGCCGATCGGCGCGCGCTGATCTGCGCCGCTTTGATCGGTTCAGGCGTTGGCCTCGGACTGGGCGCGACATACCTGGCGGGCGGCATGGGCCGGGCCGCGGTCGACCACATCCGGGCGGAGCGGATCGCCGAGGCCGCCCAGGGCGGTTTCTCGGAAACCATGTTGCAGCGCGAGATGCGTGGCATGGACGCCGCCGCGCTGAAGCTCGCCCGCGCGCACGACAGTTTCGCCAACGCGGCTCCCGATTCAGAGAAGGGCCTGGCCTGGCCTGTCCGGCCTGACCAGCGCTTTCCGATCGGCAGCCATGCCTCGGCGCTGGACGCCGCCCGCGACCTCGATTGCCTGACCCAGGCGGTCTACTACGAGGCCCGTAGCGAGGCCCCGCGCGGCCAGGCCGCCGTAGCCCAGGTGGTGCTGAACCGGGTCGCCAGCCCGAGCTTCCCCAAGACGGTCTGCGCCGTGGTCTTCCAGGGTGCGGCCAGCCATGGTTGCCAGTTCAGCTTCGCCTGCGACGGATCAATGAAGCACGGCCGCGAGTTGGCCGCCTGGGACCGCGCCCGGCTGATCGCTGAGCGCGCGCTCTCTGGCGTGGCCCTGTCCGACGTGGGCAACGCGACCCACTACCACACTGTCGCCGTCCAGCCGTACTGGGGGGCGCAGATGCTGCGGGTCGCCCAGGTGGGCCTGCACATCTTCTACCGGGTTAATCCGCACGCGCCCTCGCTGCGGCAGGCGCCGGCGGAACACGCGGTGTTCGTCAGCCTGCCGATCGCGCCAGGCGCCAAGCTGCGGCTTGCGGCGGCGATCGTCGAAAAGACCGCCGACACCTCTCAGTCCATCCTGGGTCCGCCCCCGTCGAAGGGCCAGACCGCAGAGGCGCAACGGGCGCCGAAGCCGTCGGAGCCCGGCGAGTCTGCCGGGATGACCGGCTCGGCGGAGCCGGCCGCGTCCTGATCGGACAGCCCAGCCAAGATCGTCCTTGCCGCGCGGTCCGCCGCCGCTGAAGCTTCGGCCGTCTCCAGCCGAGTCTCTCACGCACGACGAAGGTACCAACGGATGAAGGTCGACCTGATGCGCGAGAAGCAGACGCTCGAGCTGCTGAAGCGGCAGAATGAGGCGATCCGGCTGCTCAAGGAGCAGGTCGAGAAGCTCGGCAACAAAAGATAGGCGGCGGCGTTGATGGGGCTCAATTTCCGCGACCCGGAATGAGGCGAGGATCGGCGACATGAGCAAGTCCCTGGCGCCTGGCGCGCCCAATCCACCGCAGGATATCAAGCGGCCGGACCGGCCGAAGCTGCTGGAGGTGCTGGGTCCCGGCCTGATCACCGGCGCGTCCGACGACGATCCCTCGGGCATCGCCACCTATTCCCAGGTGGGCGCCCAGTTCGGCTACAACATGGCCTGGGCGATGCTGTTCAGCTGGCCCTTGATGTGCGCCATCCAGGAGATCAGCGCGCGCATCGGCCGGGTGACCGGCCGCGGCATCGCCGGCAACCTGAAGCAGCATTATCCACGGCCGGTGCTGACGGCGCTGGTCAGCCTGCTGTTGGTGGCCAACACGCTCAACCTCGGGGCCGACCTGGGCGCCATGGGCGCGGCCCTGAAACTGGTGATCGGCGGCCCGGCGCTCCTCTATGTGGTGGCCTTCGCCATCGCCTCGACCCTGCTGGAAATCTTCGCCCGCTACGCCCGATATGTCTCGGTGCTGAAGTGGCTGACGCTCGCGCTCTTCGCCTATGTGGGGGTGACCTTCGTCGTCCACGTGCCGTGGGGGACGGTAGGTTTGCGGCTGATCGCGCCGCACATCGCCTGGACGCCGGCCTACATCACCTCGCTCGTGGCGATCCTCGGCACGACGATCAGCCCCTACCTGTTCTTCTGGCAGGCGGAGGAGGAGGTCGAAGAGGTCAAGGAGCGCGATGGCGCCAAGCCCCTGTCGCGGGCGCCCAGGCAGGCGGCGACCGAGTTCACGCGCATCCGCTGGGACACCTACATCGGCATGGGGATCTCCAACCTCGTGGCTCTTTTTATCATCGTCACCTGCGCGGCGACCCTGAACGCCCATGGGATCACCAACATCCAGACCTCGGCCCAGGCCGCCGAGGCGCTGCGGCCGATCGCCGGGCCCGCAGCCTTCGCGGTCTTCGCCCTCGGCATCGTCGGCACCGGCCTCCTGGCCGTGCCGGTGCTGGCCGGTTCGGGGGCCTATGCGGTGGGCGAGGCGTTCGGCTGGCACGTAGGCCTATCGCGCAAGTTCAGCCGTGCGCACGCCTTCTACGCGACCATCGCGGTGTCGATGCTGATCGGCGCGGCGCTCAATTTTACGCCCATCGATCCGATCAAGGCGCTGTTCTGGTCGGCGGTGATAAATGGCGTCGTCGCCGTGCCGGTGATGGTGATGATGATGCTGCTGGGCGCCAATACGAAGGTGATGGGCAGGTTCACCCTGACGCGCGGCATCAAGACGGTCGGCTGGCTCGCCACAGGGGTCATGGGCCTCGCCGCGGCGGGCATGTTCATCACCATGGCGATGGGCGGCGGGAGCTAGGACCGTGCCGCCCGGCGCAGAGCCTGCGGCGGCTGGCCGAAGGCGCGCAGGAAGGCGCGCCGCATGCGTTCCGGGTCGCCGAAGCCGGCGGCCTCGGCGACCCGGTCGATGGGCTCGTGGCTGGCCTCCACCCGGGTGCGCGCGGCCTCAAGTCTTAGCCGCTCGATGGCCTTGGCCGGCGTGGTTCCGGTCTCGGCGGTGAAGGCGCGTGCGAAGTGCCGCGGGCTCATCGCCGCCTGGTCGGCCAGCCGCTCGACCGAGAGCCGCTCGCCCAACCGCTCGCGCGCCCAATCCATCAGGTCCGCGAACCGGCCATGCACCCCGCCCATGTCGAGCAGGTCGGAGAACTGGGACTGGCCGCCGGGCCTGCGCTGGTGGACCACGAGCTGCTGGGCCGTGCGCCGGGCGACGCCGGCGCCGAGGTCGTCCTCGACCAGGGCCAGGGACAGGTCGATGCCGGCGGTGATCCCGGCCGAGGTCCAGACATCGCCGTCGCGGACGAAGATCCGGTCCGGCTCCAGCCGCACCTTCGGATAGCGCCGGGCGAAGTCGTCGGAGCGGCCCCAGTGGGTCGTCGCGCGACGGCCGTCGAGCAATCCCGCCTCGGCCAGGACATAGCCGCCGGAGCAGACGCTGGTCACCCGTCGGGCGCTTGGCGCGATGGCCCTCAGCCAGGCGACGATCCGCGACAGCTCGCCGAGCGCGCGCGTGCCGTCGCCACCGGAGATCACCACGGTGTCGTAAGGGCCTTCGCCCAGAGCCGCGGCGCTCATCCGCACGCCCGACGAACTGGCCACCTCGCCGGCGTCGGCGGCCAGCACCTCGATGGCGTAGGTCTGCGGCGCGTAGCGTCCGGCGATCTCGAAGGCGCCGATCGGCCCGGCGGCGTCCAGCAGCTGGAAGCCGGGGAAGATCACCACCGCGATGGTCCGGGTCATGGCTGAATAGGAGGTAACTTTGTCATTTCGGCCAGACCATGCCGTCGCTAGCTTGCCGGCGTCAACCCCAGGAAGCCCGCCGATGTCCAAGCTCAAGATCGTGTTCGCCATCTACCCTGGGGTCACCCACCTCGACTTCACCGGCCCCCACCAGGTGCTGGTCCGCACCCCCGACGCCGAGGTCATCGTGGCCTCGCAGGGCGGCCAGGACATCCACGCCGAGGGCCTGACCTTTTCCGGCCTGGCCGACCTGTCGGCGATCGACCGTTGCGACGTGCTCTGTGTGCCGGGCGGTTTCGGCTGCACCGACGCAATGCTGAGCGAGCCGTTCATGGCCGAGATCCGCCGCCTCGGCGCAGGCGCGAAGTACCTGACCTCGGTCTGCACCGGATCGCTGATCCTGGCTGCGGCGGGCTTCCTTGCGGGCAAGCGGGCGGCCTGTCACTGGGCCTGGCGCGACCTGCTGACCCCGTTCGGAGCCATTGTCGACGAGGGCCGGGTGGTCCGCGACGGCGACATCATCACCGGCGGCGGGGTGACCGCGGGCATCGACTTCGCCCTGGTGCTGCTGGCCGAGCTGGCCGGGGAGGCGTTCGCCCAGGCGATCCAGCTCAGTCTCGAATACGCGCCTGCGCCGCCGTTCAACGCCGGACGGCCGGAGCTCGCGCCCCCGCAGATCCTGGCGGCGGTCAAGGCGCGGCTGGAGCCTCTGATCGACGCCCGCATCGCCGCCGCGGCGCAAGCCGCCGGCCTGCTGCAGCCAGCCTGATCCGGCCCCCCAAGCGGGTCAGGCGGCGTCCAGACCAATATCCAGCACGCTGGCCGAATGGGTCAGCGCACCCACGCTGATCACATCGACGCCGCTCTCGGCGATGGCGCGGACGGTCTGCAGATTGACCCCGCCGGAGGCCTCCAGGCGCGCGCGCCCGGCCGTCCGGCGAACCGCCTCGGCGAGGTCGTCGGGTTTGAAGTTGTCCAGCATCACCACATCCGGCTGGTGCCTCAGCGCATCCTCCAGCTGATCGAGGCTGTCGATCTCCACCTCGACCTTGGTCAGGTGGCCGGCGAACGCCCGGGCGCGGCGCACGGCCTCGGCCACCGAGCCGCAGGCGGCGATGTGGTTGTCCTTGATCAGGATCGCGTCATCCAGGCCGAAGCGGTGGTTGACCCCACCGCCGCAGCGCACAGCGTATTTCTCCAGGGCGCGCAGGCCGGGCGTGGTCTTGCGGGTGTCGACGATCTGGGCGCCGGTCCCCTCGACCGCGTCCACATAGGCCCGCGTGAGGGTGGCCACGCCGCTCAACCGGCCCAGCAGGTTCAACGCCACCCGCTCGGCGCCCAGCAGCGCGCGCGCATTGGCGTCGACCCAGGCCAGCCGGTCGCCGGGGCCGACCCGGTCGCCGTCCGCCAGCGCCGCCTTGAAGTCGGCCTTGGGATCGAGCTCCAGCACCGCCAGCCGGGCGCAGTCCAGGCCCGCCGCCACGCCCGACTGGCGCGCCGCGAACACCGCCCGCAGCCGCGCGTCGGCCGGCACGCAGGCCAGCGAGGTGACGTCGCCGGCGCGCCCGAGGTCCTCGGCCAGGGCCGCGCGTACGATCGGGGCGATCAGCAGGTCGGGCAGGGGCGCGATCATTCGGCGGCGTAGCGCCGCTGCGAAGGGGCGAGGTCGGCGAGCCGCAGGAACGTGCGTCGTGGCGACCCCGCCGGGCCGCTGGCGTCGGTGCGGAAGTGCGCGCCACGGCTCTCGGTGCGGGCCAGGGCGCAGGCGGCGACCAGCCGCGCGGCCACCAGCGCCGGCGCCTGGCCATGCGCCGCCTCCAGCTGCGCGATCTCGTCGAGCAGGCGGGCGAGGCCCGCCGCATCGCGGACGACGCCGGCGTCGCGGCTCATCGCCAGGCGAAGCGAATCAACCGCGGCCTGGGGCAGGGACGCGGGCGCCACGCAGACCACCGCGGCGGTGGCGGGATCGGCCTCGGCCGCCGCCGCGCGCCCGGCGCGGGCGCCGAACACGGCGGCCTCCACCAGCGAGTTGGAGGCCAGGCGATTGGCGCCGTGCAGGCCCGTCGAGGCGCATTCACCGGCCGCGTAGAGCCCGCGCAGCGAGCTGCGGCCCTCAGCGTCCGTGGCGATCCCGCCCATGTGGTAGTGGCAGGCCGGCGCCACCGGGATCGGCTGGACGCGGGGGTCGACGCCGCCCGCCAGACAGGCGGCGAAGACCGCCGGGAACTCGTGAGGGAAGGCCTCGCCCACCGCCGCGCGCGCGTCGAGGAAGGCGCCGCGGCCGGCCTCGCGTTCGGCATGGATGGCGCGGGCCACCACGTCGCGCGCGGCCAGCTCGGCGTCGGGATGGTAGCGGGCCATGAACCGCTGACCGTCGGCATTGACCAGCACCGCGCCTTCGCCGCGCAGGGCCTCAGTGGCCAGCGGCGCCGGGTCGCGTCCGATGTCGATGGCGGTCGGGTGGAACTGGACGAATTCCGGATCGGCTATGACCGCGCCGGCGAGCGCGGCCAAGCCCAGGCCTTCGCCCTTCAGCTCCGCAGGTGTGGTGGTCACCGCATAGAGGCCGCCGAGGCCACCGGTCGCCAGCACGGTCGCCGCCGCCGTGATCTCGACGAAGCCGCCGCCCTGTTCGGCGATGACGCCGCGCACCCGGCCCGAGGGGTCCTGCAACAGGCCGCGCAGCCGGGCCCCGGTCCGCACCTTGATGTGCGGCGCGGCCAGCACGGCGGCGGTGACCGCGCGCATGATCGCCGCGCCGGCCTGGTCGCCCTTCACCCGGGCGACGCGGGGACGACCGTGGGCGGCCTCCAGGCTTTGGGCGAAGTCGCCGGCTTCCGTGCGGTCGAACGGCGCGCCCAGGTCGGCGAGTGCGCGCACGGCGGCGGGGCCTTCTGCGGCCAACAGTCCTGCTATCGCCGGATCCACCAGGCCCGCGCCAGCCAGTATGGTGTCGCGGGCATGTTGCTCGGGGGTGTCGCCCTTGGAGAGCGCCGCGGCCATGCCGCCCTGCGCCCAGGCCGAAGAGCAGCCCTGGTTCAGGCCGGCCTCGGTCAGCACCAGCACCTTGCGGGGCGCGGCGGCGAGCGCGGCGGTCAGGCCGGCGAGGCCCGCGCCCACAACCACCACCCCATCATGACCGATACGCTCAGTCATCGCGCGACCCCGGCAGGCGGCAGACGTCGGTGCGCACCTCGGGAAGCAGGCCGGCCATCAGATCAGCTCCACGTCCACATGGTGGCGGGCCTTGACCAGGTCGTAGCGGGCGGGCACGGCCGGCGGCGGCAGATCGACCATCCGCTGGACAGCCAGGCGGGCGCGCTCGGCGACGGCCTCGTCCACTGTCACTTCGTAGCGGCCGTGGAGCAGGGCCTCGTAGATGTTCTCCAGGCTGATCCGTTTCATGTGCGGGCAGAGGTTGCAGGGCCGCAGGAACTCGGTCCCGGGCGCATCGGCGGCGACATTGTCGGCCATCGAGCACTCGGTGATCAGCACCACCCGCTTGGGCTTGCGGGTCAGGACGTAGTCGTTCATCGCCTGGGTCGAACCCGCGAAGTCGGCCACTTCCAGCACCTCGGCAGGGCACTCCGGATGGGCCAGCACCTCGGCGTCCGGATAGGCTTCCTTCAGTTCGAGAATGTCGGCGGCGGTGAAGCGCTCGTGCACCTCGCAGCGCCCCTGCCAGGCGATGATCTTGATGTCGGTCTGCCGCGCGACGTTGCGGGCCAGGAATTCGTCGGGCAACAGGATCACCCTGTCGACGCCGAACTCGGCGGCCACCGCCTCCACCACCTGCACCGCATTGGCGCTGGTGCAGCAGACATCGGTCTCGGCCTTCACCTCGGCGGTGGTGTTGACGTAGGTCACCACCGGGATGCCCGGATAGCGCTGCTTGATCAGCCGCACGTCGGCGCCGGTGATCGAGG
>JANXXK010000137.1 GCA_025350685.1 Alphaproteobacteria bacterium | reverse complement strand
CCCCGGCGTAGAGGTCGATCGCCTGGTCAAACTCGCCGACCCGGCCGAGCGTGGCGGCCTTGAGGTTGCGGTAGCCCGGGTGGGCGGGTTCGGCGGCCAGCAGCCGGTCGACCTCAGCGATGGCCTCGACGGGCTTGTTCTGCCGGTGGAGCACGGTGGCGTAGTTGTGCCGCGCGGCCGTGAAGCTGGGGGCGAGCTCCAAGCAGCGCTCCAACAGGGCCTCGGCGGCGTCGTAGCGGCCGAGCCGGACCGCCGTCTCCGCCAGCATGCGAATCGCCGCCACGTCGGTGGGATGGACCTTGAGGAAGGCTTTGAGCAGGCGCTCGGCCACCGGCAGATCGTTGTCGCAGAGCGCGGTCGCCGCGGCCAGCAGCTCGGGATCGCTCACCGAGGCGCGGATGTGCCGGGCGTAGGCGGCGTCAGCCCGCGTGCGGTCCTCGGCCAGCGTATGCAGGTCTCCCAGCGCCCGCCAGGCCTGGGCGTGGCCGGGATCAAGCGCTGTGGCCTGCTCCAGCGCCGCGATCGCCGCGGAAGCCTGGCCCTGGCCTGAGGCCGCCAGCCCCAGCAGGAACTGCGCCTGGGCGCTCCGCGGCTCGACCAGCAGGATCTCGCGCGCCTGCGCCTCGGCCAAGGCCGGGTCCTCCGCCAGCAGCTGCTCGGCGTGGGCAAGCGCGGTCGCCAGCGTGCCAACCGGTTCCGCGGCGGCGGCGGTCATGGCTCTGGCGATCCCTGGAAAGTCACGGGGGCGATGTGAGGATCGCGCCCCAAGGTTGTCAATCGAGCGGAAGGCTGAGGCCGTCATGGCCGACTACGATACGGCCGTTGAACGTCCTCGCCACCGCCTCCGCCCAAATCTGCGCGGTCAGAGCCGGATCGTCGCCCGGGACGAAGTGGTTGAGCACCAGGGTCTTCACCTGGGCCGCGGCGGCGATGCGGCCGACGTCCTCGGCCGGGGTGTGATGGCTGAGGATGCTGGCCTTCAGCCGCTCGGCGTTGGGACGGCGGGCCACCATAGCGTCGAGCCCCGGACGGTAGAGCACCTCATGGACGAGGATGTCAGCACCGCGGGCGAAGTCGGCGAGCGGCGGGAAATAGGCGGTGTCCCCCGAGAAGACGATGGTCTTGCTCGGCAACACGAACTTCAACGCATAGCTCTCGGCCACCGGCGGATGGCGATTGCGCAGCGCAATGACCCGCACCTGGCCGGCCTGCATCACCAGGCCTTCGCCATACTCGTGAGGAACCGCCAGCGCCCGCGGGTCCGGCCGGCCCTCGTCGACGATCCGGGCCTCGATATCGAAGCGCTGGGAAGCCCACCAACCCGCCAGTACGGCGTTCAGGCCGGGCGGCCCATAGACATCGACCGTGCTCCTCAGCCCAGCCAGCCAGGCATTGGTCAGGAGCGGCCCGAGCTCCAAATTGTGGTCGGAGTGGTGGTGGGTGATAAACACTCGCCTGAGCGCGGCGAGGGGAACGCCGGCCGCGAGCAACTTCAGCGTCACGCCATAGCCGGTGTCGATAACATAGGGCTCGCCACGGAAGACGATTAGGCTCGCCGACGGCGTCGGCGCAGGCCCGGTCACCAGTGGTCCGCCGCGGGTTCCCAACAGCACCAGGCGGTCGGGTCCGAGGCTCGACTGAGCAACGGCGGGCCCATGCCCGGCGAGCGCCGCCGCGCCCGCGATGATTTGCCTGCGGGTATGCAGCGCCATGCGACCTCCCGAAATCCCATCCTGACGTGCAGCGGCCGGGGGCGCCAGAGCCGTTCTCGGCGGCGCGACCGCGCCCCCTTGCTGCCACCGTTGTGTCAGCAGCCTCGCGCGGACAGGCCGTCGCAGGCCATTTGTTCCGTTTCTGTTCCCGTGTTATCCCTGAGTCTCGGGACCTACATTAAGGGGTCGCCCGTGGGGGCCCATTTGGGGGACCTTCCGCGCGGGCGAGCGCGTTTCCGGGACAGCATGGCCGACCACCAGAATTTCATCCGCGTGCGAGGCGCGCGCGAGCACAATCTGAAGAATGTCAGCGTCGACATCCCGCGCGG
>JANXXK010000099.1 GCA_025350685.1 Alphaproteobacteria bacterium | reverse complement strand
AGGACTACCTCGCCGTCTTCACCAACAAGTCGATGTTGCGTCTTATGGGCGCGGACCTGTTCCTGATCCTGGGACCCGGCGCCAGTGCGCCGATCTATCTCTTCTTCTTCCACGAGGCGAAGGGCTTCGCCTTGGGCGATGTCAGCCTTCTGCTGATCCCCTACACTGGCGCGGCCATCTTCGGCGCGCCGATCTGGGCGCGGGTCGCTCAGCGGTTCGGCAAGCACAGGACCGTGCAGATGGCCGGGCTCGGCTATGCGGTCACCCAGACCATCCTGATGATTGTGCCCGCGGGCCTCTTTTGGCCGACGGCGGTCAGCATGTTCTCGGTCGGCTTCTGCGGCTCGGCGTTCATCGTGCTGATCCGGGCGATGGTGGCCGATGTAGCCGATCAGCTGCGGCTTGAGACCGGCGAGGAGCGAGCCGGCGTGCTCTACGCGCTCGTCACCCTGACCCAAAAGCTGGGGTCTTCGCTGGCGGTGACCATCATCTATCCGATCCTCGACCTCTTCGGCTTCATCGCCAAGCCTGGCGCGCACAACACGCCCGAGGCCATCCGCGGGCTGGAGCTCTGCTACGTCTTCGCCCCGATCATCCTGGTGGTGGTCGGGTCGGCCTGCCTGATCGGCTACAAGCTCGATTCCAAGCGGCAGGGCGAAATCCGCAAGGCGCTCGAGGATCTGGAAGCCCGCAACTATGCGGCGGGCGTCGAGGTGCTGGGCGGCCCGGGGGAAAACGTGGCGGCGCGCGCCAGCTAAGCAGGCTCAGACCAGCCGGCGCGCCATCTCCATGAACACCCGCGCCGCGGGGCTGTCGGGGTCGCCGGCGACCAGCGGCTTGCCGTCGTCGCAGGACTGACGCAGCGCCACTTCGATCGGCACCTGGCCTAACAGCGGCACGCCCAGCGCCTGGGCCTCGCGCGCGGCGCCGCCCTCGCCGAAGATCGGGATGCGCTGCCCCGTGGCCGGGTCGGGGAACCAGGCCATGTTCTCCACCACGCCCAGGATCGCAGCGCCGGTCTTGCGGAACATGGTGGCGGCGCGCCGCGCGTCGAGCAGGGCGATCTCCTGCGGCGTCGAGACGATCACCACCCCGTCAAGTTGGAGGCGCTGGACGAGGGTGAGCTGGATGTCGCCGGTGCCCGGCGGCAGGTCGATGACCAGGACGTCCAGCGGATCGTCCTGCGTGCCCCAGACGCTGTTCATCAGGGTGCGGAGCGCCGAGGAAGCCATCGGCCCGCGCCAGATGTTGGCCGCCCCGTCCTCGACGATGAAGCCGATCGACATGACCTTGACGCCCCAGGCCATCAGCGGGATCAGCCGCTTGTCGTCGTCGAACCCAGGCTCCTGGTCGGCGATTCCCATCATGTGCGGGGCGGACGGGCCGTAGATGTCGGCATCCAGCAGGCCAGCCTTGAGGCCCAGGCGGGCGAAGGCCGCGGCCAGGTTCACCGAGACCGTCGACTTGCCGACCCCACCCTTGCCGCTGGCCACGGCGATCACCTTGCCGACGAAGGCCGGGCGCTCGGCCTCGGGCATGTTGGTCAGGCGCGCCTGCGGGTCCTCCTGCACCCGCGGCGCGGCGCGACGGGGGGAAACCTTCAGCGTGGGCCCGGCGGTCTCGGCGGTCAGCACCACCTGGCCGGTCGCAACGCCCGGCACGGTCGCCAGGGCGCGCTCGGCGGCCTCCCTGACCGGGGCGTAGAGGGCGGTGTCAGCGGCCGGGACCTCGAGCATGAACGCGGCCTTGTCGCCGCGGATGGTCAGGCCGCGGACCAGGCCCGCGCTGGTCAGCCCCTGCCCCGACCTGGGGTCCTTGACCGCATCCAGCGCGGCCAGGATCGCGGCTCTATCGGGAGGGACCGGTTCGCTCATGACGCCTTAAGCTTGCTTTGACCCCGCATGGGTCTCATATCCGGAGGGCTGCGCCGTTAACTCGCCCGCCGCGCCTGGATCGACAACAACAAAGCATCAGAAAAAGACCCGACGCGGCACATGCCCTGGAACGACAACGCCAATCCCGGTCCCTGGGGCTCGCCCCCGTCGGGCGACGACGGTGACCCTAAAGACCCGCCCAAGCGGCCGACCGGCGGCGGTGGCCCAAGGGGGCCTCGCGGCCCCGGCGTGCCACCCGAGCTGGGCGCCGGCATCGAAAACGTCCGGCGCAGGCTGAGCGGCCTGTTCGGCGGCGGCGGCGGCGTGCCGCCCGGCGTCTTCGCCGCGATCGCCGCAGCTGTCTTCGCGCTCTGGGCCGCGTCGGGGATCTATTTCGTCCAGCCGAACGAAGAAGCCGTGGTCACCACCTTCGGCGCCTATTCGCGCTCCGAACTGCCCGGCCCGCGCTATCACCTGCCCACGCCCATCGAGCGGGTGGAGAAGGTGCAGATCACCAGCCTCAACCGCCTGGACATCGGCGGCACCGGAACCGCCGAAGGTGACGTCCCGCAGGAAAGCCTGATGCTGACCAGCGATGAGAACATCATCGACCTGGATTTCACCGTCACCTGGCGGATCGCTGAGGCGCAGCGCTATTTGTTCGCGACCCGCAATCCGGAGGACGCCCTGAAGGCCGTGGCCGAGAGCGCCATGCGCGAGGTGGTCGGCAAGACTGAGCTGCAGCCGATCCTCACCAACGGACGCGGCAAGGTGCAGCTGGACGTGGCCGACCTGATGCAGAAGATCCTCGACCGCTGGGGCGCCGGCATCACCGTGGTCGAGGTGCAGATTCGCAACGTGAACCCGCCGCAGGAGGCCGCCGCCGCCTTCCGCGACGTGCAGAGCGCGGAGCAGGACAAGGCCTCCGCCGTCAACGAGGCCGACGCCTACCGCAACCGGGTGGTCAACGAGGCCAAGGGCGACGCGGCCAAGATTACCCGCGAGGCCCAAGGCTACCGCGAGCAGTCGGTACGCGAGGCCACCGGCGACGCCGCGCGCTTCAACTCGATCTATGACGAATACCGCCGCTCGCCCGTGGCGACCCGCCAGCGCCTGTACCTGGAGACCATGGAGAAGGTGCTGGCCAAGTCGAACAAGGTGGTGCTGTCCGGCAAGGGCGTTACCGCCCCGGTGATCCTGCCGCCCGACATCTTCCGGCCGCGCTCAGGGCCGTCGGCGGCTCCGCCGCCGGCCGACGCCCAGCCCGCGCCCGTGCAGAAGCCGGCAGGAGCGCCGCAATGACCCGCAATACCAACTTCATCGTCTTCGCGGTGCTGGCGGTGGCCCTGATCTGGGTGCTGGCCAACACCCTGTTCATCGTCGACCAGCGGCAGCAGGCGATCATCGTGCGGCTCGGCAAGCCGGTGCAGGTGATCCACGGCCTGGGCCAGGGCGGCGCGGGCCTGAACGCCAAGATCCCGTTCATGGACGAAGCGATCCTGTTCGACCGGCGCAACCAGTCGCTCGACTCGAGCCAGGAAGAGGTCATCGCCGCCGACCAGCAGCGCCTGGTGGTCGACGCTTTCCTGCGCTACCGCATCTCCAATCCGCTGCAGTATTATCAGGCGCTGCGGGAGGAACACACCGCCCAGGCCGTGCTGCAACGGCTGGTGAACTCGTCCCTGCGCCAGGTGCTGGGCGCCACCAACACCCAGGACATCATCTCCGGCCGCCGCGACGCGCTGATGCAGCAGTCCAAGATCGACGTGGCCCGCCGCGCCAAGGAATCCAAGCTGGGGATCGAGGTCATCGACCTGCGCATCAAGCGCGCCGACCTGCCGACCGCCAACCAGGCCTCGGTCTATCGGCGCATGCAGACCCAGCGACAGCAAATCGCCGCCCAGTACCGGGCCGAGGGCGAGCAGCAGAAGCGCGAGATCATCGCCCAGGCCGACCGCGATGTGACCATCACCCTGGCCACCGCCCGGCAGGAAGGCGAGACCACCCGCGGCCAGGGCGACGCGCAGCGGACCCGCATCTTTGCCCAGGCCTACGGCAAGGATCCGAATTTCGCCGACTTCTACCGCTCCATGCAGCTCTACGAAAAAGGCATCGGCCAGGGCGATGCGACGATGGTGCTGTCGCCGGCCGACGATGAGTTCCTGAAGTATTTCGCGCGCGGGCCGCAGGCCGGGCGCGGCGGAGCTGCTCGCCGCTGATGCTGAGGCTCGTCCGGCCGGCCATGGCGCACATGGCCTCGTTCGTCGACGCGCTCTGCGAAGGCTATTCGCGCGACACCCTGCGCGAAGAGACGCCGGCCTCGATCGCTCAGGTGGCCGACAATCCGGCCTGGCTTCTGGGCCAGATCAACGACGCGCCGCTGACCATCGTCCTGCCCGACGGCTCGCTGGGCAAGCGGGTGCCGGAGACCGCGCTCTGGTACGTGGACGGCGACGAGTTCCTGGGCTCGGTCCACCTTCGCCACCACCTGAACGAGGTCTTGGAGCAATGGGGCGGCCACATCGGCTATGCGGTCCGCCCGTCGGCCCAGGGGCGCGGCCATGCCTCCGCCATGCTGGCGGGGATGCTCGACCATGCCCGGGTCCACCACCCCCAGCTCGAGCGGGTGATGCTGACGGTGAACCTGAAGAACCCCGCCTCGATGCGGGTGGTGGAGAAGAACGGCGGCGTGCTGGCCGACAGCATCCCGCACCCCTGGGTCCCGGGGGACATGGGCGCGCGCTACTGGATCGCGCTGCGCTGAGCTTCCAGGAGTTCGCGCACCTCATGCAGGTCGTGGGCGATGCGGATGCAGAGGGTGCGCATCTCCTCGGTAGGATCGAGCATGTCGGGGACCATGATGGTCATCATGCCCGCGGCGGCGGCGGCGCGGACGCCATTGTGGCTATCCTCCAGCGCCAGGCAGTCCTCAGGCGCCACGCCCAGCCGCTCGGCGGCCTTGAGAAACGGATCTGGCGCTGGCTTGCCACGGGCATAGTCGCCCTTCGCGACAATGGTGTCGAACCGGTCGATGATGCCATGCGGACCCAGTGAATGGACGACATTCTTGTGCGCCGATGAGGTGGCGACGGCGCGCGGGATGCCAAGCCGGTCCACGGCGTCAAGGATCTCGACCACGCCGGTCTTCAACGCGATTCCGCCCTCGGCCAGGGCGTAGAAGCGCTTCAGAGTCGCAGCCCAGAAGGGCTCGACCTCGAAGCCTTCGCCGAAATGATCGCGCAGGATCCGCCGGCTTCCCTCGTCGTTCGTCCCGATCATGCTCAGGAACACGGACAGCGGCATGTCGTGGCCCGCGTCGGCGGACGACGACATGATGGCCTCGCGGAAGATGACCTCGGTGTCGACCAGCAGGCCGTCCATGTCGAAGACCACAGCGCGGACGATACGGGGAAGGCTCATGGCGCCGACTAAGCGGAGTCGCCCGCCCGCGCCAAATCAACGGAGGCTTCAGTCTGTAACGAAGTCGTCCAGCGAATAGCCCTGGAAATAGAGCAGGGTGGTCAGGTCGGTGTGGTCCACCCGCGCGTCGGCCTGGGCCGCGACGATCGGCTTGGCGCGGTAGGCGACGCCCAGGCCTGCGGCCTCGATCATCGCCAGGTCGTTGGCCCCGTCGCCGATCGC
>JANXXK010000076.1 GCA_025350685.1 Alphaproteobacteria bacterium | reverse complement strand
TGTCGACGTCTCCGAGCAGAAGCAGATCGAGCTGCAGCTGGCCCAGAGCCAGAAGATGCAGGCCATCGGCCAGTTGGCCGGCGGCGTCGCCCACGACTTCAACAACCTGCTGACCGCCATCTTCATGCAGCTCGACGTGCTCGCCTCGCGCCACCCGGTGGGCGACCCGTCCTACGAGGGCTTGAGCGAGATCCGCTCGACCTCGGCCCGCGCCGCCGACCTGGTGCGCAAGCTGCTGGCCTTCTCGCGCAAGCAGACCGTCCAGCGCGAGATTCTCGATCTCGGCGAACTGATCAGCGAGTTCGAGGTGCTGCTACGCCGCGTGCTCTACGAGGACGTCAAGCTGACCACCGACTATGGCCGCAACCTGCCCCTGGTGCGCGCCGACCGCGGCCAGCTGGAGACTGCGGTGATGAACCTGGCGGTCAATGCCCGCGACAGCGTCCGCGCCCACGGCGGCGGCCACGTCAACATCCGCACCGCCCGCGTCACCCAGGAGCAGGCCCAGGGCCTCGGCTACCCCACCGCCCAGGGCGATCAGGCGCTGATCGAGGTCTCCGACGACGGCCCCGGCATCGCGGCCAACGTGGTCGATAAGATCTTCGACCCCTTCTTCACCACCAAGCCGGTGGGCGAGGGAACGGGCCTGGGGCTCGCCACCGTCTACGGCATCGTCAAGCAGTCCGACGGCTGGATCGCTGTGGAGTCCAAGCCGGGCGAGGGCGCGGCCTTCCGCATCTTCCTGCCGGTCCACGTGCCCGTCCCCGGCGTGGCCCCGGCCGCGGTTCCCGTCGCCCCCAAGCGCCCGGCGGCTCGCGACCTCTCCGGCGCCGGCCGCATCCTGTTCGTCGAGGACGAAGACGCCGTGCGCGGCGTCGCCGCCAAGCTGTTGCGCGCCCGCGGCTACGAGGTGATCGAGGCGGCCAGCGGCGAAGAGGCCCTGGCGCTCTGCGAACTGCACGCCGGCGCCATCGACCTGATGATCTCCGACGTGGTCATGCCCGGCATGCAGGGGCCGGACCTGCTGAAGCAGGCCCGCGGCTTCCTGGGCGCGGCGCCGGTGATGTTCATCTCCGGCTACGCCGAGAGCGAGTTCTCCGACCTCCTCGAAGGCGAGACCAACGTTTCCTTCCTGGCCAAGCCCATCGACATCAAGACCCTGGCGGAACGGGTGAAGCAGGAGCTGCAGAAAGCCGCCTAGAGCCCTTCCCCCTCACGATGGATCATCGTGAGTGGATAAGAAGGGCTCCAGACATGAGCGACGACCCTGTTCATCCCGATTGGCTTGTTTCAAGCCAATCGGGACAGGGTCTAGCGACTTGCCTTTCGACCGTTCGGGGCGCCAAACATTGGCGGACCTGAAGGCCCAAGGAAGCGTGCGTTGCCAGACCCCAATCCCGCCGAGCGCCGCATGGACCTGCAAACGGCCTTCAGCCTGGCCCTCAGCGCCGCCGAGGCGGGGCGCCTCGCCGAGGCCGAGAGCGTCTACCGCGCGATGCTGGCTGCGGCGCCGGTGCCGGAAGCCGCGCGCAACCTCGGCCTGCTGCTCGACAACCAGGACCGCTGGGCCGACGCCGAGGCGGTTTACAAGGCCTTCCTGAAGGTCCAGCCGGCCGACCCGGTGATCCGCCTGCAGCTCGCGTTCTTGCTGCTGCGCGACGGCCGCCTGATCGAGGCCTGGCCCTATTTCGAGGCCCGCCTGGACCGCCCCGGCGCCAACCCCAGACCCAAGCTGAGCTTCCCGGAATGGCGCGGCCAGCCCGTCGCCTCGCTGCTGATCTGGCACGAGCAGGGCCTGGGCGACCAGATCCAGTTCGCCCGCTACGCCCGGCTGCTCGGCCAGCGCATGGCCGTCACCCTGATGTGCCATCCCTCGCTGGCGCGCCTGTTCGCGCCGCTCGGCGTGACCCTGTTGCCCACCGAGGGCGCCGTGCAGGTGCCCCGCCACGACGCCTGGGTCCATTCCGGCGCCCTGCCGGGCATCCTCGGCACGACCCTGCAGACCATACCGCCGGGCGTTTTCCTCTCGCCTGCCGTCGCCGGCGTGGGCATCGGCCTGATGACCCACGGCAGTCCCGGCCATCCCAACGACGCCAACCGCTCGCTGTCCGCCGAGGCCGCCGCCGAGCTGGCCGCCTTGCCGGGCGCGCGCAGCCTGGCCCCCGAGGCGACCGGCGTCGCCGACCTGCAGGCCACCGCCGAGATCATGGCCGGCCTCGAGCTGGTGCTCACCGTCGACACCGCCGTGGCCCACCTGGCCGGGGCCATGGGCAAGGAGGTCTGGGTGATGCTGCCGCACAAGGCCGACTGGCGCTGGCTGCGCGGCCGCGCCGACACGCCCTGGTATCCCTCGATGCGCCTGTTCCGTCAGCCGACGCCGGGCGACTGGGGCAGCGTCATCGCCGAGGTCCGCCAGGCGCTGGAGGCGCGGGTCAAATGACCGAGCAGGTCTGGCCGGCGCTCGCCTGCGACGACTGGGCCGACACCGCCCAGACCCTGCACATGTGGACCCAGATCGTCGGCAAGATCCGCATGGCCCTGACCCCGCCGGTGAACCACTGGTGGCATGTGCCGCTCTACGTCAGCGCCCGCGGGCTCACCACCTCGCCGATGCCGGTCGAGGGCCGCAGCGTCGAGATCGTCCTCGACTTCCTCGACCACCTGCTGCGCATCACTTGCAGCGATGGCCAGACCGAAGCCTTTCCGCTCAAGCCCATGACTGTGGCCGCCTTCTACCGTGAGGTGATGGCCGCACTGGCCCGCCTCGGCGTCAGCGTGAGCATCTGGACCACCCCCTGCGAGGTGAAAAACCCGATCCCGTTCGATGAGGACGAGGTCCACAAGTCCTACGATCCGGCCGCCGCCCAGCGGTTCTGGCGGGTGCTGGTCCAGGCCAGCCGGGCGATGCAGGCCTTCCGCGCGGAGTTCATCGGCAAGGTGAGCCCGATCCATTTCTTCTGGGGCAGCTTCGACCTGGCGGTGACCCGGTTCTCCGGGCGCCGCGCACCGGCCCATCCGGGCTCGCCCATGGCGCCGGTCTCGCTCAGCGTCGAAGCCTATTCGCACGAGGTGTCGAGCTGCGGCTTTTGGCCGGGCGCGGCGGGCATCGCACCGGTGTTCTACGCCTACGCCTATCCGGAGCCGGTCGGTTTCGCCGCGGCCCCGGTTCGGCCGGCCGCCGGCCGTTGGGAGCCGATCCTTGCCGAGTTCGTCCTGCCCTACGACGCCATGCGCGCCAGCCCGACGCCCGACGCCGACCTGCGCGCCTTCCTGCAATCGACCTACGACGCCGCCGCCGACCTCGCCCATTGGCCGAGGGCCGAGCTGGAACGCCAACCGTCAGGAGCCGCGCCATGAGTGAGCCTGTCCCCAGCCGGCGGCGCATTCGCGCGACCGCCCTGATCGCCATGGCCACCGGCGCGCTGGCGATCGGCGCCCTGGCAGTTGGCGCGCTCGCCATCGGCCGGCTGGTGGTCGGCAGCCTCGCCATCGGCCGCATGCGCATCAAACGCCTGCAGATCGACGAACTGACGGTCCGCCGCCTGAACGTGCTGGAGAAGGACTAGCTCCCCACTCCGCTCATCCCCGCGAAGGCGGGGACCCAGGCTTTTTTCGTTGCGGCGCCTAATCCGCTGCGCCTCGACGAGCGGAACCTCAGAAACACAAAACACTTGGGTCCCCGCTTTCGCGGGGAAGAGCGGGTGAGGGGGCCGGTTCTAGGCCTCGGCGGTCAGCTTGGCCCCATAGGGCGTCAGATCGATCCCCGGATAGCGCATCGCCACGTCGCTCAGCGTCTGGGCGTTCCAGTAGTCATCCCCTGACGGCGGCCAGCCGAACAGGTCGCGCTGGCGCGGCGTCATCTTGACCATCGCCTCCTTCCAGCCGGGGTTCAGCGTGCGGTCCGGCCAGGCGAGCTTGCCCTGCCAACGCCAGCCGCGCGGCTTGAAGTCCACCGGCATGACGAACCGCGAGCGTCCCGGCCCCTTGAAGTCCGAGCCGCGGTGGAAGACGTCGGTCTTGTAGATCAGCATCGAGCCGGCCGGGCCGGTCACCGCCACCTCGTCGTCGGCGAAGTCGCCCACCTTGGTCTGGGTGATGCCGAGCGGGATGTGACGGGTCCGTTCGAGCGGGACCGCTTTCGTGGGACCATCCAGCTCGGTCACGTCCGACAACAGGATGAAGCAGGTCATCTGCGGCATCAGCTGGTCGGCTCGCGGCACGACGATGGTGTGGTTCTCGTAATCGCGGTGGTGGGTCTGGTCGTAGTCGATGGCCCCGGCGTACTTGGCCCACAACTCGATCTTGTAGCAGTCGACTTCCTTGGTCTGCAGGAACCGCTCGGCCGCGTCGATCAGGTCCGGATAGACCGGCACCTGGTTCAGGCCCCAGGACGGGTAGGGGAAGAACCGCAGGCCGGCGAACTGGCTGCGCGTGAACTTGGCGTGCGCCTCGGGGTCGGCGAAATAGGCTTCCGGCCGCGGGTAGATCTCCCACAGCGCGTCCTGCGCGCCCTTCAGCGTCGCCTTGTCCAGGAAGCCCTCGACGACCGTGAACCCACGGTCGAACACCTCGGCCAGTCTTTCGTCGGGTATGCGCATGGCGCCAGTGAACCGCCGCGCGTGCTTCGGCGCAACCCGCGCCCGCGCCAGTCTCTTGCTTTGGCCCGCCAGCCGCGCGAGCGTTGGGGCATTAGACCAAAAGCAATTTGGAGGAACGCTGATGAGTGAGCCTGCGATCAACCCGCCCAAGATCAATCCAGGCGGCCCGCTGAAGGGCAGAAACGCCCTGGTCACCGGCGCCAGCCGCGGTATCGGCGAGGCCATCGCCACCCGCCTGGCCATGGAAGGCGCCAATGTCGTGGTCTCCGCCCGCACCGCCGAGAGCGGCGAGAGCCGGCTGCCGGGCACACTCCACGACACTGTCGAGCGGATCAAACAGGCCGGCGGGAACGCGACCTTCATCAAGGCCGACCTTGCCCAGGGGGTGGAGCGCGAGCGCCTGGTCGAGGAGGCCGTCGCCGCCTACGGCCCGATCGTCATCCTGGTGAACAACGCCGCGATCACCTACTTCATGCCGGTCACCGACTTCCCGGAGAAACGCTTCAAGCTGATGATGGAGGTGCAGGTCTACGCGCCGCTCCACCTGGCCCAGCTGGTCCTGCCGTCCATGCGCGCCAAGAAGTCCGGCTGGATCGTCAACATCTCTTCCGGCGCCGGCATCCACCCCAAGCCGCCCTACAACCGCCGCGGCGGCGGCACGGTCTACGGCATGTGCAAAGCGGCGCTTGAGCGCTTCACCACCGGTCTCGCCTCGGAGGTTTACGACGAAGGCATTGCCGTCAACGTCGTCTCGCCGGGCCTCGTCGACACGCCCGGCGTCGCCGTCCACGGCCTGATCACCGAGGCCACCAAGGACCGCGTCCAGCCGATCAAATACATCGCCGAAGCCGTCTACCGCCTGGCCTCCGGCGACCCGAAGACGCTGACCGGGACGATAAACTACGCCAAGCCCTTCCTGAAGGAGCAAGGCGTCCAACCCTCCGAACTGGTAGGAGTCCAGGCGTCGTGATCGAGCAGACCGTCGAAGTCCCCACCAAGGACGGGGCCACCACCACCTTCATCGTCCATCCGGAGCGCGATGGGCCGCACCCCATCGTCCTCTTCTTCATGGATGCGCCGGCCATCCGCGAGGAACTGCGCGACATGGCCCGGCGGATCGCGACGGCCGGTTACTACGTCATGCTGCCCAACCTCTATTATCGGAAGGGTGTCATGGAGCTGGCCGACCTGCCAAAGCTCGACGAGGCGGCCAGCCGCGCGCGGATGTTCGAGCTGATGGGATCGATCACCATCCCGCTGATCATGGACGACGGCGACGCGCTGCTGGACTTCGCTGACCGCGACCCGGCGGCCGGCAAGGGGCCGATCGCCACGCTCGGCTACTGCATGAGCGGCCAGTACGCGATCAACTTCGCCGCCCGCTATCCGGACAGGGTGGCCGCGGCCGCCTCGGTCTATGGGGTGCAGCTGGTCACCGACAAGGCCGACAGCCCGCACCTCGTGGCCCAGACCACCAAGGGCGAACTCTACTTCGCCTGCGCCGAGCACGACACCTGGGCGCCGCTGGAGATGGTCGAGGCCCTCGACCAGTCGATGAAGACCAACAAGGTCAACGCCGAGGTCGAGCTCTACGCCGGCGCCCACCACGGCTTCGCCTTCCCGCAGCGCGGCGCGGTCTTCGACAAGCCCGCCGCCGAGCGCCACTGGGAGCGGCTCTTCGCGCTCTGGAAGCGGAAGCTGGGCTAGAGCACGATGGGTTTTGATGGAACCATCAAAACCCTGACTCGTGCTCGCAAGATTAGGCGACGACCCTGTTCCCCCGGTTTTGATTGATTCAATCAAAACCGGGGGAACAGGGTCTAGTGAGCGGGATGAACCTTGTCTGAGGCTCGGCGTTCAGACGGGGCTCAGGGCGCGGATACCAATCTGCCCGCCCAACAAAGGACATCCCCAATGAAACGTCTGCTTACGGCAGCCCTTGCGCTGTCGCTTCTCGGCGGCACGGCCGCCTTCGCCGATCCCCACGGCGATCACGGCGATCACGGCGATCGCGGTGAACATGGCGATCGCGGCGACTACCGTAATGACCAAGGGGGCTACAACCGGGACCGCGACCGCGGCTACG
>JANXXK010000062.1 GCA_025350685.1 Alphaproteobacteria bacterium | reverse complement strand
TCACCTTGGCCGCGGTGATTGCGGTTCCGGCCGTGCTCGCCGCCACCACCGTCTTCCTCAAACTGATCGGCCAGAGCTTCAACATCATGACGCTAGGCGGCATGGCCGCGGCCATCGGCCTGATCATCGACGACGCCATCGTGATGATCGAGCACATTGAGAGGCGCTTGGGCGAAACCCACGACAAGGGCAGAAGGACCATCGACCACGCGGTCGCCGAATTCCTTCGGCCGCTGTTCGGTTCGTCAGCGGCGACCATCGTCATTTTCGTGCCGCTGGCCTTCCTGACCGGCGTGACTGGAGCTTTCTTCAAGGCCTTGTCGATCACCATGGCGGTGGCCCTAACGCTGTCGTTCCTGGTCGCCTGGTGGCTGGTGCCGGTGATGGTCGAGCAACTGGTCAAGTCGCGCAGCAAGGTGGCCCCGCTCGACCCCAACGGCCGGATGATCAGTCGCTATCGCCGGATGCTTGAAGGCGCCGTGGGCCACCCCTGGCTGGCCGCCGCCGCCGTCGCCGCCGTCGCCGCCGTCGGGGTGATCAGCTTCCTGAACGTCGGCACCGGCTTCATCCCCAAGATCGACGAGGGCGGCTTCATCCTCGACTATATCGCGCCCCCCGGCATGTCGCTCACCGAGACCGACCGGCTGATGCGCCAGGTCGAGACGATCATCCGCGCCACGCCCGACGTCGACACCTACTCGCGCCGCACGGGCCTGCAGCTCGGTGGCGGGCTCAGCGAGCCCAACACCGGCGACTACTTCATCCGGCTGAAGACGTCGGGCCGCCGCCCCATTGACGAGGTGATGAGCGAGGTGCGCACCAAGGCCCTGGAGCAGGTTCCCGGCCTGGAAATTGAGACGGCGCAGCTCATGGAGGACCTGATCGGCGACCTGACCGCTGTGCCGCAGCCCATCGAGGTGAAGCTCTATTCCGACGACGTCGCCCTGCTGCAGAAGACCGGGCCGGTGGTCGCCGAGGCCATCGGCAAGGTGCGCGGCGTCGCTGAGCAGAAGAGCGGCGTGGTGATCGCCGGCGACGGCTTGGCGATCAACGTCGATCCGGTGCTGGCCGAGCTTGAGGGCATCGACGCCGGCCAAGCCAGCAAGCAGCTGGAGAGCCAGCTTTCCGGCGACGTGGCGACGCAGATCCAGTCGGGCGCCAACCTGGCCAACGTGCGGGTCTGGACCCCGGACGCCAGCCGCTCGCGGGTGGACCAGGCGGCCGCGTTGCTGCTGAAGTCGCCGGGCGACGGTCACCTCTTCCCGCTGTCGCGGATCGCCAGGATCGAGATCGTCACCGGCCAGGCGGAGATCGCCCGCGAGAACATGCGCCGGATGGACGCGGTGACCGCCCGCGTCGTGGGCCGCGACACCGGCTCGACGGCCCAGGATGTTGACAAGCTGGTCGGCAAGCCCGGCTTCCTGCCCGCGGGCATGACCTATGAAATGGGCGGCCTCTATGCGGAGCAGCAGGCGGCGTTCAAGGGCATGGCCCTGGTGTTCGCGGCCGCCGTGGCGGCGGTCTTCGTCCTGCTGCTGCTGATCTACGAGAGCTTCCGCACCGCCTTCACCATCCTGTTGATGCCGCTGGTCGCGGCTTCGGCGGTGGCCACGGGCCTGTGGCTGGTGGGCGTCGAGCTCAACATCATGGCGCTGATGGGGACCACCATGATCCTCGGCATCGCCACCGAGGTGGCGATCTTCTACTTCACCGAATACGAGGCGCTGCTGGACGAGGGCGTAGACCCGGAAGCCGCCCTGGTGCAGGCGGGCGTGAACCGGCTGCGGCCGATCGCCATGACCACGCTTGCAGCCATATTGGCGCTGGCCCCCCTGGCGCTCGCCCTTGGCGGCCGCGCCTCCATGGAGCGGCCGCTGGCCATCGCCATCATCGCCGGCCTGATCGCCCAGGGGCCGCTGGTGCTGCTGGCCATGCCGGCGCTTTACAAGCTGTTCGGCGGCGCGCGCAGGCGGCCGCAGGTTGCCGCGCCAGAAGCGCCCTCGCTCTAGCGCCGGGCCCTCAGCGCCTTGGCCACCAGGGGGGCGAGCCCCGCGGCGACGATCGCCGCGCCCTGGGCGTTGGGATGGATGGCGTCGCCCTGGTTCAGCGCCGGATTGCGGCCGACGCCGGCCAGCAGGTCGGGATAGAGGGGCACGCCGCGTCCCTTGGCCACCGCCGGGAAGACCGCGTTGAAATCCTTGGCGTAGCCTCGCCCGATCTCCTCCGGTGCATGCAGGCCGGTCAGCACCACGCCGATGTGGCGCGCCTTCAGCCTGGTGACGATGCTCTCGAGGTTGGCCTGGATGGTCTTGGGCTCGAGGCCCTGCAGCAGGTCGTTGCCGCCCAGCGCGATCACCACCACGGCGGTGTCCGGCCGTATGCTGAAGTCGAGGCGCCCCGCGCCGTCGGCGCTGGTGTCGCCGGAGACGCCCGCGCCGCGCACGGTGGCGTCCACGCCGAGCCGCTTCAGCGCCGCCTGCAGCTGGACGGGCAGCGAGTCCTTCTGCTGCAACCCGTAACCGGCGGTGATCGAGTCCCCCAGAATGGTGACCACATGGCCGGACCTGGCCCAAGCCACGCCAGGAGCCGCCGAAATCGACGCCAGCGCTGCGCTCGCCCCCAGCAAGGCGCGGCGCGAAATATCCGTGTGACGTAGTTCGGCCATCTGGTGTCCTATTTAGGGGATCACGAGCATCCCTCAACGCCCAAAGGAGCTTTCTTGTCCGACGCCGATCCGCTGGTCCTGAAGAACGTCTCCCTGACCCTGCCGTCTGCCGCCGGACCGGTGGAGATCCTGCGCGGGCTCGATGTGCGCGTCGGCAAGGGCGAACGTGTGGCGCTGGTCGGGCCGTCGGGGTCCGGCAAGTCCTCGCTGATCGCTGTCGCCGCGGGGCTGGAGCAGCCGAGCGGCGGGACGGTGGAACTGTTCGGCCAGGATCTGGCGCGGCTGGACGAGGACGGCCGCGCGCGGCTTCGGCGCGGCCAGATCTCGCTGGTCTTCCAATCCTTCCATCTGCTGCCCAACATGACCGCTGAGGAGAACGTCGCCGCGCCGCTGGAGATCGCCGGCGCCCGCGACGCGACCGAGACCGCACGGGCCTGGCTGGAGCGAGTGGGCCTGGCCGAGCGCGCGCGGCACTATCCGCACCAGCTTTCCGGCGGCGAGCAGCAGCGCGTGGCCCTGGCCCGCGCGCTGGCGCCACGGCCGGCGCTGCCGTTCGCCGACGAGCCCACCGGCAACCTCGACGCGGTCAACGCCGCCCATGTGACGGAGCTGATGTTCGACCTGGTGGCCGAGACCGGCGCGGCCCTGGTGCTGGTGACCCACGACGAGATCCTGGCCGCGCGGGCCGACCGGGCGGTGCGGCTGCGCGATGGGCGTGTGGCCCAAGACGGTGTGGGGGCCGCATGAGCGCCCCATCCTCGCGCTTGCTGGCGCTGCGTTTCGCCGGCCGCGAGCTGCGCAGCGGCGTGCGCGGCTTCCGCATCTTCCTGGCCTGCCTGGCGCTTGGCGTGATGGCCATCGCCGCGGCCGGCTCGACCGCCGAGGCCTTCCGCCGCGGCCTGGCCAGCCAGGCAGGCGAGATCCTCGGCGGCGACCTGGCGGCCTCCCTGCGCGGGCGCGAGTTCACGGCCGCCGAGCGCTCGACGCTGGAAAAGGTCGGGAGGGTCTCCTACGCGGCCGGGACGGAGGCCATGGCCGAAGCCCCGTCCGGCGAGCGCCGGCTTATCGAGCTCCGCGGGATCAGCGGCGACTACCCCCTGGCCGGCAAGGTGACGATCCGCGGCGCACCGTCGCTGCAGGCCGCCCTCGCGCCACAGGCCGGCAAAGGGGGCGCGGGTGGCGCAGGCGCGGTGGTCGAACGGGCGCTGCTGGACCGGCTGCATCTGAAGATTGGCGACAGCTTCCTGGCGGGCAATGTGCCGCTGACGGTCCGCGGCGTGCTGATGGAGGAGCCTGACCGGCTTTCTCGGGGCTTTGCCTTGGGGCCGCGCGTGCTCACCCGTCTGGAGGTCGTGGAGCGCGGCGGGTTCCTGGCGACGGGCCTGCCCTTTGCCGAGACGGCGCGGGTGCTGCTGCCGGCGGGCGCGCCGCTGGCGCCGGCCAAGACGGCGCTGAACACCACCCTGCATGGGGCCGCGCGGATCCGCGATCGCGAAGACGCCGCGCCGGGTATCCACCGGTTGATCGATCAGCTGGAGTATTTCCTCGGCTTCATCGGCCTGGCCTCGCTGGTGGCCGGCGGGCTCGGCGTCTATGGCGCGGTCAACGCCTACCTTGAGGCCCGCAAGCCGGCGATCGCCACGCTGAAGGCGCTTGGCGCGGAAGGTGCGCTGGTGCGCGACACCTACCTGATCCAGATCGCCCTGCTGGCGGCCCTGGGTGTCGCCATAGGCCTGGCCGCGGGGGCGGCCGCGCCGCTGGCGCTCGGCGTCTGGGCGAAGGGCAAGTTGCCGGTGCCGGCGCTGTTCGCCGTCTATCCCTGGCCGCTGGCCAAGGCCGCCGCCTTCGGGTTGCTGTCGGCGGCGGCCTTCTCGCTGGCGCCGCTCGGCCGGGCGCGGGCCACGCCGCCCGCCAGCCTGTTCCGCAGCGATCTGTCAGCGCGGCTGACGATCGGGCCGGAGATCGTCGGCGCCGTGCTGGCCGCGATGGGGCTGGCGGGCATGGCCGTGGTGACCGCGCCCACGCCGCTGGCCGCAGCCGTGATGATCGCCGGCGTGGCGGTCTCCTTCGCCGTCCTCTGGGCGCTGGGCTGGGGCGCGGCGATCGGCGCGGGGCGGGCCAGGGCCTTCGCTCGCGGACCCCTGCGCATCGGCCTGGCCAACCTCGCCGGGCCGCATTCCGCCGCGCGCACCGCCTCGCCGGCCATCGGCCTGGGCGTCGCCCTGCTGGCCGCGGTGGTGCTGATCCAGTCCTCGCTGCTCGCCCAGGTGACCGAAGTCGCCCCGCGCACGGCGCCGGCCCTGGTGTTCACCGGCATACCCGGCGACCGCACCGCCCAGTTCGACGCCGACGTGGCGCGCGCCTTCGGCCAGCCGCTGACGACGAAGAACTACCTGCGCGAGCCGTTCATCACCGGGCGCATCAGCGCGGTGCGCGGCGAGGCGGTCGAGCCGGAGAAGATCCCGCGCCAGGACCGCTGGGCCTATGACAGCGACATCACCATGTCGGCGATCGGGCCGAGGCCGGAGGATCCGGGCATCGTCTCCGGCCGCTGGTGGCCGGCCGACTATGCCGGGCCGCCGCTGGTGGCGATGGACGTCGAGGTGGCCAAGGGCGCGCGGATCAAGGTCGGCGATGCGGTGACCTTGACCGTGCTCGGCCGCGAGATCGAGGCCCGCGTGGCGGTGCTGCGCAAGGTCGACTTCGGCGGCTTCGGCGCGAGCTTTCCGCTGGTTGTCAGCCCCAACGCCTTCGAGGGCGCGCCCCTGCGCCAGGTGGCCATCGCCAAGGCCGGCAAGGCCCAGGAAGCGGCGGTCATCCATGCGCTCGGCCGCGACTTTCCGCAGGTCAATGTGATCTCGGTGCGCGAGCAACTGGAAGCGGCCACCGACCTGTTCGGCCGCGTGGCGATGGCGGTGCGCGGCGCCGCCGCGGTCGCCGCGCTCGCGGGCCTGCTGGTGCTGACCGGCGCGATCGCGGCCCGGGCCCGGGCGCGGACCCGGGAAGCGGCGATCCTGAAGGTGCTGGGCGCCTCGCGCGCGCAGATTCTCAGCGCCTATGTGCTGGAATATGGCGCAGTCGGCGTGATCGCCGGCGCCGCGGGCGTCGCTCTGGGCTACGCGGCCGCCTGGCCGGTGGTGGTCAAGGTGTTCGAGGCCAAGTGGAGCATGGACTGGAAGGGCGTCGCGGCCCTGGTCGGCGCGGCGGCGGTGGCGGCTGGACTCGGCGGCCTGGCGGCGGCCTTCCAGGCGCTCTCTAAGCGGCCCGCGCCGGCGCTGCGGTCGGAGTAGCTTAGTGCAGCGATCCCGACGCAAGCGTTCATGGAGAGACCGTCCTTGAGTGACCTGTGGGAATGCCGGCTTGTGGGCTTAGCGCCAAAGACCGCGTCCGACCCTTAGCGGTCCTGAATGCGGCCGGGTCCGCCGGCTTGCGATTGCTAGGTCCTAGACTAGGCTGCGGGGTTGGGAGAGCGAACCCATGGGGCCGTTGTTGATCGCCGTGACCGCCGGAGTGGCGCTCTTCGTCTTCGGACTGATCTGGCGCGAGGCCCAGCGCCAGCGCGAAGATCGCAGCGTTCCGCCGCCGGGACGCCTGGTGGACGTCGGCGGCCGGTATCTTCACATTGTCGCAAAGGGTGAAGGCCCAGTCGTGGTGCTGATTACGGGCGGCGGGGAGCCCGGCGCCTTCCTGTCGCCGCTTCAGGACCGGCTCGCCGCCTTCGCCAGGGTCTGTGCCTACGACCGTCCCGGCTTCGGCTGGAGCCAACCGTCGCCGTCGCCGATGAGCTTCGAAGCGCATGCCCGCGACCTGCACGTCCTGCTCGCCAAAGCCGGCGAGAAAGGCCCTTACGTCATGGTGGCGGAGTCGCTCGGTGGCCTGATCGCCAGGGCGTTCGCACGGCTCTTTCCCACCGAGGTGGCGGGACTGGTGCTGGTCGACGCGGCGGAAGAGGAACACATTTTCAGCCGCCTGCACGTACTGAAAGCGGCGGTGCGCCAGCAGATGGTCCTCGTGCGCGTCCTCCGCCCGTTGGGTCTGGTCCGCCGCGCCGTTCACCGGGCGCTTGGGGGACGCTACGCTCCCGAGACCCGTCGTGACCTGGCCGCCGCGCTTAGCCGAGCCGCCCACTGGGACGCTGCGTCGCAGGAGATAGAAGCCTACAAACTCACCCCGGCGTCGGACCGCCAGGCCGGCGGGTTTGGCAAACTGAAAGGGCCGCTCACGGTCATCGCTCACGGACGACCCTTTCAGGGGCCCAACGCCGCCTTGGAGGACGGCTGGCGCGCAGGACAGCAGCGCCTGACGAAACTGTCGCCTTCTGCAAGATTTCTCGTCGCGGAGCGGGTCGGGCACACGATCGCGCAGGAAGACCCCGATCTCGTCGCCGAAGAGGTGCGCCAGCTCCTTTTGGCGATCGTACCGACGTCGAAACCGTCCCGCGGATCTTAGATCCGCTTTCCACCCACCTTGGAAATTCGGAAGGTCCGCTTGTCGGCGGGGGACCATCCTTCGGAGCCTCCGCGCAAGGGTTTGTACTTAATGCCGCTCATCCCCGCGCAAGCGGGGATGAGCGGAGGTGGGATCGGGCCAAGCGTTTGATTTCGTTTGAACCCTATTGGGTCCAGAATCTAACCGAACCCGCTGAGATCGGGTGTGCGCCCGTTCCATCCGGAGACCACCTCAAACGCCGCGCCCAGGGCTACCACCGTCGCCTCGTCGCGGGGCCGGCCGATGATCTGCAGGCCCACAGGCAGGCCGCCCTGGGTCAGGCCGCAGGGCACGGTGATCCCCGGCAGGTCCAGGTAGTTGGCGGCTCGCGTCAGGCGGCTGAGCGGGGAGGTGGTCTCGTCGATGCTGTCCAGGGGCGAGGCGGGGATCGGGCAGGTCGGCGTGACCAGGCCGTCGTAGGCGGCGAGCCAGCCGTGGAACAGGGCCTGGTCAGCGGCGCGCTGCTCGAGCGCGGCTTTCAGCGCCGCATCGTCGATGTCACGGCCGACCTCGAAGCGGCGCACGATCCAGGGGTCCATGACCTTGCGGTGTTTCTCGATCCGCTCGCGCCAGATCCGCCAGCCTTCGCCGGCCATGATCAGGCCATTGGGGGCGAAGCTCTCGTCCAGCGCCTTGGGCGGGCGGACCATCTGCACGGTGACCCCGGCGCGCCGCAGACGGTCGAGCGCCGCCAGGTAGAGCCGGCCGACCTCGGTGTCGACCTCGCCCAGGTGCTCCAGGGGAATGGCGGCCAGCCGGCGGTCGGCGACGTCGAGGGCCAGCGCCGCCTCGGCGTCGAAGGGGCCGCGGACCGCGTCCGCGCCGTCCGGCCCGGAGATCACGCCCAGCATCCGCGCTGCGGTCGCCACGTCGCGGGCAAGGCAGCCGACAGTGTCCAGCGAGGGCGCCAGCGGATGGACGCCCTTGAGGCTGACCAGGCCGCGACCGGGCTTTAAGCCGACTACACCGCAGGTGGCGGCCGGAATCCGCACAGACCCGCCGGTGTCGCTGCCCAGGGCGGCATCGACCAGGCCCGCGGCCACCGCCACCGCCGAGCCGGAGGACGAGCCGCCCGGCGCGCGGTGAACCTTGGCGTCCCAGGGGTTCCAGGGGGCGCCGAGCGCGCGGTTGGTGCCCCAGCCGCCGTAGGCCAGCTCGACGGTGTGGGTCTTGCCCACGGCGCGCCAGCCGGCGTCGAGCAGCTTCTGCACCACGACCGCATGCGCCTTGGGGTCTTCGGAGAGCGGAACCCGGGACCCGCCGCCGGTGGGCACGCCCTTGACGTCGAACAGGTCCTTGATCGCGAAGGCCGGCCCGTCGCCGCCGCCCAGCGCGGGGTCGAACACCTGCACGAACGCCTTCAGGCGGCCGTCGTACTGGCGAATGCGGGCAAGCGCGTCGTCGGGGGACATCAGGCCTTCCTCGGATGCGGGCAGGACTATCACCAATCGCGGCCATGGAAAGCATCGGGGGAAAGCCCTGGAGGAAAGCACCGGCGGAAAGCAGATGACGCACGGGGCCGGCTGTGGCTTTCGTTGGCGCCATGACCCAGGCGACGCCCGACCAGCTTCGCGCCACCGTGCGCTTCCTCGGCCGGGTGCTGGGCGATGTGATCCGCGCCGAGGACGGCGAGGGGGTGTTCAACCAGATCGAGGAGATCCGCCGGGCCTCGGTGGCCTTCCACCGGGAGGGCACGCCCAAGGCCGCCAAGCTGATGGCCGAGCGGCTGGCGGGGCTCAGCCTGCCGGACACGGTGCGCTTCGCCCATTCCTTCGCCTGCTTCCTACAGATCACCAATATCGCCGAGGACCAGGTCCAGCGCCGCCAGGGGCGTAGCGGCGACAGCCGGGGCGAGACGTTGGCCGGGGCGATCCGCACGCTCAAGGCCGAGGGCGTCGAGCTGCCGGCGGTGATCGCGATGCTGCGCGGGGCCCTGATCGCCCCGGTGATCACCGCCCATCCCAGCGAGGTGCGCCGCAAGAGCGTGCTGGATCGCGTCGGGGCCATCGCCGACGACCTCGACGCCTACGAACGGGCCCCAAACGGCGCGGGGGGGGACAGCGAGCGCGCGGCCGTCGAGCGCGAGCTGATGCGCCAGGTGTCGATCTTCTGGCGCACGCGCCTGCTGCGCTCGGTGAAGCTCGGCGTCGGCGACGAGATCGAGAATGCGGTCTCCTATTTCGAGCGCAGTTTCCTGCCCGAGTTGCCCAGGCTCTACGCCCATTGGCTGGAGGTGCTGGGCCAACCGGCCGACCTGACCAGCTTCCTGCGCGTGGGCTCCTGGGTCGGCGGCGACCGGGACGGCAATCCGTTCGTGACCGCGCAGGTGATGCACCAGGCCATGGCGCGCCAGTCGCAGGCGGTGCTGCGGCGCTACCTCGACGGCATCCACGCCATCGGGGCGGAGCTGTCGCTGTCGGCGCGCCTGGCGGCGGTGACGCCGGAGTTGCAAGCCCTGGCCGAGGCCGCCCACGATCCCTCGCGCCAGCGCGCCGACGAGCCCTACCGCCAGGCGCTGACCGGGGTCTACGCCCGGCTGGCGGCGACCTACCTGCGGTTGACCGGAGAACCGCCGCCGCTCGCGGCGGCCGCCGTCGCTGAGCCCTACGAAACACCCGACGACCTGATCGCCGACCTGGAGACGGTGCTGGCGAGCCTTGTGGCGACGCACGGCGAGGTCTTCGCCCACGGCCCGCTGCCGAGCCTGATCCGCGCCGTCTACACCTTCGGCTTCCACCTGGCCCGGTTGGACATGCGCCAGAACTCGGCGGTGCACGCCCGCACCATCGCCGAGCTGCTGAAGATCGCCGGGGTCTGCGCCGACTATGAGGCGCTGGACGAGGCCGGCCGACGCGCGCTGCTGATCGCCGAGCTCGGCCACGGGCGGCTGCTCTACTCGCCCTTCGAGACCTACAGCGAGGAGACCGCCCGGGAATATGCGGTCCTGCAGGCGGCCGCCGAGGTGAAGCGGCTCTACGGCAAGGACGCCATCCGCGCCTACATCGTCTCGAACACCCAGACGGTGTCCGACCTGCTGGAGGTTTATCTGCTGCTGAAGGAGGTGGGGCTCTACGCGCCGGGGACGCCCCCCAGGACTCCAGCCCGCACCCAGGTCTTCGCCGAGCCGCTGTTCGAGACCATCGGCGACCTGCGCGCCGCGCCGCAGACCCTGAAGGACTATCTGGCCCTGCCGCTGATCCGCCAGTTGGTCGAGCCGATCGGCCTGCAGGAGGTGATGATCGGCTATTCGGACTCCAACAAGGACGGCAGCTACCTGACCTCGACCTGGGAGCTCTACCAGACCTCCCGCGCCCTCGGCGGCGTCGCGCGTGACGAAGGGCTCCGCCTGCAGCTGTTCCACGGCCGCGGCGGGGCCGTGGGCCGGGGAGGCGGCTCAAGCTTCGACGCCATCCTGGCGCAACCGACCGGCACGGTGAACGGACGCATCCGTATCACCGAGCAGGGCGAGGTGGTGGCCAACAAATACGCCGACCCGGAACTGGCGCGACAAAGCCTGGAGACGCTCACGGCCGGGGTGGTGCTGGCGTCGCTGCGAAAGGCGACGCCGACGGCGGTCACCGCGCCGAACGCGAAGGCCATGGAGGCGCTGTCGCAGGGTTCGATGGCCGCCTACCGGGCGCTGGTCTACGAGACCCCGGCCTTCGTCGATTACTTTTATGGCGCGACCCCGATCACCGAGATCGCCGACCTGAACATCGGCAGCCGGCCGACCTCGCGGCAGGCCAACCGCAGCCTGGCGGGCCTCAGAGCCATCCCGTGGGTGTTCTCCTGGGCCCAGTCGCGGACCATGCTGCCCGGCTGGTACGGCTTCGGCTCGGCGGTGCGCGACGCCGGCCTGCCGTTGGACCAACTTGCCGGGATGCATGCGACCTGGCCGTTCTTTTCCTCGGCGCTGGCCAACATGGAGATGGTGCTGGCCAAGGCCGACATGGCCATCGCCGCGCGCTACTCGGGCTTGGTCGAGGACCGCGCCCTGGCCGACCACGTGTTCGGCCAGATTCGGGCCGAATGGGAGCGCACGAGCGAGGCGTTGCTGGCGATCACCGGCCAGTCGCAGCTCATGGAGAACAATCCCGACCTGGCTGCCGCGATCCGTTCGCGCCTGCCCTATATCGATCCCCTGAACCACCTGCAGATCGAGCTGATCCGGCGGCGGCGGCGGGGCGACACAGACGAGGCGGTGGTGGAGGGCGTCCACCTGACCATCAACGGCATTGCCGCGGGCCTGCGGAACACCGGCTAACTACTTCGCGTCGGGTCCGATCCATCTGGCCAGCCAGGCCTGGACGGTGTCGTGCCACTGCATCGAATTCTGCGGCTTCAGCACCCAGTGGTTCTCGTCCGGGAAATTGAGGAACTGGCTGGGCAGGCCCTTGCGCTGCGTGGCGGTGAAGGCGGCGATCCCCTGGTCGACCGGGATGCGGAAATCCTTGTCGGAGTGGATCACCAGCATCGGCTTGGACCAGTCGGCCACATGGCTGATCGGGTTGAATTTCTCGTAGTTGGCCGGGTTTTCCCAGACCGTGGTCCCACCGTTCCCCCGTTCGTAGAACCCCAGTTCCTCGGTGGCGTATCCCATGATGCGGTTGTCGAAGACCCCGTCGTGGTCGATCAGGCACTTCCAGGGCTGGTTCCAGACGCCGGCGATCCAATAGGTCATGAAGCCGCCGTAGGAGGCGCCGGCCGCGCAGGCCTTGGAGCCGTCGATCCAGCCGTACCTGGCCCGAGCCGCCGCCCAGCCCTTCTGCAGGTCCTCCAGCGGCCGGTCGCCCCAGTGGCCGGAGATGGCGTCGGTGAAGGCCTGGCCGTAGCCGGTCGAGCCGTGGAAATCGACCATCACCACGGCATAGCCCCAGCCGGCCCAGACCTCGGGGTTCCAGCGTGTCGACCAGCTGTCGGTCCAGGAGCCCTGCGGGCCGCCGTGGATCAGGAAGACTGTCGGGTATTTCCCGCCGGGCTGCCATCCGTACGGTTTGACGACCCAGCCGCGGACCTCGTCGTTGTTCCAGCCCTTGAAGGTGAAGCTCTCGTAGGCCGACATCTCGACGCCGGCCATCTGGGCGTCGGCGGCGTGGGTGAGCTGGACCGGCGCGCCGCCCGGCTTCAGGGCGAAGACCTCCGCGCCGCCCTTCATGCTGTCGCGGGTGAAGACAATGACATCGCCGCCCGGGGTGTGGGCCACGTCCATGCCGCCGATGTGGCCGCCGTCGGTCAGGGGCTTCACGGTGCCGGAGGCAGTGTCCATCGAGAACAGCTTCACCTGCTGCGCCTCGCCGGCCAGGATGTAGAGCGCCTTGCCGTCGCCGGAGAAGGCCAGGGACCTGGCCGAGCGGTCCCAGGTGGGGTCGAGCTCATGGGAGCTGTTGGTCTTGGCGTCGTAGAGCACCACGCCGAACCGGTCGGACTCCAGGCCAGGGCGCTTCATGGCCCGGTGCGCGGCGTAGCGGTTGTCGTCGGAGAATGCCGGGGCGGCGTCCCAGGCCTTGTTGGCGGCGGTGAAGTCGCGGGGCGCGGACGCGCCATCGAGCGGGACGTTGTAGAGGTCGAAGTTGGTCGACCAGGGCTCATCGTGACCGGCCAGCCGTGCAGAGAACACCAGGGCCTTACTGTCCGGCGTGATCGCATAGTCCTCGTCGCCGCCGAAGGGCTTGCTGGGCGCGTCGCCGTCGAAGCCCTTCATCAGTGGGGTCGCGGTGGTTGCCGGCCCGGCGCCGAGGGTGATCGAGAACAGGTGGTTCTTGCGGCCGTCGGCCCACGCATCCCAGTGGCGGACGAACAGGCGGTCGTAGAAGCGGCCGGTCGTCTTGGAGGCGACGATCGCGTCCAGGCGGGCCTTGGTCGCGGCGGGGTCCTCGGCGTCGGGGAACACCGCCAGCGACAGCACTATGTGAACGCCGTCCGGGGCGGTGCGGAAGCTGCCCACTTCAAGCGGCAGGTTGGTGACCTGTTGCGGCGCGCCGCCGCCGCAGGTCGGGCAGACCGACCAGACCTGGCCTTTGGAGAGGAAGTACAGCAAGCCGGGCTGGCGGCCCCAGCGCGGGTTCATCCCGTCGGCCCATTTGACCGGCGCGCTCTTGCCGTCGGTGGCGACGACCCAGAGGCTGTGGGTGCGGGTGTTGGCGGCGCGATCCAAGCGGGCCAGGTCGTAGACCGCCCATTTACCGTCGGGCGAGACATGGGCGTCGGAGACCCGGTCCAGGCCAACCAGATCGGCCTGGGTGAAGGGGCGGGCGCCGGCGGCCGGCGCGGCCAGCAGAGTGAGGGCGCCGGCGAGGGCGGCGAGGGGGCGGATCAAGCTTAGGTCTCCTGGAATGACTCGGGCCACCCTAGCGCAGCATTTGACCTCGGCGCGGCTTTCTATGAAGTCGGCGGCTGATCTTCTGGGGGACTGAATTGATGCGTATCTGGCTGCTCGCCTGCCTGATCCTGGCGACCGGTGTTCTGGGGGTTTCGCGAGCCGCTATGGCTCACAGCCCGGCCGACGCCAGGTTCGTGGCGATCTACAAGCGCGAGTGGGCGTGGCGGGAGAACGAGTTTCCCGGCAAGGACCGCGGCGACGCTCCGGTCGCCGACCGGCTGGCCAAGGTGGACGCGGCGTCCCAGACGCGGCGGCTGGCCTATTGGGAGGACGTGCTCAAACAGCTCAAGGCCGTTCCCGAGGCAGGCCTGTCGGCGGAGCAGCAGGTCAACTATGAGGTCTACGTCGATCAGATCATCACCCTGATCAATCGGCAGAAATTCCACGAGTACGAGAAGCCGTTCAACTCGGACTCGCAGTTCTGGTCGGACCTGGGGTTCACCGCCTCGCGGACCTTCCACGACGCCCGCGACTACCGCAACTACATCGCCCAGCTGAATGACATCCCGCGCTATTTCGCCGAGGAGACGGTGAACATGAAGGTTGGGCTCGCGCGGGGTTTCACGCCGCCGCGGGCAACGCTGGCCGGGCGCGACGCCTCGGTGGCGATCATCGCCGAGGCGGAGAGGCCGGAGGCGACCAATCTCTGGAAGCCGTTCAGGGCGATGCCGGCGTCTGTACCGGCGGCCGAGCAGGCGGCGCTCCGGGCCCAGGCTAAGGCGGCGATCGCCGAGAAGGTGCAGCCGGCCTATCGCTCACTGTTGACCTATCTGCGCACCGACTACCTGGCGCATGCCAACCCGGTCCTGGCCGCGGAGAGCCTGCCGGACGGCAAGGCCTACTACCGCGCCCAGATCCGCGAGTTCACGACGCTCGACATGGACCCGGAGGCGATCCACCAGATCGGCCTCACCGAGGTCGCCAAGATCCACGCCCAGATGCTGGAGGTGATGAAGGAGACCGGGTTTACCGGCGACTTCCCGGCCTTCCTGGTGTTCCTGCGCTCAGACCCGCGGTTCTATGTGAAGGACCCGCAGGAACTGCTGAACCGCGCCGCCTGGATCGCCAAGCGGGTGGACGGCAAGCTGCCGGCCTATTTCGGCTGGCTGCCGCGCAGCCGCTTCGGCATCGAGCCGGTCGATCCGCAGATCGCGCCCTTCTACACCTCGGCCCGAGGCGGCACGACGACCTACCTGTTGAACACCTACGACCTGCCGGCGCGGCCGCTTTACAACCTCACGGCGCTGACGATGCACGAGTCCGCCCCGGGGCATGCGCTGCAGGGCGGGTTGGCGGAGGAGCAGTCGGGCCTGCCGGACTATAGGCGCGAGGTCTATATCTCGGCCTACGGCGAGGGCTGGGCGCTCTATTGCGAACGGTTGGGGGTCGAGATGGGGATGTACGACACCCCCTATGACCGGTTCGGCATGCTCACCTTCCAGATGTGGCGCGCCACCCGCTTGGTCGTGGACACCGGCGTCCACCACAAGGGCTGGACCCGGGCCCAGGCCATCCAGTTCCTGCACGACAACACCGCCTTGGCCGACCACGACATCGAGATCGAGG
>JANXXK010000125.1 GCA_025350685.1 Alphaproteobacteria bacterium | reverse complement strand
GGCCGGCGTCGCGCGACGCCTCGACCAGGGCGGCCATGGCCACGCGGCCCACCCCGTGGCTGCGGTGCGAGCGCCGGACATAGACCGAGAACTCGGCGATCCCGCGATAGCAGCAACGGTCGGCGTAGGGATGGGCCACGGCGTAGCCGACCACCGCGCCGGAGGGCTCGACCACCGAGACGAACGCCAGGGCGTGTTCGAACCACGGCGCGATGTCGCCGGCCGTTCGCGGCTCGGTCTCGAAGGTGGCGATCCGGTCCTCGATGCCCTGGCTGTAGATCTCGGCGATCGCCTCGGCGTCTTCGCGCCGGGCCGGCCGCACCGAAAGCATCGTCCTTGAGTCCGAATTCATGGCTGCTCGCTTGACTCTTCTATATTTCCCGAAATATAGAATACTACGAAATCGACGGAGCCCCTAGATGAAGCGCCTGCACCTGCACGTGAGCGTGCCCGACCTCGCCCAATCCATCCAGTTCTACGAGACCCTGTTCGGCGCCGCGCCCACGGTGGTCAAGGACGACTACGCCAAGTGGATGCTCGACGACCCGCGGGTGAACCTGGCGATTTCGCAGCGCGGCGGGCCAGTCGGCGTCAATCACGTCGGCATCCAGACCGAGACCGCCGAAGAGCTTGGCGTCCTGTCGGCGCGGCTGAAGGCCGCCGGCGCGGCGACCTTCGACGAGGCCGCGGTCACCTGCTGCTACGCCAAG
Organism: Alphaproteobacteria bacterium; assembly: GCA_025350685.1. Classification (GTDB taxonomy): domain Bacteria; phylum Pseudomonadota; class Alphaproteobacteria; order Caulobacterales; family Caulobacteraceae; genus Phenylobacterium. The sequence goes on along the minus strand of JANXXK010000125.1, from coordinate 3,195 downwards.
GGCGACAAGACCTGGGTCAACGATCCGGCGGGCGTGCGCTGGGAGACCTTCTTCACCTTCGGCGAGGCTGTCACCTATGGCGAGGACGCTTCGGCGGCGCGTGAAGCCCTGCAGGCCGCCGCGCCGAGCTGCTGCTGAGCATGGAAACGCCCACCGCCGTCGGCGCGCTCTCGGCGCTGGCCCATCCCGGACGACTGCAGGTGTTCCGCCTGTTGGTGCAGGCCGGACCCGGGGGCATGGCGGCGGGTGAGATCGCGCGCGCCACCGACAGCCTGGCCAACACGCTGTCCACCAACCTGAGCATCCTGGCGGGCGCCGGGCTTGTGGCGTCCCGGCGCGACGGGCGCTCGATCATCTACACCGCCGCCTACGACCAGATGCGCGAGCTGCTGGCGTTCCTGATGGAGGACTGCTGCGGCGGAAAGCCGGAGATCTGCGCACCGCTGGCCGCCATCGCCAGCCAACCCTGCGGCGGCGAAGGCCGCGCCGGCTGAGCCATGACAGGCCGGGACAGGGGCGTCGAACCCGCGTCGGAGCCGTTCAGCCCCGCGCGGCGCCTCGCCGCCGAGGCCTTGGGCACGGCGCTTTTGCTGGCCATCGTCATTGGCTCGGGGATCATGGGCGAGCGGCTGGCGGGCAGGAACGTCGCCATCGCCCTGCTCGGCAACACGCTCGCCACCGGCGCGGGGCTGGTGGTGCTGATCTCGATCTTCGGCCCGATCTCCGGCGCGCATTTCAACCCCGCCGTCACCCTGGTCTTCGCCCTGCGGCGCGACCTGAGCGCACGCCTGGCGCTGGCCTACGTCGCCGCGCAGATCGCCGGCGCCGTGCTGGGCGTGTTCCTCGCCCACGCCATGTTCGCCGAGGCAATCCTGCAGGTGTCGACGAAACTTCGCGACGGTCCGGCCCAGGTCCTGTCGGAGTTCGTCGCGACGTTCGGCCTGGTCGCGACGATCCTGGGGACGCTGCGGTTCAAGCCGGACTTCACGCCCGCCGCCGTGGGCCTCTACATCACCGCCGCCTACTGGTTCACCGCCTCGACCTCGTTCGCCAACCCGGCCGTCACGCTCGCGCGCAGTCTGTCCAACACCTTCGCCGGCATCGCGCCGGGTTCGGCGCCGGCGTTCATCGCCGCCCAGCTGGCCAGCGCAACCGTCGCGCTGGCCGTGTCTGGCTGGTTGTTTCGCCCAGCCGTTCGCTGAGGCCGGCCCCGATCTGGGCGCGGTCGGCAGTTGACCGCGCTATCCGCACCGCCGACGAGGGGGGATGATCCCCGACACGCCGCTGGCCCGGCGCGAGTTCATCGTCGCCAATACGCGCCTGCAGGCGCCGCCCCATGTGCCAGAACTCCGCTTGCATCTTGCGGACGAGATCACGCCGATCTGGAAGCTGACCGAGGAGGCGTTGGCTGAGATCGGCCTGCCGCCGCCGTTCTGGGCGTTCGCCTGGGCGGGCGGCCAGGCGCTGGCGCGCTACCTGATCGACAACCCGGGCGTGGTCGCCGGCAAGCGGGTGATCGACTTCGCCACCGGCTCGGGGCTGGTGGCGATCGCGGCGATGCGGGCCGGGGCGGCGCAGGTGCTGGCCGCCGACATCGACCCGTTCTGCGAGGCCGCCGTGGCGCTGAACGCCGAGGGCAACGGCGTGGTCTGCGCCTTCACGGCCACGGACCTGCTTGACGCCCCGGCGCCGGATTGGGCTGAGGTGATCCTGGCCGGCGACATCTGCTACGAGAAGCCGCTGGCCGAGCGGGTGTTGGCCTGGCTGGGCGCGGCCCGGGCGCGCGGCGCGAGCGTGCTGATCGGCGACCCCGGACGCAGCTATTTTCCGCGCACGGGCCTCACCCGACTCGCCGAATACCAGGTCCCGACGAAGCGGGAGCTGGAGGACATGGCCGTCAAGAAGACCGCGGTCTGGGCGATACCTTGAACAGGGTTGGGCCTTGAGCCACACGTTCTCGATGGGCGTCCCGCCGCTGATCCTGGCCCTGGTGCTGGGCGCGGCCCTGCTGCACGCCACCTGGAACGGCATGCTGCGCTCGGGCGCCGACCGGCTGTGGTCGATGAGCGTGATGTGCCTGGTCTCGGCCCTGGCCGCCCTGCCCTTCGCCTTCTTCGTGCCGGCGCCGGCGATGGCCAGCTGGCCCTATGCGGCCGCGTCCTCGGCTCTGCAGGTCGGCTATTGCCTGTTCCTGGTGCGCGCCTACCGCGACGGCCAGCTCAGCCAGGTCTATCCGATCGCGCGGGGCTCGGCGCCGCTGCTGGTGGCCCTGGTCGCCGCGGTGACCGCCGGCGAGCACCTCTCCGGCCGCGCGCTGATCGGCCTGGCCATGGTCAGCCTCGGGATCATGGGCCTGGGCCTGGGGCGCGACCGGCCGGACATCCGGTCCACCGGCTCGGCGCTGATCTGCGGCGCGTTCATCGCCGGCTACATGGTCACCGACGGGATGGGCGTGCGGCTGGCCGGTCACCCGACCTCCTATGTGGTCTGGATGTCGGTGGCGCAGGGCCTGCCGATGTCGCTGGTCTACCTGGCCATCCGGCGTAGGCTGCCGGCGATCGGCAACGACCGCGAGACCTGGAAGGCGGTGGGCGGCGGGGTGATCTCGATGCTCGGCTACGGCGTCGTGGTCTGGGCGCTGTCGTTCACCGCCATGGCCAAGGTCTCGGGCCTCAGGGAAACCTCGATCCTGTTCGCCGCGATCATCGGGGCGCTGTTCCTCAAGGAGCCGTTCACCATCCGCCGCGCCGGCTGCGCGATCGCGATCACCGCCGGCGCCATCCTCCTGGCCAGCTGAGGCCCTGGACTCCCGGCCTTCGACGTGGCGATTATGTCTTTGACAAACCCAAGCTGGGCCGTTAGGTTGGATTCATTGAAGGAATTCGCCTATGTCTGTCCTCTCTCAAGCCCGGTTCCACGACGAAGCCGCCGCCTTTGCGTTCGTTGAGGCCCTGCTGTGGCCGACCGGCCCCGTGTGCCCCCACTGCGGCGGCTACGACAAGATTTACAACCTCGCCAAGACGCGCATCGGTCTGCGCAAGTGCGGCCAGTGCCGCAAGCAATTCACGGTCCGGGTCGGCACCCTGCTTGAGGACAGCCACCTTCCGATGACGAAGTGGCTACAGGCGATCTTCCTGATTTGCTCCAGCAAGAAGGGCATCTCGGCTCACCAGCTGCACCGCACCCTAGAGGTGA
>JANXXK010000052.1 GCA_025350685.1 Alphaproteobacteria bacterium | reverse complement strand
CCGAGCAGCTCGCCGCCGGCGCCGAGCAGGCCTATCCGCTGCATGTCCGGGTCTGCCGCAACTGTTTCCTGGTGCAGGCCGACGACGCGGTGCCGGCCAACGCGATCTTCGACGACGCCTACGCCTACTTCTCCTCCTACTCGACCAGCTGGGTGGAGCACGCGCGCCGCTATGCCGAGGCGATGACCGAGCGGTTCGGCCTGGGCCCGGAGTCCCTGGTCGTCGAGGTGGCCAGCAACGACGGCTACCTGCTGCAGCATTTCGTGGCGATGGACATCCCCGTCCTCGGCGTCGAGCCCACGGCCAATACCGCGCAGGCGGCGATCGCCCGCGGCGTGCCCACTGAAGTGGCCTTCTTCGGCGAGGCGACCGGCCAGGGGCTGGCGGCGCGCGGCCTCACCGCCGACCTGATAGCCGCCAACAATGTGCTGGCCCACGTGCCCGACATCGGCGACTTCGTGGCCGGCTTCCGCGAGGCGCTGAAGGATCAGGGTGTGCTGACCTTTGAGTTCCCGCACCTGTTGAACCTGATCGACAAGGTGCAGTTCGACACCATCTACCACGAGCACTTTTCCTACCTTTCGCTGTTGGCGGTGGAGCAGGTGTTGCGGGCCAATGGCCTGAGACCGTTCGATGTCGAACTGTTGTCCACCCACGGCGGCTCGCTGCGACTGGTCTGCTGCCACATGGGCTCCGGCCATGAGGAGACCGACGCCCTCGTCACCCTGCGCGAGCGCGAGGAAGCCGCGGGCCTGCACCGCGTCGAGACCTACGCCGGCTTCGCACCGCGGGTGGAAGCGGTGCGCGACAGCTTCCGCACCTTCCTTGCCGAAGAGAAGAAGGCCGGCCGGCGGATCGCCGCCTATGGTGCGGCGGCGAAGGGCAATACGTTCTTGAACTACTGCGGGATCACCACCGCCGATATCGAGGTGGTGTTCGACGCCAGCGCCGCGAAACAGGGCCGCTTCCTACCCGGCAGCCATCTTCCGATTCTCAGCCCCGCCGAGGTCGACGCGGTAAGGCCCGACGATCTGGTCATCCTGCCCTGGAACCTGAAGGACGAGATCATCGGCCAGATGGCCCACATCCGCAGCTGGGGCGGCCGGTTCGTCACCGCCTCGCCGGAGACGAAGGTCCTGCCCTGATGCGGTTCGCGCAAACCCCGATCGCCGGCGTCGTGATCGTGGATATCGCGGCGCACAGCGACGACCGCGGCGCTTTCGCCCGCCTGCAGTGCCCAGACGAGTTCGCCGCCGCGGGCCATCCCTTCACCCCGGCCCAAACCAGCTTGTCGCGCAACCCGCGGGCCGGCACGCTCAGGGGCATGCACTACCAGCCTGCGCCTAACGCCGAGACCAAGCTGGTTCGCACCGTCCGGGGACGGATGTTCGATGTGGCCGTGGACCTGCGCCCCGACAGCCCGACCTATCGGCAATGGACCTCGGCGGAGCTCTCAGCGGAGAACGCGCGCGCCTTGCTGATCCCCGAGGGTGTGGCCCACGGCTTCCTGACGCTCGAGCCCGACACCGACGTCCTCTATCAGATCAGCCCGGCCTTCCAGCCCGGTCACGAGGCGGGCGTGCGCTGGGACGATCCGGGCTTCGCCATCGCCTGGCCCATGGCGCCGACATTGATCTCCGAGCGCGACGCGACCTACCCTGACCATCGGGCCCTGACCATCGGGCCCCTGATCATAGGGGGGAGACTTAAGGCCATGCTGAAGATCGATCCGACCGCGAAGATCTCACCCTTGGCGGACATCGAGGATTCGATCCGCGGCACCCTGATCCAGATCGGCGCGCGCACGGTCATCGACAGTTTCGTGAAGATCAAGCCGGCCGGCGGGATGGGCGATGTGGTGATCGGCTGCGACTGCGCGATCAACTCGGGCGTGGTGATCTACACCGGCAATGGGGTGACCATCGGCGACGCGGTGGCGATCGCCGCCAACTGCACGCTCGCGCCCACCAACCATGCGGTGGCGGACGTGACGAAGCGCATCCGCGACCAGGGCTTCCAGGCCTCCAAGGGCGGCATCGTCATCGGCGAGGACGCCTGGCTGGGGGCCAATGTGGTCGTCCTGGACGGCGCGGTGATCGGCAAGGGCGCGGTCGTGGCCGCGGGCTCGGTGGTGCGCGGCGAACTGGAGGCCTATGGCATCTACGCCGGCGCGCCCGCCAGGCGCATCGGCCAGCGCGGCGGCTGATGGCCACGACCGTCATCGGCGCCCGGGGCTTCGTCGGCCAGCGGCTGGTCACGGCGCTGACCGCCGCGGGCCGCGCGCCCTGGGCGCCGGCCAAGGGCGATCCGGACCTGCTGACCCGCGACCTGGGCGTCGTCTTCTACTGCGCCGGCCTCACCGCCGACTATGACGCACGGCCGTTCGACACGGTCGAGGTGCACGCCAGCCTGGTCAGCGAACTGGTGAAGGCCCGACGTTTTGAGCGGATAATCTACCTGTCCTCGACGCGGCTCTACGACGGCCTGCCGGTGGCCCAGGCCTCCGAGGACCAGCCCCTCATCTTCGACCCGACCGACCCGCGCCGCACCTACGACCTCTCCAAGGCCCTGGGCGAGAACCTGGTGATGACCCGCAGCGGCGGACGCGGCGCCGTCGCGCGGCTCGCCAACGTCTTCGACTGGGAAGACGGCGCGCCGGGGTTCCTGTCGGAATGGCTGATCCGGGCACGCACCGAGCGCGACCTGACGCTCGACTCCAGCCCGCACACGGCCCGCGACTACGTCCACCTCGACGACGTGGTCGCGGGCCTGATGGCCATGGCCGACGCCGCCGATCCGGGCATCGTCAACCTGGCCAGCGGCGAGCTGGTGACCAATGGCGAGATCGCCGAGGTTTTCGCCGCCGCGGGACGCAAGGTAGAGTTCACCCGCGACGGCAGGTCCACGCCGCCGCCTCGCGCCGCGGTGAGCAAGCTCGCGGCGCTGGGCGTCACGCCGCCGCCGGTGCGAGACGTGGTCGCCCGCTATCTGGCCGAGGGGAAATTCGCATGAAGCTGGTCGACCATTCGCGCCAGAGCCTTCTCGACTACATCGTGCGCCAGCAGGCCGCTGTCGTGCCCGACGGCAAGGAAGGCGCGTTCAGCAAGCTGGCCGACGCTCACCTCGATGTGGCGCTCGCGCGGATGAGCGTCTGCATCGACGCCTGCGCGCCGTGGCGGGCTGGCGAGTTCAATGTGCTGCAGTCCTCACAGCACACCATCTTCCTGTATTACCTCGCGAATTCGATCTGGAAGGGCTGTGGCGACACCTCCGCCCCGACCCGGCTTTTCCTGATCAACAAGGCCTTCAACGGCATCGACCTGTTCTACGAGATCGCCATGCCGGAGGTATTCTACATCGGCCACAGCGTGGGCATCGTCCTGGCCAAGGCGACCTATGGGAACTACCTGGTGCTCTACCAGAACTCGACCGTCGGCCGGCACAAGGACCGCATTCCGGTGATCGGTGATCGTGTCGTGCTCTATCCTAACACCGCCGTCGTCGGTGGCTCGGTGGTCGAGAATGACGCCGTGGTCTCGCAGGGCGTCAGTATACTGAACAAGACCGTGCCGAGCGGCATGGTAGCCTTCGCCGGCGGTCCTGGAGAGCTGGTGTTCCGGCCCCGCCCCGACGATCTGATCCGGGAATATTTCCGCCTCTAACCGTTTGGCCGAACGGTCTTCGCCATCAGGTCGTAGAAGTCCGTGGCGAACTGTTCGGATCGGCCCAGCGGGCCCGCGCGCATCTGCTGGCGCAGGGTCTGCCGCAGCCTCAGGCGCCGCCCACGGTCGGCGACCAGGTCGATGGCGATGCGCACATAGTCGGCCGGTGTTTCTACGGCGAGGTCCGCCAGGCCGCTGTTGGCCAGGATCGAATAGCTGAGCCGCTCGAACAGGGCCTCGCCCACAAGGCTCAGCACCGGAACGCCCATCCACAGGCTCTCCGTGGTCGTGGTCCCGCCGGTCAGCGGGGCGGTGTCGAGGCTGATGTCGACCTCGTTGTAGACCGCCATGTGCGCGCCGCGGACCGGGTGGAAGACGATCCGTTCGGCCTCGATGCTGTGGGTGGCGAACTCAGCCAGCAGGTTCTGCCGGAAGTTGGTGGCGGCCGCCTCGGGCCGGATGAACATGAACCGCGACCCCGGCGCGGCGCGCATCACCTGCGCCCACAGGGCAATCGTCGCTCGATTGTATTTATGCGGATGGTTCGCCGTGCCGAAGGTGACGGCGCCGGTGCGATCCTGAGGCAGGCCCGGCGTGATCGCGTGGTCCTCCGAGAACGCCATCCGCCCGAGCGCAATCCAGCTCTTCGGCATGGTCAGCGGCGTCTCGATCAGCAGGTCGCGGCGCGTCGGCGCGGTCAGCGGATCGCAGATCAGATAGTCGATGGCCGCGAGCCCTACCGAGTGCGGATAGCCCAGCCAGCTCGCCTGGATCGGCGCCGGGCGCCAGGCCATCACCTCGACCTTGTTCATATCGGTCGATCCGCCGAGCTCGATCAGCATATCGAGCTGGTCGTCGGCGATCATCTGCGCTGCGTCGCGCGCGTTGGCCGACGGCGCCACGCGATAGGCCGCGCAGGCCTGAGCGATTAGCGCCTGCGTCGGATCGACATAGCCCCCCTTGAAGAACGAGTAACAAAAGAGCTCGAACCGCTCGGCGTCGGCATGCTCGAACAGCGGCAAGGCGAAATAGCCCACCGGATGGTCGCGCAGGTCCGAGGACAGGAAGCCCAGCCGGATCCTGGCGCCGGCCGTTCGCCGCGCGGGCTTGCGGATCGGCGCCCTGGCGGCGCGCGCGGCCACGTCGCGGCCCCAGATGCGGTGTTGTTCCAGCAGTTCGTGGCGGTCCTCCAGCGTCTGCACATGCGCCAGTTGCCGCAGCAGCGGCGCGTGGCGTCCGCTTTCCGCCCACGCCCGCCCGCGAGCCTTGAAATCGGGCAAGGCGGCGACCTCATCGAAGGCGCAGACCCGCACCAGGGTCTCGAAGATTACTTTCAGGTGGCCGGGGTTGACCAGTTCGGGGGTCCGCGCCCGGACCCCGCGCGCCAGCTCATAGGCCTCGTCGAGGTGGCCGCCCTCGTCGCCGCTGCGTGTGCGCTCCAGGCTCTCGATCAGCGCCACGGTGAAGTTGAGATTGCCCGGCTCCAGCTCAACCGCGCGGCGCAGGTGCAGATTGGCCCGCTCGCGCTCGCCGTCGTTCTCGCCGAGCACGCCGCCCAGCTGAAAGTGCAGCCAGCCGGCGCCGGGCGTCCGCGCCAGCAACTCCGTCAGAAAGGCTTCGCACCGCGCGAAATCGCCCGCACGGCGCAGCGCCACAGCCCGGGCTTCCAGCAGGCGCGGGTGTCCCGGGTTCGCCGCCAACGCCGCGTCGAGCGCCGCCTCGGCTCCGGCCTCGTCGTGGTCTTCGACCAGCAGGCCGCTCAGGTCGACCCAGGCGCCGACATTGGCTGCATCCAGCGCCACGGCCTGGCGAAAGCGGAAGGCCGCCGCCGGCTGCTTGCCCTGCAGACGGAACGCGTGGCCGAGCTGCCGCGGGTATTCGCCGTTACGCGGCTCCGCGCGCACCAGCCGGGCGAGCACCGCCTCGGCGCGCGCGCCTTGCCGTAGCTCCAGCAGGACATTGCCGCGGTTGGACTGCACCTGCGGATTGTTGGGCGCCAGCTTCGCCGCCTGGCTGAGCGTCTCCAGAGCCTGCGGCAGGCGGCGCAGGCGGCGCAGGGTCACCGCCAGCAGGTTCAGGACGTCGACATCGCGCGGGTGGCGCCGCGCGGCGATCTCGCCCCATCGCGCGCCGTCCTCCAGCCGGTCGGCCTGGTACAGCTGCTGCAGCAGCACCCGATAGACCGACACGTCCTGATCGGCGTCCGCCTCCAGCACGGCGATGAGAAGGGCGATCGCCTCGGTCCCGCGCCCCGCCTGCAGGGCGGCATCGGCGGCCGCCAACCGATGGTCCATGCGTCCCCTTCGCGCCCTACGCCGCCGGCCGCACCGTCCTGGCGATCAGGTCGTAGAAGTCGCGGGCGAACTGTTCGGTCTGGCCCAATGGCCCGGACTTGATCGTCTCGCGCAGGTTCTGCCGCAGCGCCAGGCGCCGCTCGCGGTTGGCCGCCAGCTCGACCGCGATGCGCACATAGTCGGCCGGGGTCTCGGCGGCGAGGTCCGCCAGGCCGCTGTTGGCCAGGATCGAGTAGCTGAGCCGCTCGTAGAACGCCTCGCCGATCAGGTTGATCACCGGCACGCCCATCCATAGGCTCTCGGTGGTGGTCGTGCCGCCGGTGAGCGGCAGGGTGTCGAGGCTGATGTCGACTTCGTTGTAGAACGGCATATGGGCGCCGCGGATGGTGTTGAAGACGATCCGGTCGGCCTCGATGCCGTGGCTGGCGAACTCCGCCAGCACGTTGCGGCGGAAGCTGGCGGTGCTGCCTTCCGGGCGGATGAAGGTGAAGCGTGAGCCGGGGACCGCGTGCATCACCTCGGCCCACAGCGCGAGCATCGCGCGATTGTATTTGTGCGGATTATTCGCCGTGCCGAAGGTGATCCGCCCGTTGCGGTCTTCGGGTAGGCCGGGCGTGATCACATGGCCCTCGGAGAACACCATCCGGCCCAGCGCGATCCAGCTCTTCGGCATCATCAGCGGCTGCTCGACCAGCAGGTCGCGGCGCGGCGGGACGTTGTAGGGATCGGTGATCAGGTAATCGATCGTCGAGAGCCCCGCCGAGTGCGGATAGCCCAGCCAGCTCGCCTGGATCGGCGCCGGGCGCCAGGCCATCACGTCGAGCTTGTTCATGTGGGTCGAGCCGCCCAGCTCCATCAGCATGTCCAGCTGGTCGTCGGCGATCATCTGGGCGGCGTCGCGCGAGGCGATGTCGGGATGCCAGCGGAAGGCGGCGGAATTGGCGGCGATCAGCTTCTGGAGCGAGTCGGTTTTTTGGCCCTGGTAGAACGAGTAGCAGTAGAGCTCGAACCGCTCGTGGTCGGCGTGCTCGAACAGCGGCAGGGCGAAATAGCCCACCGGGTGGTTGCGCAGGTCCGAGGACATCAAGCCCAGGCGGATCTTGCCGCCTTTGGGCCGCGGCTCGGGCTTGCGGACCGGCGACAGGGCCGCCCTCTCCTCCACGAGCCGGCCCCAGATCCGATGCTGCTCGAGGAGCTCGTAGCGGTCCTCCAGCGTTTCCACATGGGCCAGCTGCTTGAGCAGCGCGGTGTGCCGGCCGGTCTCGGCCCAGGCCCGCCCGCGCGCCCTGAAGTCGGGAAGCCTGGCGAAGTCGTCAAAGGCGCAGACGCGGACGAAGATTTCGAAGATGATCTTGGCGTGGCCTGGACTGAGCGGGGCCTTGAGTTTGTCCAGCGTCTCCAGCGCCAGCTGGTAGGATTCCTCGATATGGGCGCCCTCGTCGCCGCTGCGGGTGCGCTCCAGGCTCTCGATCAACACCATGGCGTGGTCGAGCTTGTCGGGGTCCAGCTCCAGCGCCCGGCGCAGGTGGATGTTGCCGCGGTCGCGGTCGTATTCGGAGATCACGCCGCCGAGCTGGTAGTGCAGCCAGGCGGCGTCGGGGAACCGGGGCAGGAGCTCCAGCAGATAGGCTTCGGCGCGGCGCAACTGGCCGGACCGGCGCAGCGCAATGCAGCGCGCTTCCAGCAGCCGTGGATGATCCGGGTTGGCGGCGAGTGCGCGGTCGATCAGCCCCTCGACCTCGGCGGTGCGCTGGTCGTCGACCTCCATGCCGATCAGGTCGAGCCAGGCGTCAATGTAGTCCTTCTTCAGGGCCACGGCCTGGCGGAAGCGGGTCAGGGCCGCCGGCCGCTTGTCCTGCTTCACCAGCGCTCGGCCGAGCTGACGCTGGTGCTCGGCGTTCTTCGGGTCGGCGCGGGTGAGCTTGGTGAACAACACCTCGGCGCGAGGCGCGTCGTCGAGGTCGAGCAGTACATTGCCGCGATTGGTGGCCACGGCCACGTTGTTGGGCGCCACCTTGGTGGCCTGGTCGAGAATCTCCAGGGCGCGCGGATAGTTGAATAGCCGCCGGTTGATCACGCCCAGGACGTTGAGGAGATCGACATCTCGCGGGTAGCGCGCCGCGCCGACCTCGCCCCACCGGGCGCCTTCCTCGTAGCGCTCGGCGCGATAGAGCTGCAGCACCAGGGCCCGATAGGCGCCCACGCTCTGGGCGGGATCGGTCGCCATCACCGCGATCAGCAGTTCGATCGCCTCGGGTCCACGTCCCGCCTTCAGGGCCAGGTCGGCCGCCACCAACCGCTCGTCTCCAGTCTTTTCGGGCCCAGTCTTTTCGGGTCCAGTCTTTTCGGACATCGTCTCCTCGGGGCCCACGCCTCGGCGGCCAACGGGGGGAGCCTTAAGGCCGCCCGCCCCACATGGCTAGAGCAGGGGGCTCAGGGGCGGCTGAATCGCCACTTCAGCGCCAGGACGCAGCCCGACATGGCCAGGCAGATCAGGTTGGAGGCCGTCACCGGCCAGCTGGCGATCAGGACGCCGTAGGCGATCCAAAGGCTGAAGCCCGCCACCGTCACCAGATACATCCGCAGCGACACGGACGAGGCGTCCCGATCCCGCCAGATCTTGGCGATCTGCGGCGCGAAACTGGTCATCGAGCAGAGCGCGGCGCCCGTGCCCACGACGTTGGCGATCAGGCTGGACAAGGCTTAGCTGGCCCCGTCGCGCGGCGCCGGAACGTTCAGCGTCGCCCGAACGCCCACGCCTCGGCCGAGTTGGGGGCCGGCTTGGGAGCCGGCCTGCGAGTCGCCGGGGGCCAGCTCGAGGACGGCGCGCAGCTGCTGGGCGAGCAGGCCGGCGACAGTCAGGCCGAATCCCGCCGGCGCGTCGCCCAGGCCGACGCCGTCGTCGGCGATCGCCAGGACGCAGGCGCCGTCGTGGTCCGCGAGCGTCACGGCGATCCGCCCGCCACGACCGGCGGGGAAGGCGTGCTTCAGCGCGTTGCTGAGCAGTTCGCCGGCGGTGAGCGCGAAGGCCGCGGCGGAGGACGCCGCGATGGCGACGGGCTGCAGGTCGAGGGTGATCTGGATGTCGTCGCGCCCGGCCGAGGCTGCGAGGTCGCCGACCAGGTCGCGCAGGAAGTCGGCGACGTCGAACAGGTGAGGATCGCCCTGGAACAGGCTCCGATGGACCGTGGCCACCGCGGTCACCCGGGCGAGCGCGCTCTTCAGCGCTTGGCGGGCCGCCTCGTCCTTGGTGCGCTGGAGCTGCAGCAGGACGATCGAGGCGATGAGCTGCAGATTGTTCTTCACCCGATGGTCGAGTTCCGCCAGCAGGTCAGCGGCGTGACCGGCGGACGGGTTTTCGAGGTCCTGCATGGGCGCGGTTCCGGCGGCCGCTGGGCCTAGAACAACGAGCCTGGCCGAGTCTGGGTTCCCCATCGGGCCTGGCGGGGGTAACCGTCACGCAACCGACACAGGAACGGGGATGCTAGAGTCTCCGCCCCGGAGATTCGCCCCGTTGTCTCTGCTTGAACCGTCCTCGATGACCACCCCGAGCCAGAGCTCCTCACTCTACGCCGCGCTGGTCGACGCCCTGCCGGATCCGATCCTGGTGGTCACCGGCTCCGACCGGTCCGACCTGAGCGGCCGGCGCTTCATCCTGGCCAACGCCGCGGCGCGCGAGCTGCTGCGGATTTCCGTCGACGAGGGCCTGCTGCTCTCCGCCGTGCGCGATCCGGAGGTGCTGGCCGCGGTGGACCGGGCCCTTTTCGAGGGAGCCGACGCCGAGGGGGTCTACGAGACCAGCGGAGCCCAGACCCGCAGCCTTCGCGTCCGCGCCCGGCCGCTAGGCCCCAATTCGGGCGCGGGCGCCGCGGGGGTCGCGCTGGCCCTGGTCACCTTCCACGACGAGACCGAGGTCCGCCGGGTCGAGAAGACCCGCGTGGACTTCCTGGCCAACGCCAGCCACGAGCTGCGCACGCCGCTGGCCTCGCTGTCCGGCTTCATCGAGACCCTGCGTGGCCACGCCCGCGACGACCCGGCGGCGCGGGAGAAATTCCTTGGCATCATGCAGGCCCAGGCCGACCGGATGGCGCGCCTGATCGCCGACCTGACCTCGCTCAGCCGCATCGAGCTCGACGAGCACGTGGCGCCGAAGGGCGTCGTCGACCTGGCGCTGGTGGTCGGCGAGGTGGTCGAGGCCGCCGCCCCGCTCGGCAGGCAGCGGGGGCTGAAGCTCTACTGGTGCGCCGAGGCGGCAAGCCAGGTGCTGGTGCGCGGCGAGCGCGACCAGATCGTCCAGGTGGTGCAGAACCTGCTGGAGAACGCGATGAAATATTCGCCCGATGGCGAAACGGTGCGCCTGGACCTGGCGAGCGGCCTGACCGACGTGGCTGCGGCGGCCGGCCCGGAAGGCGCGCCCCGCCTGTCGCTGGTGGCGCCCGACTCGTCGTCGCAGACCTATGCGGTCCTGCGGGTCACCGACCAGGGGCCCGGCATCGCTCGGCAGAACCTGCCCAGGCTCTCCGAGCGATTCTATCGGGTGGACGGCCAGAAGAGCGGCGAGCGCTCCGGCACGGGCCTGGGCCTCGCTATCGTCAAGCACATCGTCAATCGCCATCGCGGCGGCCTGACGGTCGCCAGCGCCGAAGGCGCCGGATCGACCTTCACCGCCTACTTCCCGATGTCGGAACCAGGCGACGTCGCGAAAGCGTCATGAGACTGTAGCATAGCGGCTGCACGCAGCGGCCAGGGTCAAGGCGGACGCGGCGCAGGGGCGTAAGGCAGGACGGATGAACGAGCACATCGTCAGATCCTACGAGGATGAGTTGAACACCCTGGCGGCCGAGTGCGCGCGCATGGGCGGGCTCTGCGAGGCGCAGGTCGCCGACGCGGTCAACGCCGTGGTCAAGCGCAACCAGGAGCTCGCCTCCTCGGTGGTGGCCCGCGACGACAAGCTGGACGAGGCCGAGCGCGACATCGAGCGCAAGACCATCCGCCTGATCGCGCTCCGCCAGCCGGTGGCCGACGACCTTCGCCGCGCCGTGGCGGCCATGAAGGTGGCCAACAACCTGGAACGCTGTGGGGACCTGGCCAAGAACATCGCCAAACGCACCCTGGTGATCATCGAGAGCGATCCCTTGACCCCGCTGACCCGCTCCATCGAGCGCATGGGTCGCCTGGTCTTGGGCCGGCTGTCCAGCGTGCTCGACGCCTACACCCGCGCCGACCTGGAGCGCGCCATGGCCGTCTGGAGCCAGGACGACGAGGTCGACGAGCACTACAACTCGCTATTCCGCGAGTTGCTCACCTACATGATGGGCGATCCGCGCACGATCACCGCCTGCGCCCACATGCTGTTTGTCGCCAAGAACCTCGAGCGGATCGGCGACCACGCCACCAACATCGCCGAGATCATCCGCTACCAGATCACCGGCGAAGAGGCCTTCACCGCGCGGCCCAAGACCGACGCCCTGCAGGTCTGAGGCCGATCATGGCGCTTACCCCTCACGTCCTGGTCGTCGAGGACGAGGATTCTCTGGCGACCCTGCTGCAGTACAACCTCCAGAAGGAGGGCTACGAGGTGTCCCTGGCCGGCGACGGCGAGGAGGCGCTGCTGATGGTTGACGAGCGCCTGCCCGACCTCATCGTGCTGGATTGGATGCTGCCCAAAGTCTCCGGCATCGAGGTCTGCCGCCGCCTTCGCCAGCGCAACGAGACCCGCAACGTGCCGGTGGTCATGCTGACTGCCCGCGGCGAGGAGACCGACCGCGTTCGCGGCCTGGACACCGGCGCCGACGACTATGTGGTCAAGCCGTTCTCGATGACCGAGCTCTCCGCCCGCATCCGCGCGGTGCTGCGGCGCATCCGGCCGGGCCTGGCCGAGGACCGCGTGCGGCGCGGCGACATCCTCATCGACCGGGTGGCGCACCGGGTGAAGCGGGCAGGCAAGGAGGTCCACCTGGGCCCCACGGAGTTTCGCCTGCTGGACTATTTCATGCAGCATCCAGGACGGGTATTCTCGCGCGAACAGCTCCTCGACGCGGTGTGGGGCTCGGACGTCTACG
>JANXXK010000045.1 GCA_025350685.1 Alphaproteobacteria bacterium | reverse complement strand
TCCAGCCGGCCTTCGAACAGGGCGGTGGCCGCGGGCTTGAGGGCCGGGTCGGTCACTGCCGCCCGCGCATACTGGGCGAACGCCGCCTCCGCCCCCGTGGCGTCCCCATGCTGGAAAAGCTGGTCACCTAGCGCCCGCCACGCGTCGGCGAGGTCACGATTGAGGCTGGTGGCGCTGCGCAGCGCCTCGACCGCCGATCGCCTTTCGCCCAGGTCAGCGAAGGCTAGGCCCAGTTCGTATTGGGTCAGGGCGGCACGGGGATAGGCCTTGGCCAGCGGCGCGAGGATCAATCGCGCGCCTTTCGGATCACCCAGCCGTCGGCGCGCGGAACCCAGGACCAGCAAAGCGCGCGGATCGTTTCGGGCGACCTTCAGGATGGATTCGGCCTCGCGCCCCGCGCGGGCGGGGTCGGTGGCCAGCAAGGCGGCGGCGCGCTCGGCGGCGGCGTTCAGCCAGCTGATCCCAGCTTCAGCCATTGGAGCGATCTGTGTTCATGGCAGGGCTTTTCTCGGCCGGGCCTCCCAGCGAAGCAAGATCGAATGCGGCCCCGTGAAAACGGCAAGGGGCGGATCGAAGTCGCCTTCGATTCGCCCCAACTTGTCGCGCCAGAGGCTGAGGTTAGAAGCTGTAGGTGACGCGACCGTAGTAGTAGCCGCCGCCAGTGCCGTAGGGTGAGAAGCCCCAGGGCACGCCGAACACGCGACCGTTCGTCGTGGGCCGGCCACCGATATTCGGCGCCTTGGGCGGAGTCGTTCCGAACAGGTTGTTCGCCCCCACCTCGAGCTTCAGGTTGTCCAACAGCTTATAGCCGACGTCGAGGTCGAAGATGGCCGTCAGCGGGACTTCCTGCGTGTAGTTTTGGCCGTTCGCGAACAACAGGATTTGCTGAGACGTCTTGCTGTAGATCGACGACCGCAGGTTGGCGCTCCACTTATCCATGGTCCAGTTGGCCTGCAGGATGGCCTTTTCCTTCGGCACAGATGTCTCGAGACTGCTCTTGGCCGTGGCGCTCAGGATAAGAGCGCCAGGAGCCTGACCGTTCGCCGCAGCGGCCGCCGCCTGGGCGGCATCGGCGGTGTTGGTCACCTGGGCCGGCAGGGGCGCGACGCGGGTGAAGGTGTTCTCGTTGTAGTTGAAGCCCACGGTCCAGTCGACGTGGCCCAAGTCCCCGAAGTCGGAGGCGTAGGTGCCGGTGAGCTCTACGCCCTTCGTCTCGGTGTCAGCCGCGTTGGTGAACACCGAAATGCCGGTGTAGGACAGCGAGGTCGCGTTCGCGATCGGCGCACCCAGTTTGTTGGCGATGGCCGCCAGGACGCCAGGTGAGGTGATGTCGGACCCGACCGTGCCAAAGACCGTGCTGGTCGTCAGGATCCGATCCTTGACCTTGATGTAGTAGGCGTCGAGCGTGATCTGCAGATGTTCGATCGGATGGGCGACGAAGCCGAGGCTGTAGTTGGTCGACTTTTCAGGCTGAAGCGGCTGGAATCCGGCGATGGCCGCGGAGACTGAGTTGGCCGGCAAGGTCAGGGAGGCGGATCCCGGGCTCACGTTGGTGCCGGAATAGAACTCTTCCGCCAGGGTCGGCGCCCGGAAGCCGGTGCTGACCGTGCCGCGGACCGCGAACATCTGGTTGAAGTCGTAGCGGCTGGTGAGCTTGCCCACCGTGGTCGAGCCGAAGTCGCTATAGTGTTCGAAGCGGGCGGCCAGATCGACGTGCCATCCTTTGGTCAAGTCGGCCGCGCCATCGATATAGAACCCGTAATTGTTCCGGGAGTGGCTGCCGGCGTCGAACGGGGTGTAGCCGTCGAACGACTGCGCGCCGCTGCCGAAGTAGGATGAGGGTTCGCCGGCGGCAATCGCATAGGTCTCGCGGCGGCTTTCAGCTCCGAAGGCGATGTTCAGCGGCGAAGCCAGGCCGGCGTCGAAGTCCTTGTCGAAATCGCCCGAGAAAACCAGCTGAGTGCCTTTGAAGGCGCCGTCGTAGAACAGGCGCTGCGGTACGATTGGGGTCGGGGACTGGGCCGCCAGAATCGGGAAGAGTTCGGCGTTGGCCGTGTTCTTGACGTAGATCTGGTTCTCGTCGGAGCCGTAGGTCACCGCCACGTCATAGTTCCAGGTGGCGACCGTGCCGCGAGCGCCGCCCGTGATCGAATAGTCGGTCTCATGATCCGCTTCGCTGGGGTCGAAGCCATTGGGCAGCGGGTAGTAGCCGACGCCCAGCGAGGTCGTGCCGTGGATCAGCGACGGCGTGCGGTAGTTTTCGAAGTGGGACGATTGCCGGTACCCGTAGCTGCCGAAGGCGTACAGCGCGACGCCGTCGCCAACCTCGTACCCTGCGTTGAACATGCCGTTGTAGATGTTGTACTGGGGCGCGCCGTTTACACCGTTTTCCCGCGGAAAGTTCTTCGCGTTCACAACGTTCTTGTTCACCGCGTTGTTGGCCGGATTGCCTCCATTGAAGGCCGAGCCGGCGGGGTTGATGCTGCCGTCGGGGTTCTGGAAACGCCGGTCGCCGATCCCTTCAATCGTTTCTTCGCCGTAACGCTGCTCAAGGGTGACATTGACGAAACCCTTGTCGCCCAGGCTGAAGCCCTTGTTCAGCGACCAGGCGCCCTTCTTGCCCTCACTGTTGTAGTTCTGGCCGCCCGTGCCGGAGACGAACCCGCCTTCCGAGTTTTTCTTCAGGATGACGTTCACAACGCCGGCGATGGCGTCGGTGCCGTACTGGGCCGCAGCGCCGTCGGTCAGCACTTCGATGTGGTCGATGGCGCCGATCGGGATGAAGCTGAGGTCGGTCGTCGCCGAGCCGGAATAGGCCGAGCCGCCGAGGACGGCGAGGTTTGAGGTGACGTGTCGACGCTTGCCGTCCACGAGCACCAGGGTGTCGTTGGGGCTGAGGCCGCGCAGGGCCGCCTGAATGCTCAGGGCCGCCAGGTCGCCGCCGGTATTGTTGATATTCAGCGACGGCACAGACGTTGTCAGCGAACTTGCCAGATCGGTCACGCCGGTCCGGGTCAGCGCCTCGGCGCCGACCACCTGGACTGGCGCGGCGCTATCTTCGGCCTTGACACCGACGGTCCGCGTGCCGGTGACGATGACCTCGGCCACGTCAGCAGCGGCGGCCGCTTCTGCGAAGGCCGGAGCGGCCAGCGCGGTGGCGAGCGCCACCATGCTGGCGCCGGTAAGTAGCTTCTTCATGTATTAACCCCCATTTTTTTTGACGACACTTGATATTCGAAAGCTTGACCATGTTTAGATTCAATATACTCGGACAAACAACAGGCATTGCCGCCCCCTATACGCTCGAAGCGGCATCTATCGATTCCGAGATACGAATCTATTCTGGTCTTGTCGGTATGAACGGGCCGCCGCGGGTCGTTGACGACCCACTGAATTCTGACGCTGTCATGAAAATGATGCGGTGCACCAAAGTTGTGCCGGTATCCACCCAGAGCCGCCCCGATTGACCAAGGAATGAGCGAAATCGGACCAGCGACTGGCCGAATACAGGCGCGGCGGGGCGCCGGTGAGGTTGACGCGCACGGGCCACGCGATCCGAGGCGCGCGGGCGTTGATCAACCCGGGGCATGCACCTAGAGTCCGGTCACCGCAGAAGCGCGACCGCCCGACAACTGGAGCCTCTGGAACGCCGCGATGAAGCTCAGGGTCCGCTTTCTGCAGCTGCCAATCCTGTTCGACGCCGCCAAGCTCGCGCAAGAGGTCGCCGCCATCCCGGAGAGCGCCTGGCGCCCACACCCTCAGGGCTACCCGGGCAATGACGCCCTGGCGTTGATCACCACCGACGGCAACCCCGCCAGCGACGCGCGCGCCGGCGCCATGAGACCAACCCCGCACCTTCTCGCCTGTCCCTACGTGATGGAAGTGCTTGAGGCGCTGGGCGCAACCTGGGGCCGCTCGCGGCTGATGCGGCTATCGGGTGACGCCGAAGTCACCGCCCACGTCGACACCGACTACTATTGGCGCGACCACATGCGGGTGCATGTGCCCATCGTCACCCAGCCGACCGTGCGCTTCAGCTGTGGCGACGAACAGGTGAACATGGCCGCCGGCGAGTGCTGGATCTTCGATACCTGGAGCCTGCACAGCGTTCACAATGACGCCTCGCGTTCGCGCATCCATCTGGTCGCCGACACCGTGGGCGGCGACGGCTTGCTGAGCCTTATCGAACGGGGCCGCTCAACAGGAGAAAATCGGCCGGAATGGTCGCCGCACCTGTCGCCGCCCAGGTCGCCATCATGGGGCGGGCCGGTTCCGATGTTGGCCTACGAAAGTCGCAACGCGCCGGTGACGATGACTCCGTGGGAGTTGCGCGACCACCTCAATTTCCTGATGAACGAGGTCGCGCCGGGGCAGCCGCTGATCGGCCCTGTCGGGGAGGCCTTGAACCGGTTGCGTGTGAACTGGCACGCCCTGTGGGCGCAACACGGCGACGCCGCCGCCGCCAGGCCGGCCTACACGAGCCTCCTGGAGCGGACCTGGTCGACGTTGAAAGCGGCGGGCGTCGATAGCCTGGCGTTGAGAAATCGGATGCCGTTGGCGAAATGCCTGCGGGCGCTGATCTTCGAATCCGCGCTGGGGGCCAGCGGCTCGGCGATGGACACCGATTCCCGTGAAGCCCCCTCCCGTGAAAGCCCGGGGATTCCCAAACGGGCCGCCGCTCCACCACCAGCGCCAGCTGTCGTGTCCAGCCAGAGCCGCGATCCACAGTTCGATCGGCCTGTCTTCATCGTCAGTTCGCCCAGGTCCGGCTCAACGCTGCTCTTTGAGACCCTCTCGAACGCCCCCGGTCTGGCGACCATCGGTGGAGAGTCGCACGGACTGATTGAATCGATCCCCCAGATCAATCCCGCCGCGCGAGGCTGGGAGTCCAACCGGCTCACCGCCGCCGACGCCGAGCCGTCGACCGTCGCTCTGCTGCGTGAGCTATTTCGCGCGGCGATGCGGTATCGCGACGGCGCGCCGGCGACGGCTAGTCCGGTGCGCATGCTCGAAAAGACACCCAAGAATGCGCTGCGCGTCCCGTTTTTGGCCGCCGCCTTTCCAGAGGCGCGGTTCGTCTACCTTTACCGCGATCCCCGTCCGACCCTGGCCAGCATGATCGAAGCCTGGTCGTCGGGCGGATTTCGAACCTATCCACAACTGCCCGGCTGGACCGGTCCCGCTTGGTCGTTGCTGCTGATCCCCGGTTGGCGGGAGCTGTCGGGCGCGCCGCTGGGCCAGATCGTCGCCCAGCAGTGGAGCGCCACAACGCGTATTCTCCTGGACGATCTGGAGGCGTTTCCGAAGGATCGCTGGCTGGCCTTGCGCTATGAGTCCTTCATCGCCGCCCCTCAGAACGAAATCTCGCGCCTGTGCGATGCGCTGGATCTGGACTGGGATCGTCAGCTCGGCGCCAGCCTGCCGCTCGCCCGACATACGCTTACGACGCCGAGCGCGGAAAAATGGCGCGCTCACGCCGAGGCGATCGAAGCGGTGCTTCCGCTCTTGAAGCGAGAAAACGATCGCGCCTTGGCGTTTTTGAGCGACAGCGACAAACGTTCAGATTCCAGGACTCAACCCGACGCCTTCTCTCCGCACACGCCGCCATCTGCGACGTCGTTGGCGCCCAACCTCGCCTGATCAGCCGCGCGCCGTTTCTGCGCGCCGGGGGCCAACTCATCCTCAAGCTCCCGCCGCCGCGGCGTCCGCTCATGGGATCTGCGCGCCGCAGCGCGATCGTTCGCGCTCCGATCAGCATCTCGCCGTAAGGAATCAATGGCGGTTACGACTACGCCAAGGTGATCGTCAGCTTCTGACCGACCCCGCGCGGCGGCGCCCGAAGACGGGCGCCGCCCGCACCATCTGATGAGAATCTGGGCGATCGGGTCACCGAATTCGCCCCTGACGGGCTGCCTGCCGACACCGGCCGGGACGGGCCCGATCCGCCACCTACAAGAAGACGCCTCCTGGGGTCACCCGTGTCAGTTCTAGGGATGAATTTGGTGTTGATAGACGGCTTCTCTGCGACCACGATTGTCCTGCTGGTTGTCATCCTCGCCGCCTCGGCGTTGATGAGCGGGCTGTCGGGCTTCGGCTTTTCGGCGATCGGGGCGCTCTGCCTGATCCTGCTGCCGCCCAAGCTGGGCGTGCCGCTGCTGATGACGCTGTCGGCGGCCAACCAGCTGATGTCGCTGCGCCAGCTGAAGGCCGACATGAAGCCGATCAAGCACTGGTGGCCGGACGGGCCGGCGCCCTATCTGCTGGGCGGCCTGGTCGGGGTGCCGGTGGGCCTGGCGATCCTCTCTTCGCTGCCGACCGCGGACCTGATGCTGGTGTTCGGCGGCTTCCTGGTGCTCTACGCCAGCTATTCGCTGGCCCGGCCGCACGGCGTGCGCGCCACCATCCACGGCAACTGGTTCGCTTCGTCCCTGGTCGGCATGTCGGGTGGGGTGATCGGCGGCTTCACCGCCTTTCCGGGCGCCGCCGTCGTCGTCTGGAACGGCCTGCGCCACCTGCCCAAGCGCGAGGCCCGCGCCATCGTCCAGCCCTACATCCTGGTCCTGCAGATCCTGTCGATAGGGCTGCTGGCCCTGCAGAGACCGGAGACCTTCGGCAAGACCTACTGGCTCCTGATCGCCATCACCGTGCCGGTGGTCCTGCCCTGCACCTTGCTGGGCGTGAAGCTCTACCAGTCGCTCTCCGACGTGAACTTCCGGCGGGTGACCTTCATCCTGCTGGGCATCTCCGGCCTGGGCCTCTTGATCAAGGCCGCCGACACCTTCCCGGTGGTGACCAGCGCCGTCCACGCCGCGGGCTTCTAGAGCGATCGGCGGTTCGCTTGAATCGCCGATCGCTCAAGACTCTTGGTAAAAGACAGACCCTTCGTCGTGCCGGGCCTGAACCAACCTAGGCGACGAAGGGTCTAGCCACCCGACCTTGCGCATGGCGTCCCGCGGCGAAGCGGGGCAATTTGGCCGCCATGATCCGCGATATCGACACCGACGCGGCCGCCGCGCACGAGATGTTCCAGTCGTTCGACGGCATGGAGGGCCTGCCAGTCACCGCGGCTCGCCCCCGCCTGACGGCCGAATCCTTCCTGCGCCGGGTCTATCCCGGGGTGCTGGTGGCCCTGACCATCGCGCTGGCCGCCTCCTGGCTCGCCCAGCACTACGCCGCCCCGGTCATGCTGTTCGCCTTGCTGTTCGGCATGACCTTCCATTTCCTGCATGAGGAAGGCCGTTGCATCCCGGGCATCGAGTTCGCCTCCAAGGCGGTCCTGCGGACCGGCGTCGCCCTGCTGGGTGCGCGCATCACCGTCGAGCAGATCGTCCAGCTCGGCCCCGTCCCCATCGCCATGGTCGTGGCCGGGGTCACCACCACCCTGCTGGTTGGCGTCGGCCTGGCTCGCCTGCTCAAGCTCAGCATGCCCTTCGGCATACTCTCCGGCGGCTCGGTGGGCATCTGCGGCGCCTCGGCCGCCCTGGCCATCGCCTCGGTGCTGCCCAAGACCAAGGAAAGCGAACGCGACGTGATCCTGGCGGTCGTCGTGGTCACCGGCCTGTCGACCATCGCCATGATCCTCTACCCGATGCTGGTGCCGATCATCGGTCTCGACAACCCGCGCGCGGGCCTGTTCCTCGGGGGCACCATCCACGACGTCGCCCAGGTGGTGGGCGCCGGATACATGATCTCCCAGAAGACGGGCGACGTGGCGACCTATGTGAAGCTGCTCCGCGTGGCCATGCTGCTGCCGGTGGTGGCGACCATCGCCTTCGTGCTCTCCCGCGGCCGGGTCGGCCAGTCGGGCGCCAAGGTGCCGATTCCCACCTTCCTGTTCGGCTTCGCCGGCCTGGTCGCGCTGAACAGCCTGGGCTTGCTGCCCAAGCCCGTGGTCGACGGCGCGGGCGAGCTTT
>JANXXK010000039.1 GCA_025350685.1 Alphaproteobacteria bacterium | reverse complement strand
CCCGGCTTTCGCCGGAATGAGCGGATGTATTTATCTGGGCCGTTTTCGCTAGGCTGACGCCGGGGTAGAGTCCCTTAGATCGGGCCAACAAGGCTCGACGAGGAGACGAAATCATGGACGCCGCCGAAGCTGCCTCAAAGGTGAAGACCGAGGTCAAGGACCGCATCGGCATCGTCACCCTCAACGATCCGGCCACCCTCAACGCGGCCGGCGTCGACCTGATGGACGGCCTGCGGCGCGCCGTCTCCGGCTTCATCGCCGACGAAGGCGTCCGCGCCATCGTGATCACCGGCGAGGGCCGCGGCTTCTGCTCCGGAGCCAACCTGTCGGGCGGCGGCGCCAATTCTTCAGGAGGGGGCCGCATCACCGAGAACCCCGGCGGGCCCAACCAGTCCCTGCTGCAGGTCTACAACCCCTTCGTCAGCATGGTGCGCAAATCACCCAAGCCGCTGGTCGCCGCGGTCAATGGCGTGGCGGCCGGCGTGGGCGCCTCGCTGGCGCTGGTCTGCGACCTGATCGTCGCCGCCGAGAGCGCCTACTTCCTGCAGGCCTTTCGCCGCATCGGCCTCGTCCCCGACGGCGGTGCGACGTACCTGCTGCCCCGCCTGGTCGGCAAGGCCCGCGCCATGGAGCTCACCCTGCTCGGCGAGAAGCTCCCCGCCAAGACCGCGCTTGAGTGGGGCATGATCAATCGCTGCGTCCCCGACGCGGACCTGATGTCGACCGCCATGGGCCTGGCCAAACAGCTGGCCGATGGGCCCAAGTCGCTGGGCTACACGCGCAACCTGATCTGGGCCTCCATGGACGCCGCCTGGCACGACCAGGTCGAGGCCGAGGCCTACATGCAAGGCGACGCGGCCCGCACCGAGGACGCCCGCGAGGGCATCATGGCCTTCGCCCAGAAGCGCCCGGCGGAGTTCAAGGGCCGCTAAAGGGGCCGCCGCATGCGCCTGACCTCCACCGTCGTCGGAATCCTGCTCGTGGCTCTGGGCGCCGTCTGGATCGCCCAGGGGTTCAACCTCTTCCCGGGCAAGAGCTTCATGAACGGCGACCTGAAGTGGTCGTTCTACGGCGGCTGCATCGCCCTCGGCGGCGTCGTCCTACTGGCCCGGTCCCGCCGTCGCCCGCGCTGAACCCCGATTTCACCTGAGCCCAGCGGCCTCTAGCGCCAGCGCAGCAGCCAGAACCCCACCGCCAGGGCGACCGCGACCAGCACCAGAACGATGCCTGCCGTCCGCAGCGCCAACTTCGCCAGGCCCAGCTGCAGCGCCCAGCGCGGCCAGGGGCCGTGGATCAGGCGGTATTCTGCATCGACATCCGGCGGGCGCTCGCGATCCATGGCCCATGATGGTCCGCCCGGGCCTCGGTGTCATGGGCGGCGGCCCGCAAATCAAGATTGTTGGCCCTGTCGTCTGCGGTGCGTTCGGAGGAATTTAAGATTGCGCTAAGTGTCAGGGGCGACACACTGGGGCCTCAGTTAATTAGCCTTGAGTGCGACATGACCGCAGCGTCCCCCGGCCGCCATGCCCTCATCATCGAAGACGAAATGCTGATCGCGCTTGAGGTCGAAAGCCTGCTGCACGACTTCGGCTTCACCACCTGCGACATCGCCGACAGCCCGGAAGACGCCGTGCGCTGCGCGCTCGCCCACCGCCCCGACTTGGTCACCGCCGACGTGCGGATCCTGAACGGCACCGGCGTCGAGGCCATCGTCGCGATCACCGCCGCGCTCGGCCCGATCCCGCACCTCTACGTCACCGGCAACCCCGACATGCTGGCCGGCCATACCGTCGCCCCGATCGTCGACAAGCCCTTGTCCCGCCACGCGCTGGCCGCCGCCTGCGCAAAGGCGATAGCGGCCTGAGCCGGCCTACTCGTCCGCCAGGCCCTTCACGAAGGCCGGCAGCCAGGGATTGCGGCCCGGCTTCATCCGCTCGGCGCGATAGATGTGACCCAGGTCCGCATAGGCGCCGTCGAAGTTTTTGTTGACGATCAGATAGTCGTACTCGCTCCAGTGGGTGATCTCTTCGCGGCCGCGATCGAGCCGCAGGCTGATGATCTCCTCACTGTCCTGCGCCCGCGCATGCAGCCGCCGCGACAGGTCCGACCAGGACGGCGGCAGGACGAACACGCGGACGCTGTCGGCCGGCATCTTCTCGGCGATCGAGCGCGCCCCCTGCCAGTCGATGTCGAACAGGACGTCCTTGCCCGCCGCCAGCGCCGCCTCGACGGGCGCGCGCGGGGTGCCATAGCGGTAGTTATGCACGTCGGCCCACTCGAGGAATTCATCTGCGGCGATCATCGCGGCGAATTCGGCCGGGCTCTTGAAATAGTACTCCCGCGCCTCTTCCTCGCCGGGTCTGGGCGCCCGCGTGGTCGCCGAGATCGACAGCTTCAGGTCCAGGTGGTCGGCCACCAGCCGCCGCGAGAGCGAGGTCTTGCCCGCGCCCGACGGGCTCGACACCAGCAGCAGCAGGCCCCGGCGCGTGGTCTCCCAAGGCTTCAGGCCGTCGTCGACCGCAGCACTACTCGACATTCTGCACCTGCTCGCGGAACTGCTCGATGGTGGCTTTGAGGTCCAGGCCCACCGAGGTCAATGCGCCGGACGCCGACTTCGAGCACAGCGTATTGGCCTCGCGCATGAACTCCTGGGTCAGGAAGTCGAGGCGACGGCCCACCGCGGCGGTCTCGGCCAGCAGGGCGCGTGCGCCGTCCACATGACCGCGCAGCCGGTCGAGCTCCTCCTGCACGTCGGCCTTCACCGCCATGGCGGCGGCTTCCTGGACGATTCGCTCCTCGCTGACCGCCTCGCCGGCCAGCTCGGTGATCCGCTTTTCGAAGCGCGTCTTGATGATAGCCGGCTGGCCGCTCGCCAGGCCTGACGCCTTGCCGGTCAGCTCGCCGATCTGGGTCACCAGGCCCCCCAGCACCGCGTCGAGCGCGGCGCCTTCCTCGGCCCGCGCCGCCGCCAACCCG
>JANXXK010000003.1 GCA_025350685.1 Alphaproteobacteria bacterium | reverse complement strand
GGCCGCTTCAAGCCGGCGGCGCAGAGCGTCGCCGCAGGCGAATCCTTCAGGCGAGACCACCGAGGCCGTGGACGATCCGAAGCCGGCGTCGCCGGCGGGGGTCGGCCCGCAGAGATAGCGGTTCAGGCCGGTTCGCGGGTCGAGCTGGAGCCGGTCGTCGCCGCCCTCAACGAACATCTGCGCCGTCAGGTCCGCCGCGTCTGCGGCGATGAGCCTGGGGGCGGGGCCGATCACGCCGCCAGCTCACCGGGCCGCGCGGCTTCCGACAGCCCGGCGACAAAGGCTTCGAAGAGTTTTGCCATCGCGGGCTTCTTGTAGGGGTGCGATTCCGCCGAATCCATGGCGTGAACGATCATCGCCACGTCGGTCTCGAACACCACCAGCCGGCCGTCGAGGGTCTCGGCGCAGTCGATGCCATAGTATTCGAGGTCCAGGGTCTCGCTCAGCGCCTGGAACGCGGCGCGATGGCGCGCGGCGAAACCTTCGTC
This sequence comes from Alphaproteobacteria bacterium, assembly GCA_025350685.1. GTDB lineage: Bacteria > Pseudomonadota > Alphaproteobacteria > Caulobacterales > Caulobacteraceae > Phenylobacterium. Next base: position 10,486 of record JANXXK010000003.1, on the reverse strand, counting down.
GAAGGTGGCCATCACCTCGGCCTCCTCCGCCCGATTTGCGGCCTGGCCCATGTCGGCGTTCAGGTAGTGCACCATCCAGCGCTCAGAGACCGCCATGTGGCTGACGAACGGGCGGCCGTTGATGAACACCACGCGCAGCTTGCGGAAGCGGCCGTCGGCCCCGCTGTAATCGAAGAAGGCGGCGACGAAGAAGTCCGCCTCGGGCCGCTCCGCAAGATAGGCGGCGAGCGCTTCCGGCGCGTCGAGCTTTTCCAGCCCCTTGCCGGCATGCGAGCCGATGGGCCGCGCGATGATCGGAAACGCAAGGTCGCGGTGCAGGTCGCTCATCGGCCGGGTCCCGGCGGCCACGCCTGCGAGGGCGGCGCGATCGACGCGCGCCGTCGCCGGGCAGATGATCAGGGGGTGGCCGGCGAAGCTGTTGGCCACGCCGTCGCGGCTGAGGGCGGCGATGAGGTCGGGCTGGCCGTTGAACATCGGGCGCGGCCAGGCGTCGAAGGCGCCCCGCAGGCGGCTCAACGCCAGGGAGCCGTCATCCGACTGGCCGATCGCCAGGAAGGCGATGTCGTGCGCCGGCAGGTCTTCGGGAGACGGCAGGGGGCCGTCGACATAGTACGTGGTCAGTTCGACGTCGGAGCCTTCCAGCAGAAAGTCGATCGGCGTGTTGGCCATCAGGTCGCCGGCGGTCATGAAGGCCAGGACCCGCAGGGCCTGGCCCGTGCCGTGCGTGGTTCGATAACAGCGGCAGCCGGCGAGTGCGACGGCCTGAAGCTCCAATCCCTTCTCCCGGTCCCCGGTCATCTGGACGAGAGTCGAGATATCCAGAAGCGCGCCAAAGTCCGAGGCGTCGGCGGTGAATCGCGCGACCAGCACGTCCCAGGCGGCCTGCAGGCCGGAGGCTTCGAAGACCAGCCGGCCGAGGCCCGCCAGGCCCAGGCTCGACGCCGGCTGCACGGCGTCGGAGGCATCCCAACCTGCGGCTGCGAGGGCGTTCACTTGCGGGTGGGACATACGGGAACCTGACAGGGGAAACGGAAGGCGCGGCGATCTCGGGTTGTCCGCCGGCCAAGGCCGGCGTCACCGGCGAGACCTGCAGACGGGGGCCGTTCTAACCCTCTGGCGCGGCCAAAGACGGCGCGACATAGCCACTGAAGACCTTCGTGGTTGTTCCTTCGTTAATTCCGACGGCGAATACCGCGCAGGCGAGGGGAATTCCGCCGGTCGCGGCGGCGCGGTCGTGACCGCACCGCCGTGCAACGCGCAGCCGCTTAGGTCTGGAGCCCTTCTCGTCCACTCACGATGATCCATCGCAAGTGGGAAGGGCTCTAGGCGTCGACCAGATGCCGCTCCATGGCGGCGGCCTTCATCGACTTCTGCAGTTTTTCGAAGGCGCGCACCTCGATCTGGCGGACCCGCTCGCGGCTTACGCCATATTGCGAGGCGAGCTCTTCCAGGGTGGTGGGCTCGTCCTTCAGCCGCCGCTCGGTGAGGATGTGGCGCTCGCGGTCGGAGAGCTCGGTCATGGCCTCTTCCAGCAGGCCCATCCGCAGCGTCTTCTCCTGGCTGTCGGCGACCACGGTCTCCTGGCTGGGGGTGACGTCGTCGACCAGCCAGTCCTGCCACTCGCTCTCGCTGTCGGCGCGCATCGGCGAGTTCAGCGACGCGTCGCCGCCGGAGAGCCGGCGGTTCATCGAGATGACTTCCTCGTTGAGCACGCCCAGCTTGGTGGCGATGGTCGAGACCTGGTCGGGATGCAGGTCGCCTTCCTGCAGGGCCGAAATCTCGCTCTTGGCCTTGCGGAGGTTGAAGAACAGCTTCTTCTGGGCCGCGGTGGTGCCCATCTTCACCAGCGACCAGGAGCGCAGGATGTATTCCTGGATCGACGCGCGTATCCACCACATGGCGTAGGTCGCCAGGCGGAAGCCCCGGTCCGGGTCGAACTTCTTGACGGCTTGCATGAGTCCGACGTTGCCCTCGGAGATCACCTCGCCGATGGGCAGGCCGTAGCCGCGGTAACCCATGGCGATCTTGGCCACCAGGCGCAGGTGGCTGGTCACCAGCCGGTGGGCGGCTTCGGGGTCCTCATGCTCCTGCCAACGCTTGGCGAGCATGAATTCCTCGTCCTTGGCCAGCATCGGGAACTTGCGGATTTCCGACAGGTACCGGCTGAGGCCGCCATCGGGCGACATCACTGACAAAGCGCTAGCGGCCATCAACTATCCCCTCAAATCACTGGACGTTCGGGTCGGCGCGATTTTCCGCATGCTCGATCCAACCGCCCCCTCCTAACCTATAGATAAGCACGAGGTTGCGGCTGCGGTAGGCCGTTGGGAGGACGACCCGAATGTCCCACTGCTCTAGTGGGGCTTTTAGCCCCGGAACGAGGCGCCATCAAGGCGATGATATCTCACAGGCGCCCTAGCATTTGTGCAGCTTGGCGGACCCGAAGGTCCCTTTTTTCGCTGGCCGTTCGGCGCTCCCGATCCGCTCGCGGCGCTACTGGAACACCTTGTGGACGCCGATCCGCCAGGTGCGGCCGATGGGGTCGAGGTAGAAGGGCTGGAAGCTGAGGGGCGTAGCGCCCGTGCCGTCGTGGACGCTGATCCGCTGGTCGAACAGGTTGTTGATCGAGAAGGTGAGCCTGGTCCCCTTCAGGAACGGGGCCTTCTCGATCAGGGTCTTGCGCTGGTCGAGCTCGACGAACAGGCGCGCCCGCACGGCGCCGAGGCTGGAGAAATCGAGATCGCTGGCCGGACCGGCTCCGCCGCGCACCGAGGAGCCGGACTTCCAGTTGGCGGAAAGCTCGCCGCCGTAGCCGCGCTCGAAGACGTTGAGCTGGACCTCCAGCTCCTGCTGCGGCTGGCCGCCGCCGTTTCCCAGGGCCGCACCGTTCAGGAAGTCGAGCACCGGCCCGCCGGTCCGCACCAGCTGCTGGTTCTCGAAATGGATGGTGTGAAAGACCGACAGCCGCAGCCGCCCATCCTGTTGCCCTCCGGACCCGCGCAAACCCCCGGGGGGGCCACCGCCGCCACCTGGGCCCCGTCCGCCGAAGCCGCCGGGCGGTCCGTTGAAGCCCCCTGGAGGTCCCCCGCCGCCACCAAAGCCGCCGCCGTCCGACCCGCCGGCGCCCTCCCCCGGACCGCCGCCGACGGTGGGGCCGCGAATGAACGCGGCCGGCCCGCGGCCCTTGGGCGGCGGGGTCACCGGACCGATCGGCATGGAGAAGTCGAGGCCGTAGCGCAGCTCGCTGGTGTCGGCGCGGGCGAAATTGACTGGCCGGTAGTCGATCGTCGTGAGCGTGCCCGAGGCGTCGCGGACGAAGCGCGCGGGGAAGGCCGCCTCGATCGCCGCAGTCGCGGCGGGGAAGGTCTCAATGGGGTTCGCCATGCGGATACGGTTGTAGTCGGCGCGCACGCTGAGCTGCTTCTTCGAGGACTGCGGCAGCACCTGCCAGTTGATCGAGACCTTGGTTCGCTGGCGCTTGTCGCCGGTGAGCGCCGGGTTGCCGCCGCTGATCTGGACGACGTCGACGGTCTGGCCCGACACGAAGTCGAAGATCCGCGTGCCGGGTGTGCGCAGCAGCGGCGCGCCGAGCTGCGACTGGCTGGGCGCCCCCGGGTCGTAGTCCTGCGAGGCCAGCACGAAGAGACTGGAAATCGGCCGCCAGTTGAGGCCGAACCCGTAGCTGGTCAGGGTTCCGAAGTCGGAGGCCTGTTGCACCGCGCCGTGCAGGTTGAGGCTGGTGTCGCCGAACCTGGCCAAGACGTCGTTGCGCGTGCTGGTGATCGGCACGTCGACGCTGACCTGGGCGTTGCCGCCATTGCGCGAGAGGTCGGCCCTGATTGAGGATGGGGTCTGGCCGATGCCGAAGCGCACCGCCTCCGAGGCGAACTGGCTGCCGCTGGCGCCGATGCGCAGGCTGGTGAACACCCGTCCGGTCGGCAGGGTGATAAGCGGCCCGGCGGCGACGAGCTGGATGTTGCCGCTGTCGGTCCTGGCGTGGCTGGTGTCCTGGGCGCGCAGGGCGAGCAGGTTGGCGGGCAGCGGGCCGAACGGATTGAGGCCGGGCGCACGCGCGCTGAGCGCGGTCTGCAGGGCGGCGGCGTCGAGGCCGGTATCGTTGGCGTTCTTGCTGTCCGAATGGTCATAGTTGGCGGTCAGCGCCAGGCGCCAGCTCGAGACCTGCTTGTTGAAGCTGACGCCCAGATGGCCCTGCCAGCTGTCGGCGCTCTGGCGCAGGGGCCCGAAGCCGCCCAGCGAGCGTTCCACCAGCACGCCCTGCGAAAACGGCGAGAAAGGATCGCCGGCCGGGACTGCGAGGCTGACGCCCGGCAGGCCACGCAGGGCTTCGGTGGAGCTCGCCTCGAAGGTGGCGTTCAGCGTGGCCCGGATGTCGCCCACGATCGGCCGGGTGAAGGTGGCGTCGCCGGAGAATTTCTGGGTATCAGGGACCAGGGTGCGGAAACGCCGTGCATCGGTGGCGTTGGCGACGCCGGCGGTCGGCGCGAAGTCCGCCAGGGTCGGGGCGCGGCTCGCCGCGGCGGCCGGCGCGCCAGCGATGGTGATCGGCCGGCCGGCGAGCGCGCTCAAGGCCGGGTCGATCTCGCCCCCCGGGGTGGCGGCGACCACATTGCCGGCGAGATCGAAAACTTGGCCACCGCTCAGCGAGGTGACGTTACGGTCGGCCTCGGTGAGCGAAGCCTGGGGATTGTACTTGGCGTTGAGGATAAGCCGGTTGTCGCCGACGATGTCAGTCGTGGTGAAGCTCGCCTGGCCGGCCGCCGCGCCGCCGGCGCTCGATGCGCCGCCGTTCAGGTCGACGATACGCGAGGCGTATTTCGGCTTGAGGACGAAGTTGATCACCCGCTGGTTGGCCGAGAAGCCGTACTTCAGCGCAGCCTCCTCCGGCAGGATATCCACGCGCAGAAGCGCTTCCGTCGGCAGGTTCCTGATCTCGCGGAAGTCGGAGATGCGGTGGCCGTTGATCAGGATCGCCGGGGGCTCGCCGCCGCGGCCGGAATCGCTGCGGACCTGAGGCGCCACCTGGTCGAGGAGGTCGGTGATGGCGGTGACGCCATAGGCCTTGATGTCCTCGGGCGAGAGCTGCACGTCGGGCCTGACGTCGCCCACCACTTCGCCCACCTCGACCTTGCGGTCGGCAGTGACCACCACCTCGGAGACCGAGCTGGGCTTGGACTCCGCGGCGGGCTTCGGGGCCTCGGCGGCCAGGGCCGGCGCGCCGGCCAGCAAGGCCGCCGTAGAGGCCGCGCAGAGCGCCCTGCGCAGGGCCGAGCGGGGGGCCGGCTGGGAAGGTCTGAAGATCACGCGTTCATCCGATCGAGGGCCGCAGATCCGGGCTCCCCGGTCGTCCCCCGAGGTCAAGGCGGTTTGGTGGGCGCAACTGAGGTCAATTTGTTGACGGCATTATTTCCGCGTGGTCACCCGCCGTAAGGTCGGTGACGCCGCTGGGTATCAAAGGCGCTCCAGCCGCGCCTGCAGGTCGCCCATGTCCGGTGGCAGCGGGCTCTCGAAACGCAAGGTCTCGCCGGTGACCGGGTGGACGAACCCCAGGACGGCGGCGTGCAGGGCCTGGCGGGCCAGGCCGGCCTCAGCCAGGGCGGTGCGCACCTTCTCCGCCGGCGGGCCGGAGCCGTAGGTGGGATCGCCAAGGCAGGGGGCGCCGACCGAGGCCAGGTGGACGCGGATCTGGTGGGTGCGGCCGGTCTCCAGCCGGCAGGCCACGCGGGCGGCCAGCGGCTTGTCGGCAGGACCGAACACCTTCTCCACCCTGTAGTGGGTGACCGCGTGGCGGCCGCCGGTCTTGACCAGCGCCATCTTCTTGCGGTCGCTGGTCGAGCGCGCGATGGCGCCTTCGATCTTGCCATGGCTGTTGCGCGGGCTCCCGCGGGTCAGCGCCACGTAGAGCCGGTCGATGTCGTGCGCGGCGAACAGCGCCGAGAGCCCCTGGTGGGCCGCATCGGTCTTGGCCACGACGATGACGCCTGAGGTGTCCTTGTCGATGCGGTGGACGATGCCGGGCCGCGCCACGCCGCCGATGCCGGAGAGGCTGGCCCCGCAGTGGCTCAAGAGCGCGTTGACCAGGGTGCCGCTCTGGCTGCCTGGGGCGGGATGGACTGCCATGCCGGCCGGCTTGTCGATGACGATCAGGTGCGCGTCCTCGAACAGCACGCGGAGCGGGATGGCTTCGGCCTTCGGCTCCGCGTCGACCGGCGGCGGGACCTCCAGGCTGTAGTCGCCGGGCAGCGCCTTGGCCGAGGCGTCGGCGACCGCCACGCCTTCATGGCTGACGTGGCCCTGGGCGATCAGCGCCTGGACGCGAGCCCGCGACATCTCCGGGAGGAGGTCGGCCAGCACCTTGTCCACTCGCCCGCCGGCCACACCGGCATCGACGCTGACCACGCGCACGGCGCGGGCTTGCCCCTCCTCGACGTCGGGTTCTTCGCCATCGGGTGCGGAGGCCATTGTCACGCGGCGTCACTCTGCTGTGATATCCTCAACCGTAATAGAGACGCGCGGCGACAAGCGCGAGCTTGGCGCGAGCTGAGGGCGCGTTGGAGCCTGGGGGCGGGAGACAAGAATGCGGATCGACAGGCGCGGTGTGCTGGCCCTGTTGGGCCTGGGCGCGGCGGCTCCGGCCGGCCGTGCTGCGGCCCGCGAAGCCCTCAGCTTCCGCCACGGGGTGGCCTCCGGCGACCCGCTGGCCGACCGCGTGGTGCTGTGGACCCGCATCAGCGGCTCGGGCGGCGATGTCATGTACCGCTGGACCCTGGACCCGATGGACGGAAAGGGCGGCGGCAAGCGCGGCGAGGGGATGACCGGCGCGGACCGCGACCACACGGTCAAGGTGGACGTCACCGGCCTGTCGCCCAACCGCGCCTATGTGTTCCAGTTCGAGGTCGAGGGGGTGAAGTCGCCGCTCGGCCACGCCCGCACCTTGCCGCAGGGGCCGACCAAGGACGCGGTGGTGGCGGTCTGCACCTGCGCGCTCTATCCGAACGGCTATTTCAACGCCTATGGAGCGATGGCCAGGCTGCCGCGCGTGGACGTCATCGTCCACCTGGGCGACTACATCTACGAGTACGGCGGACCGGGCTCCTACGGCATGGACTCATCCGTCGCAGGCGAGCGGCCGCACGATCCGCCGCACGAATGCCTGAGCCTGGCCGACTATCGCCGCCGCCACGCCCAGTACAAGACCGACCCGCAGCTGCAGGCGGCCCATGCGCGCGCGCCCTGGATCGTCGTCTGGGACGACCACGAGACCGCCAACGACAGCTGGATGGGCGGGGCGGAGAACCACCAGCCGGCCACTGAGGGCGACTGGAACGTCCGCAAGGCCGCCGCGATCAAGGCCTATTACGAATGGATGCCGATCCGCGAACCGGTGGGCGGCGGGTTCGCCATCAACCGCAGCTTCGACTTCGGCGACCTGGGCAGCCTGTTCATGCTGGAGACCCGGCTGACCGCCCGCGACCACCAGCTCTATCCGGACAAGGAGATGCCGGCCGACCCCACGCCCGCCGAGGTCGCCGCCTGGCGCACGCGGCTGAACGACCCGGCGCGCAAGATGATGTCGGCGACCCAGGAGGCCTGGCTCGGCAAGGCGATGGGCGAGTCGGTGAGGTCCGGCCGGCCCTGGCAGGTGATCGGCAACGAGGTGGTGATGGCGCGGCTCAACACGCCGCCGCTGAAGAAGCTGATGGGCGAGGCCGCCTACGCCAGGGCGACCGCCGAGCAGTCGCGACCCGCCGCCAATCGGATGGCGAAGATCGAGGCCAATGCGGCGCTGGGCCTGCCCTGGGGCGCGGACATGTGGGACGGCTATCCGGCCGACCGCCAGCGATTCTATGGCCTGGTGCAGAAGGCCCGCGCCAATGCCATCGTCGTCTCCGGCGACAGCCACGCCTTCTGGGCCAACGAGCTCTATGACGCCGACACCGGCGGCAGGCGGGTGGCCGTCGAGTTCGGCACGGCGGCGATCACCTCGACCGGGCCGGGCGTCTCGGTGCTGCCGGCGCCGCTGGGCGAGATGATGGCCAAGTTCAACCGCGAGGTGCTGTTCAATGACCAGACGTCAAACGGCTTCCTGCTGCTGACCCTCACCCACACCCAGGCGACGGGCGAGCTGATCGCGGTGTCGACGACGAAGGACCGCGCCTACACGACCAAGGCCGTGGCGACCTATCGGGTGACGCCCGGTCCGGGCGGGGTGTCGGCGCTGAAGGCGGTTTAGCGCCGCGCGAGCGCCAGGCTGACGCCGAAGCCGATGAAGACGCCGCCGGTTATCCGGTCGAGCCAGCGCACAACGCTGGCGCGCTGCAGGACGCCGGCGATCGGCCGCGTGGCCCCGATCAGCGCGGCGAAATAGATCAGCCCCAGCACGACATGCACGCCGGACAGCATGAACATCCAGGGCGCGGGGGCCACGCCCACCGGCACGAACTGCGGCAGGAACGAGACGTAGAATACCCCGGCCTTGGGGTTCAGAAGGTTGTTGAGGACGCCTCGCCAGAACCAGGCGGCGCCGCTGCGCGGTGAGGCGACCGAGCCGCCCAGGTCGAAGGCGGTGCGCGGCTTCAGCAGCAGGTTGAGGCCCAGCCACACCAGGTAGGCGCAGCCGGCCCACTTCAGGACGTCGAAGGCGAGTTTCGAGGCCGCCAGCAGGGCGCCCAGGCCCAGCGCCACCATGGCGCCCCAGCACAGTGTGCCCAGGCAAACCCCGAACGCCGCCAGCCAGGCGCGCTTCGGCCCCTCGACGGCGGCGGTGCGCAGGACCAGCGCGGTGTCCAGCCCCGGCGTGATGGTCAGCAGGCCGGCGGCCAGCGTAAAGGCGATCAAGGCCTGCAGGACGCTCATGGGCGGTCCTCGAGCTTGCCGTCCTCGATCACCCGGTAGAAGCAGGAGCGTGCGCCGGTGTGGCAGGCGCCGCCGTCGCCCTGCGGCCGGACCTTCAGCCAGACGCAGTCCTGGTCGCAGTCGATGCGCGCCTCGACCACCTGCTGGATCTGGCCGCTGGTCGCGCCCTTGCGCCAGAGCTCGCCCCGCGAGCGGCTGAAGTAGTGGGCCTCGCCGGTGGAGAGCGTCTTCTTCAGGGCCTCGGCGGTCATCCAGGCGAACATGAGCACCTCGCCGGTCTCGGCATGGGTCGCCACCGCCGCGACCAGGCCATTGGCGTCGAAGCGCGGGGCGAGCGTGGCGCCGTGCTCAAGGGCGTGGGTGTCGGGCGCGGTCGGGAAGGTCGCGGTCATTTCAATATCCGCTCATCCCGGCGAAAGCCGGGACCCAAGCTGCAGTCCGGGCAAGTGTGGGCCGCCCAGCGAGGATCGGGCAAGCTGCGAGGCCGCATGGGTCCCGGCTTTCGCCGGGATGAGCGGAATTATTTCCGGTTCACGAAGTCCAGGAAGCGCTGGCGCAGCGTCGGGTCGGTCTTGAAGACGCCGGTGAACTGGGTGGTGATCGTCGAGACATGGCGGTGGTGGACGCCTCTGGTCGACATGCATTGGTGGTTGGCGTCGATCAGCACCGCCACGCCGGCCGGGCGCAGGCTGTCGGTGATGGCGTCGGCGATCTGCTGGGTCATGGTCTCCTGGGTCTGCAGACGCTTGGCGAAGATCTCGACCACGCGGGCGATCTTGGAGATGCCGACCACCCGGTTGGTCGGCATGTAGGCCACATAGGCCTTGCCGAGGAACGGGGCCATGTGGTGCTCGCAGTGGCTCTCGACCTCGATTTCGCGGAGCATGACGATGTCGTCGTAGCCCTGCACGTCCTCGAAGGTGCGGGAGAGCTCCTTGGCCGGATCGGCCGTATAGCCCTCGAACCACTCGCCGAAGGCGTCGACGACGCGCTTGGGGGTGTCGATCACGCCCTCGCGGCGGGGATCGTCGCCGGCCCAGGCGATCAGGGTGCGCACCGCCGCCATCGCTTCCTCGCGAGACGGGCGTTTCACGGCTTCAAGATCAAGGTCAGTAGAACCGACCAGGGTTCGGTCGCGTATGGCGTCCATGATGGATGAGGTTCTTTCCAGGGCTGAGTTGCGCCGGGACGAAGGTCCCGGAAATGACGCGTGGCCACCCTTTCGTTGGATCGTCACAGGCTCCGTTGGTTCCCGTGGCTTCGCGATCCGCTGATCTGTATATGGGCGCAAGGCCCGCTTGGGCAACTGTAACGCCGCGTCAGCAGGACCGATGACCCTCAGCCTCTACGACACCATGGCCCGCAAGAAGCGGGACTTCGTCCCCGCCGACCCCAGGCGCGTGACGATGTATGTCTGCGGGCCAACCGTCTATAATTACAGCCATATCGGCAACTTCCGGCCGGTGGTGGTGTTCGATGTGCTGTTCCGGCTGCTGCGCCGGCTCTATGGCGAGAACGCCGTGCGCTATGCGGCCAACGTCACCGACGTGGACGACAAGATCAACCGCAAGGCCGCCGAGGAAGGCGTGCCGATCGCCACGATCTCCAACCG
>JANXXK010000336.1 GCA_025350685.1 Alphaproteobacteria bacterium | reverse complement strand
CCTCGATGCAGCCCCAGTTGCGGCCATATAGGCAGTCGCCGCCGATCAGGTTGAGGGCGCCGGCGATCCAGCGGCCGCGGCGCCGCGCCATCACCAGCAGCACCTGGTCGGCCATCCGTTGGCCCAGCATCGAGAAGAAGGCCCGCGTCAGATAGGGCCGGCCCCACTTGCGCGAGCCGGTGTCCATGTAGAAGCGGAAGAAGGCGTCCCAGTGCTCTTCGGTGATCGCCGCGCCCGTGAGGCAGACGATCTCCGCCTGTGCCTGGGCATCGCGGCGCTCGCGGCGGATGGTCTTGCGGCGACCCGACGACAGGGCGCCCAGGAAGGCCTCGAAGTCGGCGTAGCCGCGGTTCAGCCAGTGGTACTGCTGGCCCTCGCGCTGGCCCAGGCCCTGCTCGCCCATCCAGCGCCACTCGGACTCGGTGAGGAAATTCAGGTTCAGGCCCGAGGCCTCGTAGCGTTCGCACAGGGTCAGGCCGCCGCCCAGCAGCAGCCGCCTCGCCTCCCCCTCGTCCACGTCCGGCCGGGCCAGCAGGCGCGCGCCGGTGGCTGGAGTGAACGGCGCGGCCGCCAGCAACTTGGGATAGTAGCGCCCGCCGGCCCGCTCGTAGGCGTCGGCCCAGGCGTGGTCGAAGATGTATTCGCCCTGGCTGTGGGTCTTCACATAGAGCGGCATGACGGCGGCGACCGCGCCGGCTTCGTCCTCCACGCACAGGTGCTGGGGACCCCAACCCTCACGTTCCGTGGCGCAGCCCGATTGCTCAAGTATGTCCAGAAAATCGAAGCTGATGAAGGGATTGGCTGGTCCCCTCGCGCCCGCGCAGGCGTCCCAGGCTCGGGCGCCGATTTCGGATATTTTGCGGTGGATGGATAAGGCCCCCTTGAGGCCGATCATGGGGCGAAGCCCTCGAACATCAGGTTGTCGCAGTGGTTCTTGACCGCCTCCCATTGCGCGGCCTCCCGCACCGTCCAGGCGATGACCGGCATGCCGCCTTTGCGAAGTTTGTCGGCCCTGACGTTGGGAAGCATATCCAGGCCCAGGGCCAGAAAGTGCGGCCGGGCGATCGCCACATGCTGCAGCTGCGCATACTGGCCGCGCAACTCCGGCGCCAAGTGGCGCGCGTCCCCGCCCTTGTAGCTGTAGCTGTTCAGGCCGCGCAGGGCCTTGGGATAGTGATCGGCGAACCAGGCGTGGGTATAGGGATTGAAGCCGATGATGCAGGTGGGCCCCTTGTGATCGATGAGAACCTCGTGAACCCGCCGCTCCAGCGGCCCGACCTCGCCGTAGGGGATCTTGATCTCGATGTGGACCATCGCCCTGCGGCCCACCAGAGCCAGGGCGTCGGCCAAGGCCGGAATGGTCTCGTCGCTCCCGGCCAGGGCCATCCCGGTCAGATCGTCGGCGGTGTGATCGGCCACGCGCCCCTCGCACCCGGTCATCCGCTTGAGGGTCGCGTCGTGGAACACCACGGCGTCGCCGTCGGCGGTCAACTGGACATCCAATTCGATGCCGTAGCCGGCGACGCAGGCGGCTTGGAAGGCGCCGATTGAGTTCTCCGGCGGACCCTGTGGCGACCATAGGCCGCGGTGGGCGATAGGCGGCCCGAAAAGCCGCTCCCAGGCCTCGCCAAATTCGCTTTTCACGGCGCCTCGATGACGGCGTCTACCTCGACGGCGAAGTCGAGAGGCAGGCGGTAGACCCCCACCGCGGAGCGGGCATGGCGCCCGGCGTCGCCGAACACCGCGACCATAAGGTCGGAGGCGCCGTCGATCACCTTGGGTATGTCGAAGAAGTCGGGACCGACCTGGACGAAACCGCCCAGCTTCACGATCCGCCGCACACGGGAGAGATCGCCGTTACAGGCCGCTTTGATCTGGGCGATGAGATTGATGGCACAGAGGCGCGCGGCCGCATGACCGTCGGCGAGGTCCACCGCTTCGCCCACGATCCCCTTGATTCCACCGCTGGCGTCCACCGAGACCTGTCCCGAAATGTAAACAAGGTCGCCGTTGCGCACGAAGGGCACATAGTTCGCCACCGGGGCGATCGGCGCGGGCAAGGTGATCGCCAGGGCGGCGAGACGGGCTTCGGGCATCGACATGAGCCCAGCTTCTAGCCTGACCCCGCGAGGCTTGAAAGCGCCCCCGCGGGCAACCATGCGGCAAAACGCCCTCCGCCGGTATCCGGCGGAGGGCGTTCGCATCGCCTTGGACTTGAGAGCGAGGCTTAGCGCGCGGCCTGGAAGCGCTCGGCCATGGCCGTGGCGCGCTCATTGAGGGGCGCCATGGAACCCTTAACCGACGCCGAGGCGGTTTCGGTCATCTTGGTCACTTCCGCCACGAAGGCTTCGAAGGCGGTCTTGGCAAAGGCGGTCTGCAGCTCGATGGCCTCCTGGACGCTCTTGGCGCCGGCCAGGCTCTTGGCGGCGGCGACTTGATCTTCCATGGACTTCTTCGAATAGGCGAAGGCGCGGGCGCCCAGGGCCTCGGCGCCCTTGGTGGCCACGGTCACCGAGGCGACGACGGCTTCCAGGTTCTTCTTGGAATGGTCGTTGATCTCGGCCGCGGCGGCCATGGATTTTTCGATGGAGCTCTTGAGGGCTTCATTCGC
>JANXXK010000335.1 GCA_025350685.1 Alphaproteobacteria bacterium | reverse complement strand
GTCGCCGATGTGGAGGGCGGGATCCTCGGCTCGCAGAGCGGGCGGTTCTTCGCCTGGGTGATCGGCGGCGGCCAGCCCGCCGCCATGGCGGCCGACTGGCTGACCACGGTCTGGGACCAGAACGCCGGCATCCACGCCTGCGCGCCGGCGCTCTCGGTGGTCGAAGAGGTGGCCGCAGGCTGGCTGCGGGACATCTTCGACCTGCCACCGGAGACCGGCGTAGGCTTCACCACCGGCGCTCAGATGGCGCACATGACCTGCCTGGCCGCCGCGCGCCACGCCCTGCTGCGCGACCGGGGCTGGGATGTGGAGCGCAAGGGCCTGGCCGGCGCGCCGCCGATCCGCATCCTGGCCAATGCCGACCGCCACTCCACCGTCGACCGGGCGGTGCGCTACCTGGGTATCGGCCTGGACGCCATCGCGCCGCTGGCGGTCGACGACGCCGGCCGGGTGACGCCGCAGGTGCTGGCGGCCGCGCTCGCCCAGTCCTCCGCGCCGACCGTCGTTGTGTTGCAGGCGGGCGAACTGAACACCGGCGGCTTCGATCCCTTCGAAGCGCTTGCGCCCATGGCCCGGGCAGCGGGGGCGTGGACCCACGTGGACGGCGCCTTCGGGCTTTGGGCCAAGGCGAGCCCGACGCACCGCGACAAGGTCCGCGGCCTGGAGCTTTGCGACAGCTGGACCACCGACGGCCACAAGTACCTGAACGTACCCTATGACTCCGGCATGGCCCTGGTCCGCGACGCCGAAGCCCATCGTGCGGCGATGACGGTCGCCACCAGCTACCTGCCGGCGGGCGAGGCGCGAGACGCCATCGACTGGACCCCGGACCTGTCGCGCCGGGGCCGCGGCTTTGCGGTCTACGCCGCCCTGCGCGAACTCGGCCGCGAGGGTCTGGCCGAGCTGGTCGACCGCACCTGCCGTCATGCGCATGCGATCGTCGAAGGGATCGGCGGCTTGGGCGGCGCTGAGCTCGTCGCCAACGCCGGCCTGAACCAGGGGCTGGTCCGCTTTCTCTCGCCGGCCACGGGCGCCAGCGAGGCCGACCACGACCGGCGCACCGACGAGGTGATTGCGGCCATCAACGCCTCGGGCGAGGCCTTCTTCGGCGGTGTCACCTGGCGGGGCCGCCGTTGCATGCGGATCAGCGTCTGCAACTGGCGCACGAGCGAGACTGACGTGGCCCGGTCCATCGCGGCCGCCCGCGCGGCGCTGACCTGCAATCTAGTTGACTCCGTCAACTAACTGCCGCGTCACTGCCTCGGCAGGAGGACGGTCGATGCAGAATCCGGTCACGGCGGTTCGCCGGTTCAACCGCTTCTACACCAGCGCCATCGGCGTGCTCGACAGGGGCTACCTCGGCACGCCGTACAATGTGGCCGAGGGCCGGGTGCTTTACGAGATCGCCACCGGCGACGGAGCCACGCCCAAGGCCATCGGCGAGATCGTCGGCCTGGACGCCGGCTACCTCAGCCGCATCGTCGCCAAGCTCGAGCGCGATGGGCTGGTGGCCCGCGCCCGCTCCGACATCGATGGCCGGAGCATCCGGCTCAGCCTGACGCCGGCGGGTGCGAAGATGTTCGCCGGGTTCAACCTGCGCTCGGCCGCGCTGGTGGAGGACCTGATCGACGGGCTGTCGGCGACGGAGCGCGCGCGGCTGGTGGCGTCGGTGGAAACCGTAGAAGCCCTGCTGGGGCCGAGGGACGCGCCGGCCCGGTCGATCGTGCTGCGCGCGCCGGCGCCCGGCGACATGGGCTGGGTCACCGAGCGCCACGCGGTGACCTATGGCCGGGAGTATGACTGGGGTCCGGGCATCGAGGCGCTCACCGCACGGATTTGCGCGGACTTCCTGGAGGCGGAAGATCAGGCGCGCCAGCGTTGCTGGATCGCCGAGCGCGACGGCCAGCGGCTGGGCTGCGTGTTCCTGGTCATGGAGAGCGAAGTTGTGGGGCGGCTGCGCCTGCTGCTCTTGGAGCCGCAAGCGCGGGGCACGGGGCTGGGCCGCAGGCTGGTGGATGAGTGCATCGGCTTCGCACGCGCGGCCGGCTACCGCGAGATCGTGCTCTGGACCCATAAGGTCCTGACCGCGGCGCGCCACATCTACGCGGCCACAGGCTTCGTCCTGGAGGAGACCTGGACCCACGATGACTTCGGCCACCCCGAGGCCAGCGAAACCTGGCGGCTCAAACTCTAGCTTGCCACCGAGGCGTGGCGGCAGGACGTTGCGTGCGGAATCATTTGGGGAGCCCGCCATGCAACGCGTCGAGGCCGTCGAATACACCGACGCCGTCTGCTCCACCGCCTGGGGCGCTGAGCCGCTGTTGCGCCGGCTCGACTGGCGGCACGGTCATCGCATCGCCTGGCGCAAGGTGATGGGCGGCCTCGTCGGCAACGCCGCGCGCAAGACCGAGACCTGGGACCGGGTCAGCGCCGCCGAGCCGATGCGCGCCTACTGGAAGCGGGTCTGGCATCTGACCGGCATGCCCTATCCGAACCCGATGCATCTGATGCTGCAGTCGACCGATCCGTTGGGTGCGGCGGTGAAGGCGGCGGAGCTGCAGGGGCGGGACGTGGCCGACGCGGTGCTGCGCCGGTTCCGCGAGCGGATCTTCGTCGACGGGATCGGGCCGCAGACGCCCGATGAGTTCGACGCCGCGACCGTTGGGGTGGCTGGGCTGGATCACGCCCGCTGGCGCGCCGACCAGGCGCGGCCGGAGGTCGCCGCGGCCTACAAGGCCGACTGGCAGGAGACGCGCGAGCCGAACGACTATGTGCGCCACCTCAAACACGACAGCGCGATGAACGGTGAGCTGAAGCACTCCGAGGGCCATGACCGCTATGCGCTCCCGACGGTGATTTTCCGCGGAGTGGGCGGGGAACACACCGTGGCCGGTTGGGTAGCCTACGAGGAATATGTGGCCGGGCTGGAGGCCGCCCTGCCGGGCGCCACCGCCGATCCTCGGCCCGACCCGACGCCCGCCGAGGCGTTCGCGCGGTGGGGGATGCTGACCGGCCAGGAACTGGCGTTCCTTTGCGGGGAAGACGCCAAGCCGCCGGCCGACACGGTCACCCACGATTGGGGCGACGGGCTGGTCTACTACTCCGCGGCCGAGGCCAAGGCGCGCGGGCTGAAGGCGATGGCGGCCGCCTAGAGCTCGGCGAGGACCGCGTCGCCCATCTCGACGGTGGTGAGCTTGCCGCCGAGGTCGGGGGTGCGGGCGCCCTTTTCCAGGGCCGCGCCGACGGCGGCGTAGAGTTTGTCGGCCAGGTGGGCGCGGCCGAGCGACCAGCGCAGGGCCATCTCGAAGGAGAGGATCGAAGCCAGCGGGTTGGCGACGCCCTTGCCGGCGATGTCCGGCGCCGAGCCGTGGATCGGCTCGTAGAGGCCAGGCGTTCCGGGCACGCCGAGGGCCGCTGACGGCAACATCCCCAGCGAGCCGGTGAGCTGGGCCGCGGCGTCCGATAGGATGTCGCCGAACAAGTTGTCGGTGACCATGACGTCGAACTGCTTGGGGTTCTTCACGATCTGCATGGCCGCGTTGTCGGCCAGGATGTGCTCCAGCTCGACGTCGGCGTACTCGCGCTTGTGCAGATCCGTGACGACTTCCCGCCACAACAGCCCCGTTTCCATGACGTTGGACTTCTCGGCGCTGGAGACCTTGTTGCGGCGGCCGCGGGCCAGATCGAAGGCGACGCGGGCGACGCGTTCGATCTCGGCGGTAGTGTAGACTTGGGTGTCGACGGCTCGGCGGCCGCCGCCGGGCAGGTCCTCGATGAACCGAGGCTGGCCGAAATAGACCCCGCCGGTCAGTTCGCGGACGATCATCAGGTCGAGGCCCTCGACCAGCTCGCGTTTCAGCGACGAGGCGTTGGCCAGCGGCTGGAAGCAGATGGCGGGGCGCAGGTTGGCGAACACCGCCATGCCGGTGCGCAAGGACAGGAGCCCGGCCTCCGGGCGCTTGTCGCGCGGCGCATCCTTCCACTTGGGCCCGCCGACGGCGCCCATCAGCACGGCCTTGGCGGCCTTCGCCGCGGCCAGGGTGTCGTCGGAGAGCGGCGTGCCGAGCTGGTCGAAGCTGATGCCGCCGAACGGCGCCTCGGCGATCGAGAGGTCCGGCGCGATGGCCTCGGCGACGCGGCGCGCCTGGGCGGTCACTTCGGGCCCGATCCCGTCGCCGGGCAGGAGCAGCAGGTCGGTCATCAGGGTCTCAGTATCAGAGCGGACGTTGCGAGGCGGTCTCGTAGGCGAAGAGCTTGCGGTCGGATACCCCGAAGCCCGGCCAGGCGGCGCGCCAGGCCTCGTAGACCCGGATCAGGCCGGGCTCGGCCACGTCCTCGGCGTAGGAATACTCATGGCAACCGTCTTCAGCCCGGCTGGCGGTGAGCATGGCCAGCATGTGCGGCTTGAGGCCGGCCAGGTTCTCCGGCGGGACGCGCACCGTGCCGGCGATGATCACGGTCATGCGTCTTCGAGCCAGGGTCTGGCCAGCGCCTGCTTCATCTCATAGACGTCGATGTCCGGGGCGGCGATCAGGGTCTCGCCGATCGGGTCGAGACCGCGCAGCATCTTGTCCTTGCGCTGGGCGTCGACCTCGAAGGTGAAGGTGCGGCCGGACGGCGAGACCACGGTCTGGGTCTCCAGGTCGACGGTGACCAGGTGGTTGCCGCCCTTGGCCTCCTCCATAAGCGCCTGGACTTCGTCGGCCTTCAGCACCACCGGCAGCAGGCCGTTCTGGAAGCAGTTGTTGTAGAAGATGTCGGCGAAGCTGGTGGACACCACGCACTTGATGCCGAAATCCATCAGCGCCCAGGGGGCGTGCTCGCGGCTCGAGCCGCAGCCGAAGTTGTCCCCGGCCACCAGCACGCCGGCGCCCTTGTACTCCGGGCGGTTGAGCACGAAGGACGGTCGTGGGTTTCCCTCACCGTCGAAGCGCAGGTCGTAGAACAGACCCTTAGCCAGGCCCTCGCGCTCCACGGTCTTGAGGAACTGCTTGGGGATGATCTGGTCGGTGTCGATATTGGCCAGGGGCAGGGGGACGACCTTGGCGTCCAGGCGGGTGAAGGCGTCCATCAGGCGCCCCCCCCCTCAGCAAGACTTGGTGCGGGTTCGGCGGAGAGCATCAGGGTCGGCACGCCGGCCGGCGCATCGCGCACGGTGAAGACGTGGGTGCCGGGCTTGCGGCCGGTGCGGACCTCCGAGACGTCGAAGCCGGCGGCGGCCATGGCAGCCTGGGCGGCGACCGGATCGGGCACCCGCCAGGCGAGGCCGCCGAAGCTGTCGAGGCCGTCGCTGGGCGGGGTCTTCAGGCTGGCGCCGAATTCGACCACCGCGTCGCCCGCCTTGAAGAACAGTTGCCGCACGCCCCAGCTCTCGTTGGAGCGGTCGAGGCGCAGGTCGAGACCCAGGCGGCCGCCGAAGTTGGCCACGGCGCGGTCGGCGTTGGGGGTGCGGATCACCACGTGGTCGAGGCCGGCGACGGGGCCGGTCGACTTGGCGGGCGGGGCGGGGCCGTCGAAGAACAGCACCTGCAGACCGGCCAGGCTGGCGGGGTCGAGGAGGACGGCGCGAGGTGTGCGCTCGGAGACCTTGAGGCCCCGGCGTTCGCAGAGCCTGGCGACCGCATCGAGGCCACCTTCGCTAGGAATGGGGGCGGCGAAGGCCACGATCCACACGCCCTCGCCATTGGCGTCGAGCCATCCGCGGACCCGGTCGCCTGCCGGGCCGTCGCCATCAGGACCGATCACTTCCAGCGCCATATTGGGGAAGCGGAACCAGGCGCGCTTGGCGCCGCCGCCGGGCTCGATGTCGGGCTCCAGGCCGAGCAGGCGGCGGTAGGCGTCGATGGCGGCGTCGACGTCGCGGACCGCGATGGTGACGTGGTCGAGGCGGGGGCTCACAGGAAGTCCCTGACGTCGGCGATATGTCCGGCGATGGCGGCGGCGGCGGCCAT
>JANXXK010000319.1 GCA_025350685.1 Alphaproteobacteria bacterium | reverse complement strand
CCAAGGCGCCTGCGCCGCCCGCCCCCTCCGCACCGCGCGAGGTGCATGCGCGCGAGGAGCGGGTGAAGATGACCCGCCTGCGCCAGACGATCGCGCGCCGGCTCAAGGAGGCCCAGAACAACGCCGCCATGCTGACCACCTTCACCGAGGTGGACATGAGCGCGGTGATGGCGCTCAGGGCCCAGTACAAGGACGCCTTCGAGAAGACCCACGGGGTCAAGCTCGGCTTCATGGGCTTCTTCGTGCGCGCGGTGATCCACGGCCTGAAGATGGTCCCCGACGTCAACGCCGAGATCGACGGAACGGACATCATCTTCAAGAACCACTACGACATCGGCGTCGCCGTCGGCACGGAGAAGGGGCTCGTCGTCCCGGTGGTCCGCGACGCCGACGCCATGGGCCTGGCCGAGATCGAAAAGGCCATCGGCGCGCTGGGCAAGAAGGCCCGCGACGGCCATCTGGCGCTGGAGGACCTGCAGGGCGGGACCTTCACCATCTCCAATGGCGGGGTCTATGGCTCGCTGATGTCGACGCCGATCCTGAATGCGCCGCAGTCGGGCGTGCTCGGCATGCACAAGATCCAGGAGCGGCCGATGGCCGTGGGCGGGCAGGTCGTGATCCGGCCGATGATGTACCTGGCGCTCAGCTACGACCACCGGGTGGTCGACGGCCAGGGCGCGGTGACCTTCCTGGTGCATGTGAAGGAAGCCATCGAGGACCCGCAGCGCCTGCTGCTCGATCTGTAGGCTGGACGGCGCATGAGCGCCGGGCCAAGCTCGACCATGGCTCTGAGAGAAGTCGCCCGGTTCCTCGATATGAGCGAGGCTCAGACTGCGGCGGCCGCCCTCCGAGCCTCGGGCATGGACGTCTTTCTGCAGAACGAGAACTGGGGGCAAGCCGCGCCCTACATGCAACTGGCCATGGGCGGGTTCCGGCTCTGGGCCCCCGAAGATGACGCCGAAGCGGCGCGGGTCTTCATCCGCACCTGTCGCGCCACGCCCTCCGAGATCGCGCCGATCGGAAGTCCAGCCCGGGCGGTCGTCGCCCTGGCGCTATCGCTGTCCCCACTCGGCCTGATCAACGGCTGGATGGCGGCGCTCTTTCACCGCCGGGGAAGCCGGCTACCCGACGACCCGGCGGATTGACGTCACGGGCCTTGCCGCCGCTCGCTTCGCGCAGAAAATGCCTATATCTGAGCCCGCACTTTTGCAGCAGGCGCAGATACCCATGGCCCAATACGACGTCGTCATCATCGGGGGCGGCCCGGGCGGCTACAACGCCGCGATCCGCGCGGGGCAGCTGGGCCTGAAGGTCGCCTGCGTCGACAAGGGGGTGAACGGTGGCGACACGCTGGGGGGCACCTGCCTGAACGTCGGTTGCATGCCGTCCAAGGCGCTGCTGCACGCCTCGGAGATGTTCGCCGCGGCGGGAAGCGAGTTCGCCAAGCTCGGCATCGACGTCACGCCCAAGCTGAACCTGTCGCAGATGATGGCGCAGAAGGCGGAGTCGGTGACGGCGCTCACCAAGGGCATCGAGTTTCTGTTCAAGAAGAACAAGGTCGACCGGGTGATCGGCTGGGGCCGCCTCGCCGGGGCCGGCAAGGTCGAGGTGGTGGACGCCGCCGGCAAGACCACGACGCTGGACGCCAAAAACATCGTCGTCGCCACGGGCTCGGAGCCGGCCGGCCTGCCGGGCGTGACCGTCGACCAGGACCGGATCGTCGATTCCACCGGCGCGCTGTCGCTGCCCAAGGTTCCCAAGAGCCTGTTGGTGATCGGCGCGGGGATTATCGGCCTGGAACTGGGCTCGGTATGGCGCCGGCTGGGCGCCGAGGTGACTGTGGTGGAGTTCCTCGACCGCATCTCGCCCGGCATGGACGCCGAGGTCGCGAAGACCTTCCAGCGGGCGCTGACCAAGCAGGGCTTCACCTTCAAACTGTCGTCCAAGGTGACCGGGGCCAAGGCGTCCAAGTCCGGTGTCGAGCTGACCGTCGAGCCGGTGGCCGGCGGGGCGACGGAGACGCTGAAAGCCGACTATGTGCTGCTGGCGATCGGACGCCGGCCGTTCACTGAGGGGCTCGGCCTGGAGAGCGTCGGGATCACGCCGGACAAGCGCGGCTTCATTCCGACCGACCACTGGAAGACCTCGGCGCCCGGCGTCTGGGCGATCGGCGACGTGACGCTCGGCCCGATGCTGGCGCACAAGGCCGAGGAAGAGGCCGTCGCCTGCATCGAGACCATCGCCGGCAAGGCGGGTCACGTGAACTACGGCATCGTCCCGAGCGTGGTCTACACCGCCCCGGAAGTCGCCTGGGTCGGCAAGACCGAGGAAGAGCTGAAGGCCGAGGGCCGCGCCTACAAGGCCGGCAAGTTCCCATTCAGCGCCAACAGCCGCGCCAAGATCAACCACGAGACCGATGGCTTCGTGAAGATCCTCGCCGACGCGGTCACCGACGAGATCCTGGGCGCGCACCTGATCGGCCCATCGGTCTCCGAGATGATCGGCGAATACTGCGTGGCCATGGAATTCCGCGCCGCGTCCGAGGACGTGGCCCGCACCTGCCACCCGCACCCCACCCGCTCCGAAGCCCTTCGCCAGGCCGCCATGGGCGTCGAGGGGTGGACCATGCAGGCCTGAGCCTTCCCGTGGACATACGTCGCGCTAGGTCCGACGAGAGCGGCGCCTGTGCGGACCTCTACCTGCGGGTGCTCACGGAGACCTTCACCTGGCTGCCGCCGGAGCGGCACAGCCGCGAGGACTTCCTGCGCTCAGCCGGTGAGGAGGAGGTCTATGTGGCCGCGGACGGCGGCGGCGCCCTGCTGGGCATCGCCGGCTTCTACCGGCCACAGAATTTCATCCACTCGCTCTATGTGGACGCCCGCGGGCGCGGCGTCGGTAAGGCGCTGCTCGACCATGTGCTGTTGGTGGCCGAGCCGGGGCCAGTGTCGTTGAAGGTCCAGGCGCCGAACCTGCGGGCCCAGGCATTCTACGTTCGCGAAGGCTTCGTCTGCCTGGAGCAGGGCCGCGACGTCGGCTCCGACATCGCCTGGATCCGCTACGCCAAAGGCACGCCCGAAAGTTAATTTGCCGCGGCGCTGCGCGAGTGGCAGCTTCCGGGCCATCCCACGAACGGAGACAAGCGCCATGATCGCCATGCTCCTGATGGCCCAGATCGCCGCCGCACAACCGCCCGCGCCGCTGGTCACGCCCGGGTCCAGCCGCTGTGACATGTGGCTGGCGCGGCCCGTCGACTTCAAGCCGCCTGCGCTGAAGGGCGCGCCAGGCGCGAGCGTGCAGTCCCTGGCTCAGATGCCGCCGGCCGACGAGCACCTGCTGGTCCTGCGACGCGACGCCCAGGGCTGCTCGGTTCCGGTGATCGTCCGCTACAGCGTTCACGGCGACGGCACGTTCGCGACCGGCGCGACCGGCAAGTAACGCTCACACCGCCCAAGCCCCTTGCCCGGCGGCACCGTTCTGCCCCAGGTTCGCGCCAGAACCTGAGGGGGATGATCCATGGAACTGGTGCTGGTCCGACATGGGCTGCCGGAGCGGACCGAGGCCACCGACGATCCGCCGCTGACGGCGGAGGGCTGGGACCAGGCCCAGCGGGTCGCCCGATGGCTCGAGCCGGAAGCCTTCGACGCGGTCTATTCCAGCACCATGCGCCGCGCGGTGGAGACAGCGCAGCCGTTCACCGAGATGAAGGGACACAGCCTCGTCCAGCACGACGGCATCGTCGAGTTCGACCAGGGGACCGGCGCCTACACGCCGATGGAGGAGCTGAAGCGCGAGGACTATGCCCGCTGGAAGCGGCTGGCCGACGGCGAGCACGACATCGACATCGGAGCCTTCCAGGCGATGGTGGTGAAGGCGCTGGAGGAGATCATCGCCGCCCACTCCGGCCAGCGGGTGGTGGTGTTCTGCCACGGCGGCGTGGTCAACGTCTGGACGGCGCATGTGCTGGGCATGGCGCCGCGGCTGTTCTTCGAGCCGCGCTATACGTCGGTGCATCGCTACATGTGCGCCCGCTCGGGCCAGCGCAATGTGCTCAGCCTCAATGAGACCGCGCATCTGAGATAGCGCCGATACGGCAAGTTCTCGACACTCCGGCCAAAACCCATAGGGTTCAGAAAAAAGGTGGGGGAAACGATGAGCGACCCGGGATTTCCAACCACGGTCGAGGCGATGACGCCGGCCTGGTTGACTGAGGTGCTGCGCGCCGACGGGCTGATCGGCGAGGGCGTGGTGAAGAGCTTTTCGTCCGAGCCGCTGGCGGTGGGCGTGGGCTTCATGAGCCTGCTGCGCCGTCTGACCCTGGAGTGCGAGGGGACGCCGGAGGGCATGCCCTGCACCCTGATCGCCAAGCTGCCGCCGATCGACCCCGGCGCACGGACCATCGACGAGGCCTTCAACTTCTATGAGAAGGAGGTCGGCTTCTACACCCAAATGGCGCCTTCGACGCCGATGCGCGCGCCCCACGCCCACTACAGCGCCTTCGACCCGAAGAGCCGCGATTTCATCCTGCTGCTGGAGGACCTTGCGCCCTCTGTGATCGGCGACCAGGTCGCGGGGCTGAATTTCGACAACGCGGCCATGGCGGTCGATGCGCTGGCGCGGCTGCACGCAAGGTGGTGGGGCGACCCTGTGCTTGACGAGCTCGACTGGCTGCTGGCGATCAACTCGCCGGAGTTCAAGCGGCTCGCCGACATCTGCGCCCAATGCTGGCCGGCAGTGCTCGATTTCGTCGGCGATGGGATGAAGCCGCAGGTGCGCCAGGCTGGCGAGCGGCTCGTGACGCACATGAAGTCGATGCTCGACGAGGCTTTCGCGCGGCCCCGGACCATGGCCCACGGCGACTACCGCGCCGACAACATGTTCTTCCGCGCCGGCTGCGAGGTGATGCCGTTCGCGGTGGCCGACTGGCAGATCATTTTCAAGGGCAACGGGCTCTTCGACCTGGCCTATCTCTTGACCGGCAGCCTGGAGATCGAAGTGCGGCGCAAGCACGAGCGCGAACTGCTGGGCATCTATCACAGCCGCCTCGTGGCCGAGGGGGTGAAGGGCTACAGCCTGGACGACTGCCTCGACGACTACCGGTTCTGGGTGATGCTGGGGCTGGCCTGGCCGGTGGTGGCGATCGGGACCCTGGACACGGCGAATGAGCGCGGCGTGGCGCTGTTCAAGTGCTGGATCGAGCGCGCCATGGCGGCGATCATCGACTGGAACGCCCAGGAGATGCTGCCGAAGGACTAGGCGTGCGCCCTAAGCGTGAGGATGCGCCTTGGAATAGGCGCTGAGCAGGGCCGCGGCGTCGACCTGGGTGTAGCGCTGGGTGGTCGAGAGCGAGGCGTGGCCCAGCAGCTCCTGGATTGAACGCAGGTCGGCGCCGGCGCCCAGCAGGTGCGTCGCGAAGGAGTGGCGCAGCGCATGTGGCGTGGCGCTGTCGGGCAGGCCGAGGCGGCCTCTGAGGGTCTGCACCGTCGCCTGGACCTGGCGCGGACTGAGCGCCCCGCCGCGCTTGGCGCGGAACAGCGGCTCGTCGGGGGCCAGCACGAAGGGGACGTCGGCGAGGTAGGCGTCGATCGCCTCGCGCACGGCCGGCAGGACCGGGACGATGCGCGTCTTTGACCCCTTGCCGAGGATGCGCAGGGCTTCCGGCAGCGGGGCGTCGGAGCGTTTCAGCGACAGGGCCTCTGAGATTCGCAGGCCGCAGCCGTAGAGCAGGGTCAGCACCGCCTCGTCGCGGGCGGCCTCCCAGTCCTCGCGGTCAGGGTCGAGGCCGGGCTCGGCGATCATGCCCATAGCCTGGTCCTCGCTGACCGGGCGCGGCGCGCCGGGCACCACGCGCGGCCCGCGGACCAGGGCGATGGCGGCGTTGGGGGCGCCCAGGCGCACGTCGAGGAAGCGGTGAAATGTGCGGATGGCCGAGAGCGCCTGGGAAAGCGAGCGGGGCGAGAGCGGCCTTTCGCCCTGACGCAGGTGGGCGAGCCAGGCGCGCACCTCGCCGGCAGTCAGGCTTGAGAGGACCTCCAGGGTGATGGTCTCGCCGCGATGCTGTTCGAGGAACGAGATGTAGCGGTTGGCGGCGAAGCCGTAGGCCTCCAGCGTGCGCGGCGAGGCGCGGCGCTCATGGGCCAGGTGCTCCAGCCACTGCGTCAGAGCATCCCGCGCCATGGTCACAGGCCCACACTCACAAAACCGGCCAGCGCTCGGCGGTGCGCTCGACCACGCGGGCGAGGAAGGCGACGAGCTCGGTCCCCATGTCCTCGGTGAAGCCCTCCGGATCGGGGCTGCCGAAGGCCAGCAGGCCCTGGCGCGACGGCTCCCAGATCGCCATGCGGACCATGGCCATGGATTTGATGGCTTCGCCCTGGTCGCCGAACAGGCCGAGCGCGGTCGGCGAAAAGCCCATGCGGGCCAGCCGCTGCGGGCCGCCCAGGATCATGTCCACCTGGCCCTCGACCAGCATCCGCCAGCCGGCCGGGGGGTGGGCCTCGGTCTCCAGCGCGATGACGCCGGCGGCGAGGCCGAAGCGTTGCTGGGCCAGTTCATCGACGCGGCGGGCGAGGTCGGTGTGGTTGCGGGCGTCGAGCAGGTCGACCACGGCGCCGTGGGTCTGGGCCTGGGCGGAGAAGTTGGCGCGGGCCGTCTCCTCGATCTGCTGGCGCTGGCTGGCCTCGCGCTGATGGGCGGCGTGGACGCGGGCCAGCGCGGCAGGGCCGAAGTCCACGACGTTGCCTTGCGCGACCTTTAGGCCAAGCTCGCCCAAGAGCCCGTCGTCGCCGGTCAGGAACTGCGGATTGTCAGAGAGAAACCGGCGCACGGCGGCCGGTTCAAGCGGGGCCTCATCAATGCCGCCCTGCGAACCGTCCATGCGCGAAACTCCATCCTTACCTGGCGCTCTTCCGGACGGCTTCGCCTGGAAACGCGCTGCTACAAGATGGACTGGCCCGTCTTGGCCCAGTCCGCCATGAACTGATCAAGGCCCCGTTCGGTTAACGGGTGCTTGAAGAGGGCGTTGAACACGTCGGGCGGGATGGTGGCGCAGTTGGCGCCGGCCAGCGCGGCGGTGGTCACGTGCGCGGGGCTGCGGATCGAGGCGGCCAGAATCTCGGTGTCGAAGCCGTAGTTGTCGTAGATCGCGCGGATCTCGACGATCAGGTCCATGCCGTCGGCGCCCACGTCGTCGAGGCGGCCGATGAACGGGCTGATGTAGCTCGCGCCCGCCTTGGCGGCGAGCAGGGCCTGGGCGGCGGAGAAGCACAGGGTGACATTGGTGGCGATGCCCTCGTGGGCGAATTCGCGGGTGGCGATCAGGCCGTCGCGGGTCAGCGGCACCTTCACCACCACGTTCGGCGCGATGGCGGCCAGCCTGCGGCCCTCGTCCAGCATGCCGGCGGTGTCCATGGCGGCGACCTCGGCGCTGACCGGACCCTCAATGGCCGCGCAGATCTCGGCGATCACCTGCAGCATCGGGCGGCCCGACTTGGCGATCAGGGTCGGATTGGTGGTGACGCCATCCACCAGGCCGGTGGCGGCGAGGTCCTTGAGGACGGCCACGTCGGTGGTGTCGAGGAACAGCTGCATGGAAATGACCTTGAGAATGCGGAGGACGCTTGTAGCGGGAACGGCGATGCGCGCAAAACCCTCCTGATGGCCCGTATCGCTTCTGTTCTCCTGCCGATGCCGCTTCCCGAGGCGTTCGACTACGCCGAGCCGGAGGGCATGGGCTTGGAACTGGGCGACCAGGTGTCCGCGCCGCTGGGGCCCCGGTTGCTGCGCGGCGTGGTGGTCGGGCTGCGCGAGGCGCTGGGCGGCAACCGGCCGCTGAAGCCGCTGGCAGCCTTGCTGGAGGAACCGCGCCTGCCGCCGAGGACCGTGGAGTTCGTGCAGTGGGCGGCGCGCTACTCGGTGGACTGGCCGGGTCAGCCGTTGGCGATCGCCTTGCGTGGGGCCCGGGCGCCGAAGCCCAAGCCGGTGCGGGTTGTGGAGGCCACCGGCGTGGCCCCGGCGCGGCCGACGGCGTCTCGGGCCAAGGTGCTGGAGGCCGTCGCCAGCAAGGCGATGAGCCCGGTAGACTTGGCGCGGGCGGCGGGCGTCTCGTCGGGTGTGGTCAAGGCGCTGATCGACGAGGGTGTCCTGGCGATCCGGATGGTGGAGGCGCAGGCGACCTTTGTGGCGCCGGACCCGGCGCGGGCGGGCTCGATCCTCAACGCCAGCCAGGCTGCCGCCGCCGAGGCCCTGAAGGCCATGCTGGCCGAGGGCGGATTCAATGTGGCGCTGCTGGACGGGGTGACCGGGTCGGGCAAGACCGAGGTCTATCTGGAGGCTGCCGCCGCCGCGCTGGCCGCTGATCCGGCCGCCCAGGTGCTGATCCTGCTGCCGGAGATCGCGTTGACCCAGGCGGTGATCGCCCGGGTCGCGGGCCGCTTTGGCGCGGCGCCGGGCGAGTGGCACTCCGACGTGGCCCCGCCCGCCCGTCGCCGCGTCTGGGAAGCCGTCGCCGCCGGAAGCTGCCGGATCGTGGTCGGCGCCCGCTCCGCCCTGTTCCTGCCCTTTCGATATCTGGGCCTGATCGTCGTGGACGAGGAACACGACGGCTCGTTCAAGCAGGAGGAGGGCTTCATCTACCACGCCCGCGACCTGGCCGTGGCGCGGGGCAAGATCGAAGCCGCCGCCGTGGTCCTGGCCTCGGCCACCCCATCGCTGGAGACGCTGCGCAACGCCGAGACCGGCCGCTACC
>JANXXK010000117.1 GCA_025350685.1 Alphaproteobacteria bacterium | reverse complement strand
CTCAACGACAGCTTCTGGCCCTATTTCGAGCGGCTGCGGCGCGAGGCGCCGGTGCACTGGTGCCACCACGGCGAGTTCGGTCCCTATTGGTCGGTGAGCCGCTATCAGGACATCATGAGCGTCGACACCAATCACCAGGTGTTCTCGTCGGACGCGGCGCTGGGTGGCATCACCATCCGCGACGCGGCGAAGGACCTGCGCCGTCCGAGCTTCATCGCCATGGACCCGCCGCGCCACGACGTGCAGCGCAAGACCGTCAGCCCGGTCGTCTCGCCGGCCAATCTGCAGAACCTGGAGCCGATCATCCGCGAGCGGGCGGGCAAGATCCTCGATGCCCTGCCGATCGGCGAGGAATTCGACTGGGTCGACAAGGTCTCCATCGAGCTGACCACCCAGATGCTGGCCACTCTGTTCGACTTCCCGTTCGAGGAGCGGCGCAAGCTGACCCGCTGGTCGGACGTGGCGACCTGCCTGCCGATGCCCGGCGGCATCTGCGAGACCGAGGAAGCCCGCCAGGAAGAACTGATGGAGTGCCTGGAATACTTCACGCGGCTGTGGAACGAGCGGATCAAGCTGTCGCCGGCCGGCGACCTGGTGTCGATGATGGCCCACGGCGAGCACACTCAGGGGATGACCCCTCAGGAGTACCTCGGCAACCTGATCTTGCTGATCGTCGGCGGCAACGACACCACGCGCAACTCGATCTCCGGGGGCGTGCTGGCGCTGAACAGGTTCCCCGAGCAGTACGACAAGCTGCGCGCCGACCGCAGCCTGATCACCTCGATGGTGCCGGAAATCATCCGCTGGCAGACGCCGCTGGCGCACATGCGCCGCACGGCCACCGAGGACACCGAGATCGCCGGGACCCGCATCAAGAAGGGCGACAAGGTGGTCATGTGGTACGTCTCGGGCAACCGCGACGAGACCGAGATCGAGCGGGCCGATGAGTTCATCATCGACCGCGCGCGGCCCCGCCAACACCTGTCATTCGGCTTCGGCATCCACCGCTGCGTCGGCAACCGGCTGGCTGAGCTGCAGCTGAAGATCGTCTGGGAAGAGATCATGAAGCGCTGGAGCTACGTCGAGGTGGTCGGCGAGCCAAGGCGCGTCCGCTCGAGCTTCGTGAAGGGCTACGAGACCTTGCCGGTGAAGATAACAGCCTGATTTCCAGTATGAACCGAAGATAACAGCGGCCTCAGACCCGGTTCAGCGGCGGGGGATCAAATTCCAGTCCATGAGCGGCGCCGGGTCTTCCGGCTCCGCCCCAACCAAGGACCGGAGTAAGGACATGAAAGTCGCCGCTATCTCTGGCGCCGTGATCGCCGCCCTGGCGGCCGGCGCTGTCGCCACCCCCAGCTTCGCCCAGGACTACCGCTACGCCCAACAGGACTGCCGCCGCAGCGACGGCTCGGTCGGGACCATCATCGGCGCGCTGGCCGGTGCGGCGCTGGGCTCCAACCTCGCCGCTCACCATGGCGGCCGTGCAGGCGGAGCCGCCATCGGCGGTGTCGCCGGCGCCGTGATCGGCAACAACATCGCCCGCAACTCGTCCTGCGGCTCGCAGGGCTACAACAGCCGCTACTACAACTCGAGCGGCTACTCGAACGGCTACTACAGCGAGCCGAGCTACGGCTACGCCCAGCGAAGCTACAGCTACGCCCAGCCGAGCTATGACTACAGCTACGCCCGACCGAGCTATGGCTATAGCTATGCCCAGCCGAGCTACGGCTACAGCCGCGGCGGCTACGACAGCCGCTACAGCTACAACAGCGAATACGGGCAGCCGCGCTACGGCTCCCGCGAGCGCTATCACGATCACGACGACAACGACGACTGGAACGACTAACGGCGCAAAGGCGCGAGCCTGACCTGCTCGGCGGCCGCATCCACTCCGGTGGGTGCGGCCGCTGTCGCTTTCGCAGACAGCCTTGCGAACGCCGGGGAGCGGGCTCAGGAAGGCCGCATGGACCCCCTGTTCTTCGACCTGCGCGCCACCCACAATCCGCACCGCTGGTACATGCCACTGACCGAGGGCGTCTGCGTCGGGCCGCCGGGGAACTGCTTCATGTTCGGCGGTATCGGCCTGGCATCGGCCATCGGGGCCATGGAGCGGACCACCGGCCGGCCGCTGATCTGGGCCACCGCGCAGTACCTGTCCTACGCCCGGCCGCCCAGCGTGGTCGACCTCGACGTCTGGGTGCCGGCGTCGGGCAAGTACAACAGCCAGGCGCGCGTCGTCGGCCATGTGGGCGACAAGGAGATATTCACGGTCAACGCCGCGCTTGGCGCGCGGCCGAGTGAGCTGTCGCAGCAGTGGATGCAGGCGCCCGAGGCGCCGGCGCCGAAGGATTGCCCGCCCACCGAGCACTGGCGCAATGACGCCGGCGGGCTGCACAGCCGCATCGAGGTGCGGGTCGCCAAGGGCCGATATGGCTTCGACCGGCCGGGCTACCCTGAGGAGGACGGACGGCTGTTGCTGTGGATCCGGCCGCGCGAAAAATTCGCCATCGACGCCTCGATGCTGGCGATCATGGCCGACCATGTGCCGTCGGGGATCGGCAGTGCGCTGGGTCAGAACGCCGGCGGCAACAGCCTGGACAACACGCTGCGCATTCGCCGGATCGTGCCCACCGAATGGGTGCTCTGCGACATCCGAATCCTGGGGGTCCACGGTGGCTTCGGCCATGGCGCGATGTACCTTTTCGCCCAGGACGGCGAGCTGAGGGCCACGGCCAGCCAGTCGTTGATCGTGCGGGTGCGGGAGACGCCGGAGGACCGCTAGACGCGGGTCTAGGCGCGCTTCGGAATGACCACGTTCATCCGCTCGTAGCCCTTCACGAAGCTCGAGTAGACGCGCTTGGGCTCGCCGACCACCTCGATGACCGGGAAGCGCTTGAGGATCTCTTCCCAGATGATCTTCAGCTGCAGCTCGGCAAGGCGGTTGCCCACACAGCGGTGGATGCCGAAGCCGAAGGAGATGTGGGTGCGCGGCCGCTCGCGGTCGATGACGTAGTCGTTGGGCCGGTCGATGACCTCTTCGTCGCGGTTGCCCGAGACGTACCACATGATCACCTTCTCGCCCTCGCGGATGGTCCTGCCGCGAAACTCCACGTTTTCCGTGGCCGTGCGGCGCATGTGGGCGAGCGGTGTCTGCCAGCGGATGGTCTCCGAGACCATCGAAGGTATCAGGCCAGGATTTTCCCGTAACTTCCTGTATTGATCGGGATTCTGGTTCAGCGCCAGGATCGAGCCGCTGATCGTGTTCCGCGTGGTGTCGTTGCCGCCGACGGTCAGCAGCACGATGTTCCCGAAGAACTCGCGCGGCTCCATGTTCCGGGTCGCCTCGCCGTGCGCCAGCATGGAGATCAGGTCTCCGGTCGGCGGGGCGTTTACCCGCTGGTTCCACAGCTTGGTGAAGTAGGCATGGTACTCGACGAAGATCGCCATCTTCTGCTCGAGAGTGTCGATTAGGCCCTGACCGGGGGCGGCGGTGACCACGTCGGACCAGTAGACCAGCTGGCGGCGGTCTTCCTGCGGCATGTCGAACAGCGTCGCCAGCGTCATGCCGGTGAGCTCTTTGGAGACCAGGTCGACCCAGTCGAACTCCTCGCCGATCGGCAGGCTGTCGAGGATCGCGGCCGCCCGCTCACGGATCTGCGGCTCCATGACCGCCAGGCTCATCGGCGAGACGGCCGGGCTCACCACCTTGCGCTGCACATCGTGCTTGGGCGGGTCCATGGCGATGAACATGGGCAGCGGGTCCATGTTGGACTGGCCGCCGGCGATGTTGATCCCGCCCTTCATGAAGTCGGAGGAGAAGCGCTGGTGATCGGTGTCGACCGCCATGATGTCGTTGTACTTGGTGATTGACCAGTAGGGGCCGAAGTCGTGCTCGGCGGTGTAGTGCACAGGGTCCTCGGCGCGCAGGCGCTCGAAGATCGGCCACATGGTGTCGGCCTGGAAGCGGGCCGGCTGCGCTGGATTCATCTTCTCCAGGGGCAGGGCGTAAGTCTCGTCTCGGGCCGCTTTCTGAGCCTGGGCGAGGTTCGCGAGATTGCCGTCAGCCATGGTCGGTCCTCCGAATGTTAGCATTGTATAGATCGCAAAGTGACGCGTGCGTCAACTTCCAAACCGGCTGGAGCCGCGCAACGTCGCGTGACAAACAAACCGCCGTGCCCGACCTCGTTCAGATCGATGACCCCGACGATCCACGCCTCGCGGACTACCGCCAGGTTCGCGAGCGCGACCTGGTCGGCCGCGAGGGCCGGTTCATCGCCGAAGGCCTCGTCGTGCTGGAAAAGCTGATCCAAGCGCGGCGCCATCCCCTGCGCTCGGTGCTGGTCGCCGAGAAGCGGGCGGCGGCGCTGGCGCCCCTGCTGGCGGGGCTGGACGCGGGCGTGGAGGTCTATTGCGCGGGCCAGGCGGTGATGGACGCGGTGGTGGGCTTTCCGATCCACCGCGGCGTGCTGGCGGTGGGGACGCGCGCCGAGTCGGACCTGGCGAGCCTGCTGGCTGGCCTGCCGGCGCAGGCCCTGGTCGTGGGCCTGGTCGGCATCGCCAATCACGACAACATGGGGGGCCTGTTCCGCAACGCCGCGGCCTTCGGCGCCGACGCCGTGCTGATCGACGACGGCTGCTGCGATCCGCTCTACCGCAAGGCTATTCGCGTCTCGGTGGGTGCGGCGCTGACGACGGCCTTCGCCCGCGCCGGGTCGGCGGGCGCGCTGGTCGAGGCTCTGGCGGGCGCGGGCTTCGACCTCATCGCCCTGTCCCCTGGCGGCGACACCGACCTGGCGGCCGT
Organism: Alphaproteobacteria bacterium; assembly: GCA_025350685.1. Lineage (GTDB taxonomy): Bacteria > Pseudomonadota > Alphaproteobacteria > Caulobacterales > Caulobacteraceae > Phenylobacterium. The sequence continues at coordinate 3,877 of JANXXK010000117.1, read as the reverse complement.
GACGCCGGGGCGGCGAACCGCGGTGCTGTTCGGTGCGGAAGGGCCGGGCCTGCCGCTGGAGGTCCTGGCGAAATGCCGGACCGCGCGCATCGCCATGGCCGGCGATTTCGACAGCCTGAACGTCGCCACCACCAGCGGGATCGTGCTCCATCACTTGGCCGCGGCGCTGCGCCGGCGCTGGCCCCCTGGAGCCCTTTCTTAACGTCAATCGCCTAATGTGACCCTTAGCGAACAAGACTCTCACGAGGATCGATGACCGGCGTGAAGCGCCCGACCATGCGGCGTCCACCGAAGACGCCCACGGGCCTGGACCCGTCCGGGGCCGTGTTCGAGCGCGCCACGCGCCTGGCGCGCACGCTGTTTGGCGACGTCGACGCCCAGATCACCCTGGTCGACGGCGATGAGGTCTGGAACAGCCGCGAGGTCGCCCATCCGAAGGATGCGGACGCCGTGCGGTTCGCCATGGGCACCGGCGAGACCCTGTGGGTCGAGGATGCACCCAGGGATCCACGCTTTTGCGATCACCCCGCGATCAAGGGGCCGCCCTACCTGCGGTTCTACGCCGGCGCCCCGATCAAGATTGAGGATGGCTCGACGCCCGGCGCCATCTGGGTCGCGGGCCTGGAGCCGCGCCGATACGACCCGAAGCTCGCCGCCCGGCTGCAGGACCTGGCCGATTTCGTCGCCGACGAGTGGGCCCGCCAGCTCGCCAAGCGTGCCCGCGAAGCCGCCCGGCGCGAGAGCGACGTGGCCCAGAAGCTTGTCGCCGAGATCATCGCTGCGGCCCCGATCTCGCTGGTGATGACCGATCGCAACATGAGGGTGATCTCGACGAGCCCGCGGTGGATCGAAAGCCGCGACCTGGTGGGCCGGGAGGTGATCGGCCGTTCGCTCTACGACCTGGTGCCGCAATCGCGGGAGAAGTGGAGCGCCGCTTACGAACGCTGCCTGACCGGCGAGCAACTGAGCGCCGACCGGGTCGAGATGATCAGGCCCAACGGTTCGGTCCGCTGGCTGCAGGCCGAGATCACGCCCTGGCGCGACTCCACGGGCGACGTCGGCGGCCTGATCATCACCACCCATGACGTGACCGAAATGGTCGAGGCCCTGGAGCGGACCGCGAAGTCCGAAGAGAGGCTGAAGCTCGCCATGGAGAACGCCGACCTGCACGTCTGGGAGCTCGACTACCGCAGGCGGGAACTGATCAAGGTCGGGGCCGAGGACACCTTCTTCACCGAGCCCAAAACCTACGACGAGCTCTACCGCGACATCTGGGTGACCATCGATCCGCGCGACGTCCCCGATGTGCAAGCCGCCTGGCAGCGCCACATCGAGACCGGCGAGCCCTATCGTCCGGAATACCGGGTGGTTCGCGCCGACGACAAGGAAGTCTGGGTGCAGGGCTCGGTGATCTTCGAAGCCGACGCCGACCAGCGCCCGATCCGGATGATCGGGGCGATGCAGAACATCACCCACCGAAAGGTGGCCGAGCGCGCCCTGGTCCACGCCAAAGAGGAGGCGGAGTCCGCCACCCGCGCCAAGAGCGCCTTCCTGGCCACCATGAGCCATGAGATCCGCACGCCCCTGAACGGGGTCCTGGGCATGGCCCAGGCCATGGCCATGGACGACCTGACCGAACAGCAGCGCGAGCGACTGGACGTAATCCGCCAGTCCGGCGAGAGCCTGCTGGCGATCCTCAACGACGTGCTCGATCTTTCGAAAATCGAGGCCGGCAAGCTGGAGCTGGAGCAGGCCGAGTTCGACATCGACGAAACCGCCACCGGTGCGTTCAGCGCCTTCTCCGCGACCGCCCAGGCCAAGGGCCTGGCCTTCACCCTGAAGGTCCAGCCGGCGGCCCGCGGGGTCTACCGCGGTGACAGCGTCCGGGTGCGCCAGATCCTCTACAACCTGATTTCCAACGCGCTGAAGTTCACCGAGCGCGGCGGGGTCGAAGTCAAGGTCAGCCGTCGCAACGGAACGCTGCGCCTGGCCATCGCCGACACCGGCATCGGGGTCGCGCCCGACAAGCTGGCTGGCCTGTTCCAGAAGTTCGAGCAGGCCGACGCCTCGACCACGCGGCGCTATGGCGGCACAGGCCTGGGCCTGGCCATCTGCCGCGACCTCGCCGAGCTGATGGGCGGGACGATCTGCGCCAAGAGTGCGCTCGGCCAAGGGGCGATCTTCACCGTCGACCTGCCGCTGGAGCGGCTGGGCGACGCGCCGGACAGGTCGGAGCGCCACACCGCCCAGCCGACGCCGCATGCCGAAATGTGCGCGCTGCGGGTGCTGGCGGCCGAGGACAACGGCATGAACCAGTTGGTGCTGAAGACCCTGTTGGGCCAGATCGGCGTCGATCCGGTGATCGTCGGCAACGGCCGCGAGGCGGTCGCGGCCTGGGCGCGCGAGCCCTGGGACCTGATCCTGATGGACGTGCAGATGCCGGAGATGGACGGGCCCACCGCCACCGGCGTGATCCGCGCCCGCGAGCGCGCCGAGGGTCGGCCGCGCACGCCGATCGTGGCGCTGACCGCCAACGCCATGGCTCACCAGGTCAGCGAATATATGCAGGCCGGCATGGACGATTTCGTGGCCAAGCCCATCGAGGCCGGCCGGCTCTATGCGGTGATCGAGGCCGCCCTGGAACGCGCCGCCGAGGCCGCCGCGGCCACCGCCGCGGCCTGAAAACGTAGAGGGCCCTCCCGACGGCGGGTGTGTGGATCACCGGCAGGAAGGCCCTCGCCGCTCGCTCCCCGAGCGGAGTAGAAGTGGGCGGGATCTCTAGTGGCTAGCCGAACGCGTAGCCGGAGATCGCCACGTCCATGGCCACATCGCGGAACGCCAGGCGCCCGGGCTCGCCCTCGGCCGCGCCGGCGGCGACGAACAACGGCGCCAGGTGTTCTTCGCGCGGGTGGGCTTCGCGGGCGTAGGGTCCTTCGTCCCAGCTGCGGATCGCCGCGTCGCGTTTCGCCGGATCGGCCATGGCCGCCGTCAGCCAGGCGTCGAAAACCTCGGACTTGGCGGTAAAGGCCGGCGAGAAGCCGCGCATATTGTGCCAGCTCATCCCCGATCCGACGATCAGCACGCCCTCGTCGCGAAGCGGTGCGAGCGCCCGGCCGGCGGCCAAGTGGGCCTCAGGATCGAGGTCGCCGCGCAGCGACAGCTGCACCACCGGGATGTCGGCGTCCGGCGTCGCCAGCAACAGGGGCACGAAGACCCCGTGGTCGTAGCCGCGCTCGGCGTCCTCGGCGGTGGGAAAGCCCGCGGCGCCCAGCAGCTCACGGACCCGGCCGGCCAGCGGCGGGGACCCCTGCGCGTCGAAGCGCAGGCGATAGGTCTCCTCCGGGAAGCCGTAGTAGTCGAACAGCATCGGCGGACGGGCCGCCGAGCCGACCGTGAACTGCGGCTCCTCCCAGTGGCCGGAGACCACCAGGATGGCCTTGGGCCGCTCCGGCAGATCCGCGACCAGGCCCTTCAGCCAGGCGGCGGTGCGGTCCCAGGTGTCAGTGGGCCCCCGGGTCCAGTCCATGAAGAAACAAGGCCCCGCGCCGTGCGGGATGAACAGCGTGGGGAGCTTGTGCATGGCTTACGCGGCTTTCTGGCCCGCGGCGGCGGGCGCGATGGTCTCGATCCAGGCCGAGAACGCCTGGCCGTAGGCGCGGAGGAATTCGGCCGTGCCTTCGTTGATCAGCTCGCCCTTCTCGTCGAACAGCGAGAACGCGTTGCCGACGTAGGCCTCCTGGCTGAGCAGCGGCACGTTCAGGAACACCAGCGACTGGCGCAGGTGATGGTTGGCGCCGAAGCCGCCGACGCCGCCGGGCGAGACGCTGACCACCGCGCCGGGCTTGCCGTTCCAGACGCTGGCGCCATAGGGCCGCGA
>JANXXK010000285.1 GCA_025350685.1 Alphaproteobacteria bacterium | reverse complement strand
CCTCGATGGTCTTCAGGTCCTTCTCGATACGGATCCTGTCCAGCACCCCCTGGTGCTTGTCGTGCAGGTTGGCCAGCAGCTCGCGCTCGAAGCGGCCGACCTGGGCGGTGGGGATCTTGTCGAGATAGCCGCGGGTGCCGGCGTAGATCACCGCCACCTGTTCCTCGACCGACAGCGGCGAGTACTGCGGCTGCTTCAGGAGCTCGGTCAGGCGCTCGCCGCGCGCCAGCATGCGCTGGGTGGCGGCGTCCAGGTCAGAGCCGAATTTCGCGAAGGCGGCCATTTCCCGGTACTGGGCCAGTTCGCCCTTGATCGGGCCGGACGCGGTCTTCATCGCCTTGATCTGCGCCGAGGAGCCCACGCGGCTGACGCTGATGCCGACGTTCACCGCCGGGCGGATGCCCTGGAAGAACAGGTCGGTCTCCAGGAAGATCTGGCCGTCGGTGATCGAGATCACGTTGGTCGGGATATAGGCCGAGACGTCGTTGGCCTGGGTCTCGATCAGCGGCAGCGCGGTCAGCGAGCCGGAGCCATTGTCTTCGTTGAGCTTGGCGGCCCGCTCCAGCAGGCGGCTATGCAGATAGAAGACGTCGCCCGGATAGGCTTCGCGGCCCGGCGGGCGGCGCAGCAAGAGCGACATCTGGCGATAGGCGACGGCCTGTTTGGAAAGGTCGTCATAGATGATCACGGCGTGCATGCCGTTGTCGCGGAACCACTCGCCCATGGCGCAGCCGGCGAAGGGCGCCAGGAACTGCAGCGGCGCCGGCTCCGAGGCCGTCGCCGAGACCACGATCGTGTAGTCCAGCGCGCCGCGCTCCTCGAGCGTCTTGACGATCTGGGCGACGGTCGAGCGCTTCTGGCCGATCGCCACGTAGATGCAGTAGAGCTTGGCGCTCTCGTCGGTCCCCGCGTTGATCGCCTTCTGGTTCAGGATGGTGTCGATCGCCACGGCGGTCTTGCCGGTCTGGCGGTCGCCGATGATCAACTCGCGCTGGCCGCGGCCGATCGGGATCAGGGTATCGATGGCCTTCAGGCCGGTCTGCACCGGCTCGTGCACCGACTTGCGCGGGATAATGCCCGGGGCCTTCACGTCCACCCGGCGGCGCTCGGCCACGTTCGTCAGCGGACCCTTGCCGTCAATCGGCTCGCCCAGCGGATTGACCACCCGGCCCAGCAGGCCCTTGCCGACCGGCACGTCAACGATTTCGCCGAGGCGGCGGACCTCATCGCCTTCCGAGATCGCGCGATCTTCGCCGAAGATCACGATCCCGACGTTGTCGCGCTCGAGGTTCAGCGCCATGCCCTTCACGCCGGCCTTGGGGAACTCGACCATTTCGCCGGCCTGGACGCTGTCGAGGCCAAACACGCGGGCGATGCCATCGCCGACCGAGAGGACCTGACCGACGTCCGAGACGTCGGCTTCTTCGCCAAAATTAGCGATCTGCGACTTGAGAATGGCCGAGATTTCGGCGGCGCGGATATCCATGGGTCTTACGCTCTCTTCAGGGCGAATTTGAGGGAATCGAGCTTCGACTTCAGCGAAGCGTCGAACAGTCGGGATCCGACCTGCACCTTGATCCCGCCGAGGATGGCGGGGTCGACGCGGGTCTCGATTTCAGGGTCCTTGCCCAGCGCCTGGCGCAGCGCCGCGGCGAGCGCCTTGGACTGGGCGGCGCTGAGCGCGATGGCGGTGGTCACCTGGGCGGAAACGGCGCCGCGGGCCTTGGCCGACAACGCTTCATAGCCGGTGATCACCGAGGCCAGCGACGAGGCGCGCCCGTTGGTGGCCAACAGGCCCAGGAGCTTGATGGTGGTGATGTTGAACTTGGCCTTGACCGCGATGGCCACCAGGCCCTTGCCCTTGTCCTCGGCGTTGAAGGCGGGCGAGCCCACCAGAACGCGAAGATCGTGGCTGTCGCGCAGCGCGGCCTTCAGGGATTTCAGATCGGCCTCGACGGCAGCTATCTGCTTGGTTTCACTCGCCAGATCGAACAGGGCCTGGGCGTAGCGCCCGCCTACATTCGAAGCCTTGGAATCGTCCGCCACTTATTGGTCCGCCCGGTGCGTCTAGAGAGCCGCTGGCGGCGTTCGCCGCTGCAGCCTTAAAGGCTTGAAAGCGCTTGGAAAAAGCACTTCGGTCCGAAAGGTCGCAAAGACCTCTGTCCCAAAGCCGCGCGCCTGATAGCACGCGATCTGTGGCGCCGCAACACAGGGGGAGGCTCCGCGACCCGACGAATAGTCACGGGGTTCGCGCGTTCCGTCCCCGCGCGCGGGGCGCGCCTCTTGGCCGCTTTCCGCAAAATCACCCGCCGGCGCCTTCGCGACGGTGGGCGGTCGGCGCAAAAAGAGAGGGCGCCGGCGGGGGCCGGCGCCCTTTAGTTCAGAAGCTCGACAACAGAGCCGCTGGGAGTGGGTTTCGCTCGCCTACTGCTTGGCGAGCTGCGGGCCGGCGGCGTGGGCCACGGCCGTCGAGTTGCAGGCGCTCAGGCGCTCATCGTTCATCGGCCTGGCGCCGGTGAACGAAACCAGCGGGCCGACCTTGCTCACGACGAGCTTGCAGGTGTCGCTGGACAAGGTGTTCGACATCGCCGCTTGGGCGAGACAGGTGTCGCCCTCGCAGTTGAACACGGCGCCGCCGGCGATGAACTTGGTCTTCTGGGCGAGGGGTTGCTGCAGCTTGGCGGCGACCGGGTCGGCCGCGAAGGCCGGGGCGGCGGAGAGAGTGACGACGGCGGCGCAGGCGGCCGCAAGGCTAAGGAGCTTCATGATGAGCCCTCCAACAGTTCGGGGAGTGGCGGCGCCCCTGCTCAAGGCGCCGGCCTGGCCCGCAGCGTTTGACCGTCTCGGGTATCCCCACCCTCAACGCACCACGAACTGAGCAACGCTAAGATAACAGTGTTAAGATCGCGGGGGCAACCGCTATTTTCGCAATGCTGCTATGCGTTTGTGGGGGGTGGCGAAGGTCCGGCGCCGTCCCCATCTGTCAAGGCTAAGCTTTCGCCAAGGCCTTCCCGCAGGAGCGCGGCGACGAGCTCAGCCGCCCGCCGCCTTGATGGCCGCGTCCATCTCGTCCATCGTGTGATAGCCCGGCTCCATGGCCTTGCCGTTGATCACGAAGGTCGGCGTCGAGTTGACGTGGTCGTCGCGGCTGTGGTGCTCGACGCGGTCGTTTAGCGCCTTGATGGCCGACTCGTCATTGATGCACTTGTTGAAGCCGTCCTCGGTCATGCCCACCGACTTGGCGATCTCGACCAGGGTCTCGCGGGGCGCGGCGAAGGCCTGTTCCTGGCTCTTGAAAATGGCGTCGTTGACCGCGAAATACTTGTCCTTGCCGGCGCAGCGGGCGACCAGGAACCCGGAGGCCGCGACGGCGATCTCCGGTCCACCGCCGACCAGCATCTCGCGGAACACGTAGTGGACCTTGCCTGAGTCGACGTACTTGGTTTTGAACGCCGGATAGACCTCGCGGTACCACTTCGCGCAGACTGGGCAGCCCACAGAGGCGTACTCCACAACGGTGATCTTGGAGCTCGCATTGCCGAGGTCCATATCGTCGGGAAGCGCGCCCGAGGTCTTCGAGGAGCAGGCCGCCGCACCGAACACCGCCAGCGCCATCATCAGCGCAACCTTCATCCGCAACATCAGCCGTCTTCCTCTTGGATTCGACACCGGTCGTTCCCGGTCATTCGGGCGCGAATGTGACCGAAGCTTGGCCCAGAAGGAAGGGGCTCGCGCCGGGGCGCCGGGCGAGCGTTCATATCTCATCAATCTTGTCGCGTGCTTGTCTGCCCCGAGCGCATCACCCAGCGCGATGCGCTCAACACAAGTGAAGATAGACCCTTCCTGATCACGAAGGGTCTGCGGTATGGATCGCTCCAAGGGTTCGGGCGACCCACGACGCTAGGACGACGAAAGACACATGGCCAACGCGCAGTCGCCGGGCCCAGGCGGTCGCGGTCCCGACGCATCCCGTCCTAAGCGTTCTCCGCTGCAGTCGTTCATCTATTGGGCGCTGGTCGGTGGCGTCTGGCTGCTGATCTTCTGCGTCGCCTTTTTCGCGGTGTTCTCGGTCGACCTGCCGGACACCTCGAAGCTCTATGACGTCAAGCGCCAACCCTCGATCTCCTACCTCGACCGCTCCGGCGGCCTGGTGGCGGTGCGCGGCAGCCAGTACGCCCCGCCCGTCGACCTCGACAAGCTGCCGCCCTACGTGCCCAAGGCCTTCGTGGCCATCGAGGACCGCTGGTTCTATTGGCACTTCGGCTTCAACCCCTGGGGCATCGCGCGCAGCCAGCTCTACAACGTGACCCACCACGGCGGCGGCGGCCCGCTTCGCGGCGGCTCGACCATCACCCAGCAGCTTGCCCGCGCCCTGTTCCTGACGCCCAACCAGACCTACCGCCGCAAGGCCCAGGAGCTGATCCTGGCGATCTGGCTGGAGGCCAGGTTCTCCAAGAAGCAGATCCTCGAGCTCTATCTGAACCGCGAGTACTTCGGCGCCGGCGCCTACGGCATCGAAGCGGCCTCGCAGCGCTATTTCAACAAGCCCGCCGCCCAGCTGACGCTCAGCGAGAGCGCCTTGCTGGCCGGCATGATGAAGGGCCCCTCGCGCTATTCGCCGGTGGCCGCCTCGGACCGCGCCGCGCGCCGCGCCACCATCGTGCTCGACGAGATGGTCCGCATCCACGCCATCACGCCCGCTGAGCGCGACCAGGCCTTCGCCGCCGGCCCCATCCGGGTCAATCCGGTGCTAGCCAACCAGCGCGCGCAGTACTTCACCGACTGGGTGGACGACCAGGTCCGCCAGTTGGTCGGCCAGCCCACTGAGGACCTGGTGGTGGAGACCACCCTGGACCTGCCGCTGCAGGCCAGCGCCGAGCAGGCCGTGCAGACCGGCGTCGCCGCCGCCCTGGCCCAGGGCGTCAAACAGGCCGCGCTCATCTCGCTGGACGGCGAGGGCCGCGTTCGCGCCTACGTCGGCGGGGTCAGCTACCTGCAGAGCCAGTACGACCGCGCCAGCCAGGCGAGGCGCCAGGCCGGCTCGTCGTGGAAGCCCTTCGTCTACCTGACCGCCATGGAGACCGGCCGCACGCCGGACACCCCGGTGGTCGACGAGCCGGTGACCATCGGCAACTGGACGCCGCGCAACTACACCGGCCGCTACCTCGGACCGATTACGCTGGAGATCGGGCTGAAGGAGAGCATCAACACCGTGGCCGCCCGCCTGGCGAACGAGGTCGGCACCTCAAACGTCGCCGCCACCGCCCACCGGCTGGGCATCGGCTCGCCGATCCAGCTCGACCCCTCCATGGCGCTCGGCGCCGTCGAGGTGAGCCCGCTGGAGATGGCCCAGGCCTATGCGCCCTTCTCCAACGGCGGGGTGTTCGCCAAGGGCTACGCCATCGAGCGGATCCGCACCGCGTCGGGCCAGATGCTCTACGACCACGGTGTCGGCGGCGGCCAGCGCCGCGCGGTGATCGGCCAGCCGGCGCTTTCCTACATGATCCGCATGATGCGCCAGGTGATCGTCTCGGGCACCGGCACGCGGGCCAACGTCAAGGGCTACGACCTGGCCGGCAAGACCGGCACCACCAGCGATTATCGCGACGCCTGGTTCATCGGCTACACTGGCGGCTTCGTCACCGCCGTCTGGGTCGGCAAGGACGACAACACCTCGATGAAGAAGGTCACCGGCGGCGGCGCGCCGGCCGGCATCTGGCACGCCTACATGACCCAGGCCCTGCCGAGGCTGGCGGTGCAACCGATCCCCGGCGGCGACGCTCCGCCGCGGCCGGACCAGCCGACAGACGCCATCGGAGCGATCATAAACGGGGTCAACGACCTGCTGCACGGCGACCACGAGGCCGAAGCCCCGCCGCCGCGCATTGTGGTTCCTGGGCCGCGTCCGAGCCCGGACGAGGCTCCACACTAAGTAGAACAGTTGCGAGATGTGCGGCGGCGTTGCACCCTGATCCGGTCGCGTCGAGGGGGGTCGTCTTGCGTACTTTGATTGCGGGCTTTGCCGGCTGCTTCCTGCTCTGGACAGCCGTCGCTGCGGCGCCGCCGAACCCGCTAGAGATTTCGGCCTACGGCGGGCTTCCCGCCATCGACTTCATGCAGCTTGCGCCGTCAGGCGCGAGACTGGCCTTGGTCTCGGTCTCTGGTGATGTGCGCAGCCTGGTCGTCAAGGATCTAGCCGGCGCCGTGCTGTTCACGGGCCCCTTGGGCGCGGCCAAGGTGCGCGACATCGCGTGGGCAGGCGACGACCATCTTCTTGTCTCCGCCAGCCAGACCCAGCGCCTCGACGTGTCAGACGATAGTCAGGAATTCACCCACGTCATCGCCCTGAACCTGACCACCAAAAAGCTGGTCACTGTCTTCGCGAACCGCGAGGATATTTTCAGCGCGGTGTTTGGCGACTACGGGACCGCCGAGATCGGCGGCCGCTGGTATGGCTTCTTCGGCGGCGTGACCCTCAACAAGACGCGCGGCTTCGACGCCAGCCTGAGCAGCAAAAGCTACCCCGATCTCTACCGTGTAGACCTCGACACGGGGAGGAGTGAGCTGGTCGATAGGGCCCGTCAACGGCGCGACTGGGTGATCGACCGGAGCGGCGCCATCGTCGCCTACTCGGAGTATGACGACAAAAGCGGGGAGTGGTCGCTCTACGCTGGCGCCGGCGGCGCGCCGTTATTCACATCCCGCGAGCCCACCCATGACATTGCGCTGGCCGGAGCGGGACGGACATCAGGCACCGCGATCGTTGACGCGGCGACCGACGAAGAGTGGGCGCTTGCCACAAAAGCCCACGCGCAGCTGCCGGTAGACGGACGCATTGGCAGCTTCATCCACGACCCGGTGTCCGGCTACCTTGTTGGGGTCGTGCTGGAGGGTGACCGCCGCGATCAGACGTTCTTCGACCCAGTGCTTCAGGCCAAGCTCGGCGGGCTTCGCAAAGCGTTGGGTGCGTCAGCTTCGCTGATCTCCTGGAGCTCTGACGGCAAGCAGGTTATCGCGCTGACCGACGGCGGGAGCGACCCCGGCACCTATTGGCTGCTCAACGGCAAGGAAGCCAAGGCTCTGGCCTATGCCTATCCCGGCATCCCAGACGCCAACGTCGGAGACGCCAAGGCGATCGAATATCACGCCGCCGATGGGCTCGTGATTCACGCCATTCTCACATTGCCGCCCGGCCGTGACCCTAGGCGGCTGCCGCTGGTGGTGCTGCCACACGGCGGTCCAGAGGGTCACGACGCGCTTGGCTTCGACTGGTGGGCGCAAGCCTTCGCCGGCCGAGGCTACGCCGTCTTGCAGCCGAATTTCCGGGGATCGGACAACTACGGGAAGGAATTCCGCGACGCCGGCTTTGGCGAGTGGGGCCATAAGATGCAGACCGACATTTCCGACGGCGTGGCGGAACTTGCCCGCCAGGGCCTCGTCGATCCGGCGCGGGCCTGTATCGTGGGTGGGAGCTACGGCGGCTATGCGGCGCTTGCCGGGGTAACTGTCCAACACGGCCTCTATCGCTGCGCCGTTTCCGTCGCCGGCCTGTCGGACCTCAACCACATGCTCAACTGGGAGACGCGACTGGAGAGCGGGGACGCCCGCAATCCAGCGACCCGATACTGGCGCCAGTTCATGGGGGTGAAGAAAGACGGCGACCCGGCTCTGCGCGTCATTTCGCCCGCGCAACTCGCGGCCCAAGCCGATGCGCCGGTTCTGCTCATCTACGGCGTCGATGACACCGTGGTCCCGATCAAGCAGAGCCAGATGATGGAGCAGGCGCTGAAAGCCGCCGGCAAGCCCGTGGAGACGGTCGTGCTGAAAGGTGAAGACCACTGGCTATCGCGCGGCGAGACGCGCACGGCAATGCTACGGGCCGCCGTCAGGTTCGTCGAAGCGAACAATCCTCCAGATCGGTGACCCTAGAGCGCGTCAGGGTCTAGCGCCCGAAGGCGTGCAGGCTGGCCCCTTCGGCCCGCAGCCAGGCGCGGTGGGCGCGATGCTCGCCGACCAGGGCTTTCACATGGGCCCAGAAGCGCGGGCTGTGGTTCAGCTCCTTGAGGTGCGCGCATTCGTGCGCCGCCACATAGTCGGCCACCTCGAAGGGGGCGAGCGCCAGGCGCCAGGAGTAGCGGATCGAGGCCGGCGCGCCCTTCACGCCGGGACGGCAGGAGCCCCAGCGGCCCGTGGCGTCCATGATCGTCACCTTGGCCGGACCCGCGTCCAGCATGGCGGAGTAGGCCTCGGTGCGTTCGCCCAGCACCGCGGCGGCCCGGCGCTTCAGCATCAGGATCACCGCGCGCGCATAGCCTTCGCCCTCACCCATGGCGATGATCCGGGCGGGCTCGCCGTCGGCCGCCGGCAGCCATTTGGCGCGGCCGGAGCCCTGCTCCAGGCGCACCGGCTCGCCGAACACCTCCAGCGTCAGGCCAGGCGCTAGCGGCTGGGCTTCGGGAAGCTCGGCGATCCGCTCGGCGATCCAGTGGGCGCGCTCCCGCGCGAACGCCGCGGCCTCGGAGAGCCGGCGCGGCGACGGGGCGGTGGCGACGATCTCGCGGCGGGTGCGGTCGAGCCTCAGCGACACTCGGCGCGCACGCCGGTTCACCTTCAGGGTTACGGGCGTTCCAGCCACTTCCAGCCGGTCGCCATCGGTGAACGCTTTACCGAAGGGGCTCATGCCCTCGTATCTAGGCGGCTTTGGCCTTGTTTGGGAGGGGTCGGTTCGCCGGTTTTGCGAGTTTCAGCTCCGTCTCCCAGATCACGCCCCTGACCTTGGGGTAGATTTCCTCGCGGAACCGCTTGCCGTTGAAGACGCCGTAGTGGCCCACCCCGGGCTGGACATAGTCCTGCTTTAGCGCGTCAGCGATGCCGGAACAGAGCGCATGGGCGGCCTGAGTCTGGCCGATGCCGGAGATATCGTCGTATTCGCCCTCGACGGTGAGCAGGGCGATATCCCTGATCAGCTCGGGCCGGACCAGGCGCCCGCGATGCTCCAGCTCGCCCTTCGGCAGCAGGTAGCGCTGGAACACTACGTCGACGGTCTGCAGATAGAATTCCTCGGTGAGATCTAGGACCGAAAGATACTCGTCGTAGAACTCCAGGTGCTTGTCGGCGCTGTCGCCATCGCCGGCCATCAGCTGGGCCAGGTAGCGCCGGTGGGCATCCTGGTGCTTCTCCAGGTTCATCGACATGAAGCTGGCGAGCTGGACGAAGCCCGGATAAACGCGCCGCCCCATGCCCGGATAGGGGCCGGGCACGGTGTCGATCATGTTCGACTTGAACCAGGCGAACGGCCGTTCCTCGGCCAGCTTGTTGGTCACCGTCGGCGACAGGCGCGCGTCGATCGGCGAGCCCATGAAAGTCATCGAGCTTGGGCGGCTCTCGTCGCCGTCCTCGGCCATCAGCGCCGCGGCGGCCAGCACCGGCGGGCCCGGCTGGCAAACGGCGACGACGTGCGGTCGCGGACCGAGCACCTGCAGCATGGTGCGGATGTGGTCGATGTAGTCGTGGAAATCGAAGCGGCCCTCGAGCACGGGCACTTCACGCGCGTTGGTCCACTCGGTGATGTAGACCTCGTGGTCCTGCAGGAAGGCCTGCACCGTGCCGCGCAGCAGGGTCGCGTAGTGGCCCGACAGCGGGGCGGCGATCAGCACCGCCGGCTCGCGGGTGCGCCGCCCGGCGCGGCGCATGTCGGCCATGTCGCGGGCGAAATGAGTGAGCTTGCACCAGGGGCTGGACCAGACCTCGGTCGGGCGCACGCGCACGGAGGCGCCGTCGATCTGGACGCTGTCGATCCCCCAGGCCGGCTTGCCGTAGCGCTTGGTCAGGTTGGCGAACACGTCGGCGTTGGCGTAGAGCCGACGGCCCATCTCGCTGTCCTTCGCCGGATTGAGCGGCGAGGACCAGAAATCCCGCGTCAGCCGCGCGGCGAGCCGCATCGGCGTCGAGGCGTAGAAGCCAGCTTCATACAGGGTGTAGAGCATTGGACCTCAAGCGTTGTGCGCCGCAGCATAACACCCGAACGGTTAACCGGGTCCATAGGCTTCACCGTATCGGCGTTCTTTCAGGCACGCGACGTCAACCCCGCCAGGTGAGCACGGCCAGCGACCAGGCCGATCCGCAGACGGCTGCGCTGAGCTTCAGCAGCGGCGTCAGCCGCCCGCTGCGCCAGGGATTGACCATGGCGGCCAGGACCAGGGCGGCGCAGGGCGCGCCCAGCGCCATCCAGGTGTTTGGCGTCGTATGGGTCTCCACGAAGTCCGTGGCCCAGGCGACGTGGCCCAGCATGGACGCGCCGATCAGGCTCCACATCCCCAGCGCCAGGGCCAGGGCCAGCAGCAGCCCGGAGATGAGTTGCGCCGCACCGGCGGGCGATGCCGCATCGCGGTAGGCCAGCAGCATCGACCAGCTCCAGTCGAGCGCCGCCTGGCCCCAGACCCCCGCGACGCCGGCCAGGCCCTGGCGGGCCCGCGCCTCGCTCAGCCAGTCCTCGAAGGCGTCGGCCTGTACGTCGGCAAAGCCGTCGCGCAGCGCCGGGGGATAGAGCCCCAGCAGCAGACGGTAGAGCCGGCGCGAGCGCGGCGCGGGCGGCCCCCCGATCATGGGATCGCCCCGCGCGGACCCTCCAGCCAGCCCGCGGCCGCGGCATGGTCGACGATGTCGCGCAGCCGCGCCAACTCCTCGCGCATGACCGCGTGGCCCCTGGAAGTGATGGCGTAGGTGCGGCGCTGGCGGCCGGTGGCCTGGGGCGGACTCAGCTCCTCGGCCAAGCCCGCGTCGACCAGGCGCTTCATGGCGACATAGAGCGTCCCCGGCCCGGCCTTAAGCCGCCCGCCGCTCGACACCCCGATCGCCCGCATGAGCTCGTAGCCGTGGCTCGGCCCGGCCGCGAGATTGACCAGGATCTGCAGCTCCACATGTCCCAGCGGGCCTCGCACCGGCGCCAACGCTCCTGCTTTCGAAGATCGTTATATCGAGGATCGACCAATCTCGCCAGTCAAAGGGCTCCGATCTTGACGGCCGCGCCGGCACATGATTACGAATATCGTTATAACGATTATCGTTATATAGGAGTGCCCAGTGCGCGCAAAACTGATCGGCCTCGTCCGCACCGTCGTCGCCGTGCCGATGGGCTATGTCGTCCTGGTCCTCGCCTCGACCTTCGTTCAGGAGACCCTGTTCCACGGCGTCAGCTACCACCGCTCGCCCCTGTCCACGCTGATCGGTGCGGGCATCCTCACCCCGTTCAGCGGCGTGGCGGCAGGCCTGGCGACGGCGGCGATCGCCGGCCGGGCCCATGTCTGGCATGTGCTTCCGCTGTGCTGGTGGATCTCGATCGAGACCACGATCCTCTACTCGCGGCACATCGTCGACGGTCCGCTGTGGTTCGAGGGCGGCGCGGGCCTCACTCTGATCCTCGGCTGCCTCGCCGGCGCGGTCGCCTGGCGCGAGACTGTCCGCCGCCGAGCCCGCCCGGCCCCGGTCGGGGCCTAGCAGCTCTGCGCGCCCGCGCCCTTCTGCATTGCGGTCGTGATCTTCTGGGCCAGCACGTCCGGCGTCGCGCCATAGGGCAGGGCGCAGACGAAGCCGCCCTTCGGATCCATCAGATAGGTGATGGTCGAGTGGTCGACCTCGTAATTCGGCCCCTCGCCGGCCTTCTGGTAGAAGACGTGATAGGCGCGCGCCGCCGCCGCCGCCTGGTCCGCGGTCCCGGTCAGACCCACCACATGGCGGGGGAACGAGGTGTTGGACAGGTAGTTGGCGATCGCCTTGGCAGTGTCGCGCTGCGGATCCACCGAGATGAATACGGTCTGGAAGTCAGCCGATTTGGGACCCAGCAGGGTCTCGGTCTGACCGAGCGCGAGCAGCGTCGTCGGGCAAGCCTCAGGGCAGAAGGTGTAGCCGAAGAAGACCGCGCTCCACTTGCCCTTGAGCAGCCGCTCGTCGGCCGGACGCCCCTGTTGGTCGGTCAGGTGGAACGGACCGCCTATAGCGAAGGTTTGCTGGGGCGCGGCGCCAAAGCCCCCAAGGATGCCACGCTTCACGGCGATCCCGGTGATGGCGGCGAAGGCAAGGGCGAGGATGGCCAGGATGACCCAAACGGTCCGGCTCATGCGGCATTCCTCTTCATGTCACGCTCCTGGCCCGGCGATTGGGGCTCGCCACGGCCTCGCCGCCGCGCGATCCTGACAGCGCATGGCCAAACCAAGGGCAGTTTCGGCGACACGTCCCCCGGACGGTTTCGATAAGACCGCCCCCAGATCTATGCAAGGCGGGCCTGCGGGGCTCGATGACATCGCCGTCGGCGACGACTGGTCGGAGGGCGCCGTCCACCGCGGGCGACTTCGGGTGCGCACCCTCGTCACCCTGCGCTGGCTGGTGGT
Source organism: Alphaproteobacteria bacterium (assembly GCA_025350685.1). Lineage (GTDB taxonomy): Bacteria > Pseudomonadota > Alphaproteobacteria > Caulobacterales > Caulobacteraceae > Phenylobacterium. The sequence goes on along the minus strand of JANXXK010000285.1, from coordinate 6,328 downwards.
CGGCGGCGAGACCGCGCTCCTGCTGGCGGTGTTGAGCCTGGGCTTCGCGGCGCCCTATCCCCTATGTTTCGCCGTGGTCGGCGCCGGGGCCTGGATCAACCTGCTGACCGGCCTCGCCTCGCCCGGCCGCCGCGTGTTCGGCGACACCGAGGCGGCTGTTCAGCTCGGCCTCGACATCGTGCAGATCAGCGCCCTGGTGTTCGTCACCGGCGGCTCCTCCAACCCCTTCGTGCTGATGCTGATCGCCCCGGTCACCCTGGCGGCGGCGACCCTGCCCCTGCGGCCAGTCCTGGCGCTGGGCGTGCTGGCCGCCCTGCTCTCCGGCTTGCTGGCCCTCTATTCCTTTCCCCTACCCGAGGCGCCTGGCGTGCAGGTGATCTTTCCGCTGAGCTACCGGATCGGCGCCGCGCTCGCCAACATCGCCGGCGTCGCGCTCACCGCCGGCTACGTGCGCCAGGCGGCGGTGGAATCGGCGCGCATGGCGCTGGCGCTGGACGTCACCCAGGCGGTGCTCGCCCGCGAGCAGCGGCTTTCCGCGCTCGGCGCGCTGGCCGCCGCCGCCGCCCATGAGCTCGGCACCCCGCTCGCCACTATCTCTATCGTCGCCAAGGAGCTCAGCCGCGAGGCGCCCACCCAGACCGTCAAGGACGACGCCGACCTCCTGGTCTCCCAGGCCGAGCGCTGCCGTGAGATCCTGCGCAAGCTGACGGCCACCCCGGACGCCGCCGCCGACGAGGTCCATGAGCGGCTGTCGCTGCGCCAGCTGGTGCACGAGGTCATCGAACCGCATGCCAAGGCCGCGAGCGGCGGCGCCAAGGAGGTGCGTGTCGAGGCCATCGTCACCGGGACCACCGGCATGAAGACGCCGGATGTGCGCCGCATGCCCGAAGTGACCCACGCCTTCACCTCCTTCGTGGAGAACGCCGTCGATTTCGCCGCCTCCGAGGTGCTGGTCTCCGCCCGCTTCGACGCCGAGACGCTGTCCATCGAGGTGCGCGATGACGGGCCAGGCTTCGCGCCTGAGGTGCTTGCCAAGCTCGGCGAGCCCTATGTGACCACCCGGCCGGGGGCCGAAGGGTCGCGAACCGGGCACATCGGCATGGGTCTCGGCTTCTTTATCGCCAAGACGCTTTTGGAACGAACAGGGGCCCTGGTGACGTTTCAGAACGGGAGGCCGCATGGGGCGGTCGTGTCCGCTCGCTGGCCGCGTTCGAAAATCGAGGCCGGCGCGTGATGAGTTCCAGCTTGCCGATCTATCGTCACGTGCGACAGTCTGTCGCACACGTCAGAGCTTAGGGAACCCACTGTAAGGGACGACCGCATGACTGACCTGACCGCCGACGTCGCCGCCCTGCCCGACAAGTCCTTGCTCGTGCTCGATGACGACGCTCCCTTGCGAACCCGGCTTGGCCGCGCGCTGGAGCAGCGGGGCTTCGAACCCACCCTCGTCGGCAGCGTCGCCGAAGCCATCGCCGCGGTGAAGGCGCACGCGCCGGCCTTCGCGGTGCTGGACATGCGCCTGGAGGACGGCACCGGGCTGAAGGTCGTGGAGGCGGTGCGCGACGCGCGCCCCGACGCCAAGATCATCATGCTGACCGGCTACGGCAACATCGCCACCGCCGTGCAGGCGGTGAAGGCCGGCGCCGTGGACTACCTCTCCAAGCCCGCCGACGCCGACGACGTGGCCCGCGCCCTGCTGGCGCGTGGCGACATGTCGCCCGCCCCGCCGGACAACCCGATGAGCGCCGATCGGGTGCGCTGGGAGCACATCCAGCGGATCTACGAGCTCTGCAACCACAACGTCTCAGAGACCGCGCGCCGGCTCAACATGCACCGCCGGACCCTGCAGCGGATCCTGGCCAAGCGCGCGCCGCGCTAGGCCCCCCAAGAGGCGCGGGGTGGCGACCTGGGATGATATCCGCGCGGTGGCTCTGGCGCTCCCTGGCGCTTGGGAGAACGATATGCCCGGCTGGCTCGCGTTCCAGGTTGGGCGCAAGGGTTTTGTCCATTCCACGCGCGACCGGACCCTCATGAAGCTCGACCGCAACCACCAGGAGCTGCTGTTCGAAGCCCGCCCGGACGTGTTCACGCCCTACGTCGCCGGCGCCCTGCGATGGAGCTGGGTGGCGATCGAGGCGCTCGACGCCGACGAGGTCGCCGATCTGGTCCGCGAAGCCTGGCGTCAGGTGGTCCCGAAGAAGGTCAGCAGGGCGTATGACGCAGACTTGAGCAAAACATAGACCCTTCGTCGTGCCGGGCCTGAACCAACCTAGGCGACGAAGAGTCTAGGCCGCCCGAACCACACGCTGCGGCGAGATGGTCGCCGACTGGCGGATGATCTCGTCGAGCTGGTCGCGCAGGTCGCGGCCCGCCGGCGACAGATGGATCACGTGACTGCGGCCGTCGTCCGGGTTGAGGAAGGCCTCCAACAGGCCGAGCGCCGGCGGCTGCGACCACTCCGAACCTTGCGGTCCGAGCGCGCGCAGGCTGCGCGAGGCGGTGGACTGGGTGAGCCGCGCCACATGGGCCAAGTCCTGGACGGTCAGCCCCTCGTTCTCGGCGGCGTAGAGGAAGGCGATCAACTCATTGACGCTGATCCGCGAGTCCAGCGCCTTGAAGGCGTGCAGGGCCTGCAGCAGGCCATTGCGGACGCGCATCGGCCTCACGCCTCGCTGTAGCGGGACAGCGCGCCGCTGGCGCGCGGCGCCGCGCGGGCCAGCGACATGGCCTTGCGCTCGCGCCGCTCGCGCATGGCCAGGGTGGCGTCAGGATAGCTGGCGCGAATGGTCGCCAACAGGCCCTCGAGCCGCTTCTGGTGGTCGGCCGCCTCGACGAAATCGTCGACGGTGAGTTCGATAGAAATCTGACCGCAGAGCTTCATGACCACCCCTCGCAGGCTCGTCGTCAGGGGAGCATCTGGCCATACGGGCGGTCGATCACGTCGTATTCGACCAGGGCTGCAAATCGCGAGGCGAACTGCAGTCACTGCTGCCAACGGCGAAATTCGCACGACGAGCGGCGTCGCACCGGCGTAACGCTTGGCCTAATGTCCTAGCGGTTTCACGGCGCGGAGGGGCGTCATTTGGACAGTGCTCTCGGCCAGTCCCCCTCGCCAGGAGAGGCCCCGCGCGACGACGCGGCGCGCGCGGTCGTGCAAAAGCGGCCGCTGTTCGACCGGTACCTGATCGCCAACATCGCCCTGTGGGTCCTAACCTGGCTGCTCACCACCGTTCGCGTGGTGGTCGGGATGGACACGCCGCTGAAGGCCATCGTCAACATGGGCATACGGCGCGCGGTCGCCTCGGTGGCCTCGGTGCTGTTCTGCATCCTGATCCAGATGGCGCTGCGCAGGACCCGCGGCTGGTCGCCGCCGCGGCGCCTGGCGCTGGCCGCGGCGCTCGCCATCGCCGGCGGCGTCTACTGGTCGGTGGTCAATTTCGTCGCCTTCTACGCCGTCGCTCCGATCAAGCCCTGGAACGAGACCTTTGGTGGGACGGTGCTGGCCTCGATCCCCGGCTTCTCGGTGCTCATCTGGCCATTCATCGCCTGGTGCGGCTTCGTCTTCGCCATGGACTACGACGAGCAGCGGCGCGAGCAGAGCCTGCGGCTGGTGCGGGCCCAGGCCCTGGCGGCGGAAAGCCAGAACCAGATGCTCCGCTACCAGATCAACCCGCATTTCCTGTTCAATACGCTCAACGCGCTCTCCTCGCTGATCCTGCAGAAGGACTTCGAGCGCGCCGAGCGGATGGTGCTGTCGCTGTCCACCTTCCTACGCGCGAGCCTCGAAAAGGCTCCGGGCGACAAGATCACGCTCGCCGACGAGCTTGAGGCGCAGCGCCAGTACCTGGCCATTGAGCAGGAACGGTTCGGCGATCGCCTGAAACTGTCGGAGACCGTGCCCGCGGCCCTGCGCAACGCCCTGGTCCCGGGCTTGATCCTGCAGCCGCTGATCGAGAACGCCGTGAAGTATGGCGTCGCCCGGAGCACCTCACCGGTCAACGTGGAGATTCTCGCCGAAGCGCGCAGTGAGCTCCTGGTGGTCACCGTCCGCGACGACGCGGTCCCCGATTTCGCGCCCAGCGGCGTCGCCGCGCCCCAGACCCTCGGCGTCGGCCTGACCAATGTGCGGCGGAGGCTCGCGGTGCTCTACGGCGAGAGGGGCGTATTGACCTGCGGCCCCCGCCTCGGCGGCGGCTATGCGGCAACCATCGAGCTGCCGCTGGAGCGGCGCTGATGGCCACGCCCGCGACCCACCAGATGCGGGTGCTGATCGTCGACGACGAGCCGCTGGCCCGCCGGCGGCTGGAGATCCTGCTGCGCGACCAGGACGACATCGAGCTGGTGGGAACCGCCGCCGATGGCCTGGTCGCCGGAAGGATGATCGCCGAGCACGCTCCCGACGTGGTGCTGCTGGACATCAAGATGCCGGGGATGAACGGCCTGGAGGTGCTGGATGCGCTGCGCGGGGGCGCCGCCCCGATCGTCATCTTCGTCACCGCCTTCGACCGGTTCGCGCTCGACGCCTTCGAGAAGGCCGCCTTCGACTACCTGCTGAAGCCCGTCGAGCCCCAGCGGCTCGCCGCCGCGCTGGCCCGGGCGCGAACGGCGCTGGCCGAACGGGCCGCGGCCGAGCGCGCGCCGGAGCTGGAGGAAATCCTTCGCAACCTGCGCGCCGGGGCCCCGAGCCTGCCAGCCTACGACCGCGACATCTGGATCCAGGAACGCGGCGGCCGCGTCAGCTTGCCGGTGGCGGCCATCGACTGGGTGGCGGCCGAGCGCGACTATGTACGCATTCACGCCGGCGCCCGAAGCTACCTGATCCGCCAGTCGATCAGCGCGCTGGAAGCCTGTCTCGACCCCGCCGAGTTCGTCCGCGTCCACCGCTCCAGCCTGGTGCGCACCGACCGTATCGTCCGCATCCGCCACGCCGCGGGCCGCGGCGCCGTCGTGCTATCGACCGGCGCGGAGATCGCCGTCTCGCGCCGGCACATGGGCGTGCTGAAAACCCTGTCGCGCGGACGTCCCGCCTATTCCAGCGCCAGCGCCTGAACCCCGGCCGCCCGCAGCGCCGCCAGCCGTCCGAAGGCCAGCGTCAGGGCCTTGCGCCGGGCGCCGGCGAGCGGCGCCACAGCGGCCTCGCGTAGCACCGCCCCGCCAAACCCGTCGGCGACAATCAGCCCCGGCTCCTCCGGCAGGATATCCCGCGGGAATTCCGGGGCGACGGCAAAGGCGAAGGCGTCGCAATAGGGCTGGTACTCATGCCACTTCTGATCGGTGCGGTAATCCTCCAGGCTCGACTTCACCTCGACGATGAAGATCTCTCCCCGCCGGCCAAGGGCCATCAGGTCCGCGCGCCGGCCGTTGGGCAGGGTCACCTCGGCCAGGGGCGCGTAGCCCAGGTCGATCAGCAGCCGGGCCGCCCCACGGGTGACGGCCGCCGTGGTCTCCGGCCGCGAGATGGCGACGATGGTGATGCTGTCAGTCACGCCGACAGATTGTTCCGGCTTCGTTCCGGATGCAAGGGCCGGGCGGAGGGTTCGGCGTTCAGCCTCGCGAAGGCAGGGGGAATTCCAGCCGCGCGGGATCGAAGCCGAGCTGGCGGATGCGGGCGATCGCCTCGATGCGGAAGGCTGCGGGCAGGATCGGTTTCTGCGACATCAGCCACAGGTAGCGGCCGTCGTGGGTCGACAGGATCAGCCAGCCCTCGTCCGCGCGCTGGTCGAGCACCCAGTACTCCTGGGACACCAGCCCCCCGAAGAAGCTCATCTTGAACTTGGCGTTGGAACCCGGGTCCAGGGCGCGGGCCTTCGCCTTCCATTCCGCGAGGGGGCCGTCGGGGGCGCCGCGGTGGCAGGACTGGACCACGGCGAAACCCTCCGGCGTCGGCGTCCAGTCCGAGGCGCCGGCCTGACAGCCATGCTGGATCTTGTTGGGCAGGCGGGCGACCTCATACCAACGGCCCATCATCTTGGTGAGCTCGACGCGCGCCGCCGGCTGCGGGGCGGCCAGCGCCGCCGGCGCAGCGACCTGGGCGGCGAGGACAACGGCGGCGGCGGCCAGAATCAGGATCAGGCGTTTGAGCATCGGGCGTCAGATAGTCCGGGCTTGGCACAAAAGAAACGCCGGCGATGGATCTCGCCGGCGCCGCATAAGGACGCAACAGAACGCTGATCCGGCGAACCCAAGCTGAATCAAAGGCCGCGGCGAGGCCGCTTGGGTCCCCCGGATCGTCTTTCAGACGACCGGAGGCTGACGGGTCAGGTCGCGGACACCGCCGCCGCGAACGCCTCCGTCACCCGCGGCCAGAGCTTCGCGCAGGGCTCACGGA
>JANXXK010000280.1 GCA_025350685.1 Alphaproteobacteria bacterium | reverse complement strand
GGCCTCCGGCAGGTCGCGCAGCACCAGCTCGACCAGGGTCTCGGTATCCGGCCTTGGCGTCAGCACGTCGGCCGTCACCTGCAGCATGATCTTCCAGAAGCCCTTGCGGCCCAGGATATGGCTGACCGGCTCGCGCCGCTCGCGCCGCGCGAGGTAGCTGTCGAGCGTCGCCTCCTGCTCCGGCGACAGCGCGCGATAGGGATCGCCGACGATATCGGCGCGGGTGGCGTCGGCGGCGGCCTCGACCAGCAGCCGCGCCTCGATCACCGGGCCGGACAGGCCGGCGGCCTGCAGGCGCTGTTTCGCGCCCTGCCAGGCGGTCAGCAGGGTCAGGCTCATGGCGTGGCCGCGGGTTCAGGGGGGCGCGCAGGTTCAGGTGGGTCCGCGGGCTCCTCGGCCGGGGCGGTGACTGCGTCGCCCAGGCCGACGGGACCGGCTGAGGTGACCCGGACGTAGATGCCGCAGTGCAGGTGGCCGTAGTTGTCGAACAGCGCTTTGCAGACGTCGAGGTCGCGCTCAGCAGTCACCGGGTCGACGTGGGTGGCGGCGCAGCGGACGATCGGCTTGAACACCTGGGCGCGCGCCCAGCCGACCATCAGCGCCTTGCCGGTCCAGTCGTTCTCCGCCCAGGCCGGCCAGCCCTCGACATAGAGGTTGGCGCGGAAGCGCAAGGGGTCGAGCTCGACGCCAAGACGCAGGGAAAGGTCGCGAACGCTGGCCAGGTTGACGATCGAGACCTGGCCCAGAGGGTGGTCGGTGAACCGCCAGGCGCCGGGGGCCTCGACGACCCGCAACGGACCCTGGGCGTCCTCGCCCAGCAGCTGGGTCAGCCAAGCGGCGAAGGCCTCGCGGCCGGCGGGCTCGGAAAGCCGCGCGGAGATCTGCGGCGCGCCGGGCGCCTGGACGTGCAGGGTCGAGGTCTCAGGGTCGTAGGCGGTGCGCGCCGCGGCCACCTTGGCGATCTGGGCCAGCACGGTGAATTTCTGCTTGGGCACGAAGGCCGGCGCGGCGGGATCAAAGCCGGACGGGCCGTTCTCCACCGCCCAGGCGCGGTCGTGCGGAAAGCCCTCCCCGGGCGCCAGCGCCACGCTCTGCAGCGGCTCCGGCGTGAACCCCTTTACCGGGTGGCGGAAGATGGCTGCGACGTGACCGCTCATGGTTCACGCATTGCCGCAGAATGACTCTGGTTCAACATGGGGAAGGGGACGTCCGGCACGGGCAGCCTCAGGAACCCGCAGAGTCTCTGCCACCCCTCACCTGCCGATATGTCCAATTCAAGCAGATCGTTCGGCCGCTCGGCGAAATAGCGACGCACTTCGGTGTGGTGCCGATGGAAGGCTCCACTCAGAACTTCCTCGTCATAGTCAACGCATTCGTAAATCGCCATTCGGCGAGCGATCCGCTCATGCTGTCCCTGGATCGGTCGCGGATCAGCGATGTGGGCGATCTCCATCGAGCGCAGCCACGCCTCGATGGCGCGCGTGGTGAGGACGAACTTGGAGCATGGGAACAGGTAGTCGAGGTATTTGAAATGCAGGACCACGCAATTGCCGGATGCGCCGTCAAGATCGCGAAGTTCCTCGAATTTGGGATCCTGAGTGACTGTCCCGTACCCGAGCAGAGGCAATGCGGCGCAGAAGGAGGTATTTCCGGTTCGCGCTAATCCGATGCCCCAGCAATGTGACGAAGGGTTCATTCCCACCTCCGGACGAATCTACACAGAGCGGACACGCTATCCGAATTCGTCTTCCAGCGCGGACAGCCGCGCCGCTTGGTCCTCGGCGATCAGCGGGTTGATCACGTCGTTCAGCGCTTCGCCCTCCATCACCTTGGGCAGGTTGTAGAGGGTCAGGTTGATCCGGTGGTCGGTGACCCGGCCCTGCGGGAAGTTGTAGGTGCGGATGCGCTCCGAGCGGTCGCCGGAGCCGACCTGGGACTTGCGGTCCTCCGAGCGGGCGGAGTCCAGCGCCTCGCGCTGCTGGTCGTAGAGCTTGACCTTCAACGCCTTCATGGCGCGCGCGCGGTTCTGGTGCTGCGACTTCTCTGAGGAGGTCACCACGATGCCGGTGGGCAGGTGGGTGATGCGCACGGCCGAGTCGGTCTTGTTGACGTGCTGGCCGCCGGCGCCGGAGGAGCGGTAGGTGTCGATGCGGATGTCGCCGTCCTTGATGTCGATCTCCACGTCCTCGGGCTCGGGCAGGACGGCGACGGTGGCGGCTGAGGTGTGGATGCGCCCCTGCGCCTCGGTGGCCGGCACCCGCTGGACCCGGTGGACGCCGCTTTCGAACTTCAGCCGGCCGAACACGCCGTCGCCGGTGACCGCGGCGATGATTTCCTTGTAACCGCCGGCGTCGCCCTCGGACATGCTATCGATCACGACCCGCCAGCCCTGCAGGGCGGCGTAGCGCTGGTACATGCGGAACAGGTCGCCGGCGAACAGCGCGGCCTCGTCGCCCCCGGTGCCAGCGCGGACTTCCAGGATGGCCGACGCGTTCTCGTCCTTGTCCTTGGGGGCGAGCAGCAGGGCGACGTCGTGCTCCAGCGCTGGCAGACGTTCCTTCAGCGCGTCGAGCTCATCGCGGGCCATGGCGGCCATGTCGGCGTCGGCGGCGGCCGCCATCTCCTCCAACTCCGGCGCCTCGCCCCGCGCGCGGTCCAGCGCCTGGACGGCCTCGACCACCGGACGCATCTCGGCGTGCTCCTTCGACAGGCGGACGATCTCGGCGCCGTCGCTGGCCGCGCCCATGCGCGCCTCGATCTCGCGGAAGCGGTCGAGCACCTGGTCGAGCCTGGCCTGGGGAAGTCGCAAATCAGTAGACGCCTGAACCGAAGGGGAGTGTCCTCTAACCTTCCGCCGATGAGATGCCAAACGGCAGAAAGGCTGGTCCGCACATGTACCACGAAGGCAACCGGGCGCTGCAGGACGCCTTCGGCAGCCGTGCGCTGGCGGACCGGCTGGACGAGCGGCTCCGCCGCGACCGCTTCAACGACGACGACAAGGCGTTCATCGAGAGCCTGGGGTTCTTCTTCCTGGCGACCGCGGACGCTGAAGGCCGGCCCGACTGTTCATTCAAGGGCGGGCCGCCGGGCTTCGCACGGATCGTCGCTCCGGATCTGCTGGTCTTCCCCGACTACGACGGCAACGGCATGTTCAAGAGCCTGGGCAACCTCGGCGTCAACGCCAACGTCGGCATCCTCTTCCTAGCCTTCGGCGAGGCGCCCAGGCGCCTGCGGGTGAACGGCACGGCTGAGGTAGTGGGCGACGATCCGCTGATGGCGCAGGTTCCCGGCGCACAGCTGCTGATCAAGGTGACGCCGGTCGACATCTTCCCCAACTGCCCGCGCTATGTGCCGAACCTGCAGCTGGTTGAGCCCTCGATCTACCTGCCCGACGCCGACGCGCCGCCGGTCGAGCCCAAGTGGAAAAGCTTCGAGATCTTCGAAGGCGTGGTGCCGGCCAGGCGGCGGTAGCAAAAAGGCCCCGCCGTCGCCGGCAGGGGCCTTTCCTGGCGCTTGTGCGCGGGCTCTAGGCGCGGACGCCGGTCAGCGGGGCGTTGCCGAACGCGCCGAGCTTCACGTTGCCGGTCATCGCGTCGCCGGCCACGGTGGCGGTGAACTCCAGGGTCATCGGCATCGGCTGGGTGATGTCGGCGGTCCAGGTCAGGGTGTCGCCGTCGACCTTGCCGGCGACGGCGGCATCGCCCATGCGGCCCGACGTCTTGCCGGTGAAGGTGTCGCCGCTGGTGGTGATCTCAGCGGTCACTTCCTGAGCGCCCATGGGCGTGTTGATGGTGATCTTCCAAGTGCCGTCTGCTGCGGACATCTGTCTCTCCCAAAAAAGTCGCCGCACCTAAGCGCGTCTGGGGGAGAGGCGCAAGAGTGACGCGGGCGTCACTTTTGTGAACTATTCTGCGGCCTGGACGACCTCGGCCGCGGCAATCTCCGCCGCCCGGGCCTCGACCAGCTGGACGATGTGGTCGACCATGCCGTCGTTGTCCATCTTGTGGTCCGGGCGGCCGGCCACATAGACCATGCCCGCGCCCTTGCCGCCGCCGGTGAAGCCGAGGTCGGTCATCAGCGCCTCGCCCGGGCCGTTCACCACGCAGCCGATGATCGACAGGCTCATCGGCTGCGAGATATGCGCCAGCCGCGCCTCCAAAGCCTCGACCGTCTTGATCACATTGAACCCCTGCCGCGCGCACGAGGGGCAGGCGATGATGTTGACGCCGCGATGGCGCAGGCCGAGCGACTTCAGCAGATCGAAGCCGACCTTGATCTCCTCCACCGGGTCGGCGGCCAGGCTCACGCGGATCGTGTCGCCAATGCCGGCCCACAGCAGATTGCCCATGCCGATCGAGGACTTCACCGTGCCGGTGCGCAGCGCCCCGGCCTCGGTGATCCCCAGGTGCAGCGGGCAGTCGATGGCGTCGGCCAGCAGGTTGTAGGCGGCCACGGTCATGAACACGTCCGAGGCCTTCACGCTGATCTTGAACTCGTGGAAGTCGTGGTCCTGCAGGATGGCCGCGTGGCGCAGCGCGCTTTCGACCATCGCTTCGGGGCAGGGCTCGCCGTACTTTTCCAGCAGGTCGCGCTCCAGCGAGCCGGCGTTGACGCCGATGCGCATGGAGCAGCCGTGGTCCCGAGCCGCGGCGATTACATCGCGCACCCGGTCGGGCGAGCCGATGTTGCCGGGATTGATCCGCAGGCAGGCGGCGCCCGCTTCGGCAGCCTCGATCCCGCGCTTGTAGTGGAAGTGGATGTCGGCCACGAGCGGGACCTTGGAGGCCTTGGCGATGAGCTTGAACGCCTTGGTGGAATCCTCGTCGGGGCAGGAGACGCGGACGATGTCGGCGCCGGCCTCCTCCAGCTGGCGGACCTGCTCGATGGTCGCCTGGGCGTCGGACGTCAGCGTGTTGGTCATCGACTGGACGGTAATCGGCGCATCGCCGCCCACCTCCACCGAGCCCACGCGGATCTTCCGCGACGGCCGGCGCTGGATCGATCGCCACGGACGAAGGGCGGTGTGGTCCTGGACGTGGTCTTTGACGCTCATCGGATGCCCAAAATAGGCGTTTGCGCGCCCGAACCCAAGGCGGATTAGGGCGCGGTCTGTTCCGCGAGCTTGGTGAGCGAGGTCTGGGCGGCCGGCAGCACGCCCTTGGACTGGCCGTTCACATAGACCTGGAAGTTGGTGGGCTCGGAAACGTCGGCGGTGAGCCCGGTCAGCCTGGGCGCGCGATAGGCCTCGCCCGGCGCGAACTGGCGGGCGAAATAGATCGACCCGTCGGCGCCGCGGACGATCAGCGAGCCGCCTTTCAGCGCCTGCAGGATCACCGCGGAAGGCTGGCCCACCTGCGCGCCGTAGATCTTGCCGACCGGCACGAAGATCGGCGACAGCTTCGACAGGTCGACCGCGGCCTCGCCGTCGGCCTTGGTGGTCGGCTTGACGGTGGTGACCTGCGTCCCGGTGTTGGCGCCGTCATCCGGCATGCCGGGGGTCACATAGAGGGGCGGGGTGGTGGACTCCACCGGCGCCGGCAGCGGGGCGCCCAGGGTGAAGGGCCCGGACTTCTGGGCCGCCAGCGCCTGGGCCGCGGCCTTGGCCGGCGCGGTGGGCGAGGGCGGGGCGTTGGCGATCATCGCCCGCTGGGCGATGTTCCACAGAATGATGGCGGCCAGGATCACCAGCACGCCGACGACGATCGCAGCCCAGCGGGGGTCGCGGTCGGCGCCCACGCCCGCCGGCCCGCGCAGCGGCTCGTCCAGAACCGGCTCCTCGGCCTTGAAGCGCTCGACGGCGGCCTCGCCATCGAGGCCGAGCGCCACGGCATAGGCGCGGATGTAGCCGATGGTGAACGGGCGCGACGGCAGCTTGTCGAGCCGCATGGCCTCGATGTCGGTCAGATAGGCGCGGCGCACGCGGGTAGTCTCGGCCACCTGCTCAAGGGTCAGCTTGTTGAACTCCCGCACCGCTTTCAGAGCTTGGCCAATATCGGCGCCGAAGTGCAGGTCGGGGGCGTAGGATTCGTTGGCGCTCGCCCCGTCGCTGGCCTCGGCGGAGGTATGTTGATTGCTGACCTGGCCAGTATCGAGCGGCATGACGACTTTCATCTTCGAGCCTCGGCGGCCGGTTTGGCGGCGCGATGACGCGACGCGCGGCAAATCCCGCGAAGACTAGATTGACTCATCAGGTAACACGCAGGGTTGTGGTCTTCAATGCGCTGTTCCGACACGGGACCGACTCAGTCGTTCCTAAACTGCAGCGTAGATTTTGCGCGCCAGTGTTTCGATTTCGTTGCGCACCGTCCCCGCGCCGCTCTTCAGCAGGGCAGAAACCCCCCGCCGCGCGGCTTCGCGGTCGCAGGACAGCACCATCTGCTTGACCGGACCGACCCCGGCCGGGGGCATGGAAAGCCGCTCGAAGCCGAGCGCCACCAGGGCGAAGGCCTCCAGCGGGCGGCCGGCCATCTCGCCACAGACGCTGACCGGGGTGCCGGTCTCCGCACAGGCGCGCTGGATCTGTTCGAGCGCGCGCAGCGCCGGCGGCGACAGCGGATCGTAGCGCTCGGCCACCCTGGGGTTCCCGCGGTCGGCGGCGAACAGATACTGCATCAGGTCGTTAGTGCCGACGCTGACGAAGTCGGTCATCGGCAGCAGGGCGTCCAGGTGGAAGACCAGCGACGGCGCCTCGATCATCGCGCCCACGTCGAGCCGCGACGGCGGCTTGCGGCCGCGGCGCTCGGCCCAGGCAACCTCCACGTCCACCAAGGCGCGGGCGGCGCGGTATTCGTCCACATTGGCCACCAGCGGGAACATCACCCGCAGCGGCCGCCCGCCGGACGCGGCGATCAGCGCGCGCAGCTGCAGGCGCAGCAGGGCGGGGCGGTCGAGGCCCATGCGGATCGCCCGCCAGCCCAGCGCCGGATTGTCCTCCCGCTCGGCCTCCATGTAGGGCAGCACCTTGTCGCCGCCGAGGTCGAGGGTGCGGAAAGTCACCGGCAGGTCGCCGGCCGCGTCCATCACCCGGCGGTAGAGCGCGGTCTGGGCGTTGAACCGCGGCATCTCCTCGGCGACCATGAACTGGAACTCGGTGCGGAACAGGCCGATGCCCTCCGCGCCCGTCTCGCCCAGGATGTCGAGGTCGACGTCGAGGCCGGCGTTCATCAACAGCGTGATCTTCGCCCCGTCGCGGGTGAAGGCCGGGGTGTCGCGCAGCTTGGCGAACTCGGCGCGGCGCTGGCGGCGCACGTCGATGCGGGCCTGGATCGCCTTCACCACGTCTGTGCGCGGACGCAAGTACGCTTCACCTGCTTCCGCGTCGACGATCACCATGTCGCCTTCGGAGACCGCGTCGCGCAGGCCGGCCAGGCGCCCGACGCAGGGAATGTCCAGCGCCCGCGCCACGATTGCGGCGTGGCTCGCCGCCGAGCCTTCCTCGAGCAGCAGCCCGCGCAGTTTGGTGCGGTCGTATTCCAGCAGGTCGGCGGGGCCCAGGTTCCGCGCGATCAGGATGGCGTTCTCCGGCAGATCGCGGGCCACGTGACCCTCGCCGGAGAGGTGGCGCAGCAGCCGGTCGTTGAGGTCTTCCAGGTCGTGCAGCCGCTCGCGCAGATAGGGGTCGCGGGCCTGGCCGAGGCGCGCGCGATGCTCCGAGCGCACCCGCTCGACGGCGGCCTCGGCGGTTAGGCCGTTGCGGACCGCGTCCACCAGGCTGCGGTTCCAGCCGTCGGAGTGGGCGAACATCCGGTAGGTCTCGAGCACCTCGAAGGAGGCGTCGACCAGGCCGGCGTTGCCCTCCAGCATGGTGTCGATCTGGCTCTGCAGACTGTCGACGGCGGCGTTCAGCCGGGCCTCCTCGGCGACCACGTCATCGGAGAGCAGCTGCGAAGGCGCCACCGGCGGCTCGTGCAGCACGGCCACGCCATAGGCCAGGCCGTCGCCGAACTTGGAGCCCTTCAGCCGCTCGGGCTTGTGCGGGGCGATCTCCACGCCCTTGAGCTCGTGCGCGCCCAGCTCACCGGCGGCGACCATCTCGGCCAGCACCATGGCGACGATCTGCAGGTCCTCGACTTCGTCGTCGGTGTAGACGCGCGCGGTGCGGTTCTGCACGACCAGCACCCCGATGGCCCGGCCGCCGCGCAGCAGCGGCACGCCCAGGAAGGCGTGGTAGGGGTCTTCGCCGGTTTCCGGGCGGTAGGAGAAGGCCGGATGCTCGGGCGCGTCGGCCAGGTTCAGCGGCCGGCCCAGCTTCATGATCTCGCCGACCAGGCCCTCGCCCGGCTTCATCCGCGTGACGTGGACGGCTGCGGGATCCAGGCCCTCGGTGGCGAATAGCTCCATGTCGGCCGCCGCGCGGCGCATGTAGAGCGAGCACACCTCGGCGACCATGGAGCGCGCGATGATCCGCACGACCATGTCCAGGCGCACCTGCGCCGGGCCGCCCCCGGCGAGGGCTTCCCGAATCTGCCGCAGCAGGCTGCGCTGACCGCGAATGGCTACGCCGGGGGCCGCCATGGAATCCTAGTGTCCTCCCTCATACTTTTCCGCTCCCTAGCAGGTTTGTGCCGCCAATCGGAGACGGAAAGGGCGGTTTTCACCGATTGGCGGCATTGCTCAGCAAACGGGCGCCGCGCTTGAGGTTTTCCTCCAGCGGACGCATCGTTCACCGCTCAAGACCGGCAAAGGTCGTCGAAAAAGCGTCCGGGGGGACACGATGCTGCGCAAATGGGGCTTTTTCATTCTGGGCTGCGCGTTGATCCTCGCCGGGTCGATGCTGGCGCACGCCATCCAGACCTCGGGCGGGGTGACGCTTCGTGACGCCCGCTTCGTCGGCGACGGCGGCAAGGTCCAGTCGGGGCTGATCTACCAGCCGGCCTCGGCGACCCCGGCCCATCCGGCGCCGGCGGTGCTGGTCAGCCACGGCTACATCAACACGCGTGAGATGCAGTCGCCGTTCGCCATCGAGCTGGCCCGGCGTGGTTTCGTCGTCCTGGCCATGGACATGATCGGCCACGGCTATTCCGAAGGCGCGGTGACGTTAGGTCCCGGCCAGAACCTGGGTGGACCGGCGGCGCTCAGCTACCTGCAGAGCTTGCCCTACGTCGACAAGGCCAACATCGGCCTTGAGGGCCACTCCATGGGCGGCATTCCCATCGCCACGGCCGCCGCCGCGCAGCCGGACGGCTACAAGGCGATCGTCTTCGAGGGCTCCACTCCGGCGTTCCTCGGGGCCACCACGCCGGCCAGCCTGAAGAACCTTGCCGTGGTGTTCGGCCAGTACGACGAGTTCGCGCCGCTCATGTGGGGCGTGCCAAAGGGCTCGCTGGTGGCGACCTCGCCGAAGCTGGCCAAGGCCTTCGGGATCGCCGGCCCGGTTGAGGTCGGCAAGATCTACGGCGCCATTGGCGACGGCAGCGCCCGCGTGCTGGAGAACCCGCCGGTCACCCATCCCTGGGAGCACTTCAGCCGGGCCGGCGTCGGCGGCGCGGTCGACTGGTTCCAGAAGACGCTGGTCGGCGAGGCCTCGCCCCTGGCGCCGAACGACCAGATTTGGCTCTGGAAGGAAATCGGCACGGCGGCGGCCTTCGCCGGTTTCATCTGCCTGCTGATCGGGACTTTCGAGGTGCTGCTGCTGACGCCGGTGTTCGCCAGCCTCAACGTCCCGGCCCAGCCCGTGGCCGACATACGCGGCGGCAAGTGGTGGCTGGCCGCCCTGCTGACCGCGGCGGTCCCGGCGCTGACCTTCTATCCGCTGATGAAGGTGGGCGTATTCTTCTTCCCGATGCAGCTCTTCCCGCAGTCGGTCCAGAACCAGCTGATCGTCTGGGCGCTGGTCAATGCGCTGATCTCCCTGCTGCTGGGCCTGGTCCTGCGCGGCGGCAAGCCCAGCTTCACCACCAACTGGCCGAAGTCCATCGGCATCGCGGCGGCGACCATGGCGGTGGGCTATCTGTCGCTGGTCATCGTCGATGCGGCGTTCAAGACCGACTACCGCTTCTGGGTCCTGGGGCTGAAGCCGCTCGACGCGCGCCACGCGGTGATGGCGATCCCCTATTTCGTGCTGTGGACCGTCTACTTCCTGATCGCGCTTCGGGCGCTTTGCGCCAGCCTGGCGGTGAAGGGCGAGGGTTTCATGTTCCAGGCCGGCGCCTGGAAGCTGGCCATGAGCCTGGGCTTCCTGGTGCTGCTGATCGTCGAATACGCGACGATGTTCCAGACCGGCTTCCTGTTCACCCCGACCGAGCCTCTGAACACCATCGTGGCGATCCAGTTCGTGCCGCTGCTGGCGGTGGTGGGGGCGATTGCAGCGATCACCTACCGGCGGACCAACTCCTACGTCCCCGGCGCCCTGATCTGCGCCTTGCTGCTCAGCTGGTACGTGACCGCGGGGACCGCCACCCACTGGTATCCCGGCTTCAAGCTGCCGACACCCAGTTCTGCAGGCGGGAGCCCCTCTCGAGCAAAATAGGCCCGCTCGCGTCAGAGCCCGCCCGTCCCTATGTTCGCCGGCCCGGCCTGAGCGGACGGGCGCTTGAGAGCCCGGAGTGCGCGTGACCCCAGCCGCCGACAAGTCCCAGAACGGCTGGGCGGACCTGCTGGCCGACGGGCGGCTGCCGCGGTTTGCGCTGATCTGCTTCGGCGTCTGGCTGAACGCCGCCGACAGCCTGGTGACCTCGACGATCATGCCCAGCGTCGGCAAGGCGCTCGGCGGCTACCAGTACTTCAGCTGGGCGACGGCGGGCTATCTGGTCGGGGCGATCCTGGCCGGCGCCAGCGCGGGGCGGGTCTCCGAGATCTTCGGCCTGCGGGCGGCCACCGCGATCGCCGGCGTGATCATGGCCGCCGGCTGCGTGATGAGCGCGCTGGCGCCCGACGTGGGCCTGTTTCTGGCCGGGCGGCTGATCCAGGGGCTGGGCTCGGGCTGGATCTCCGGCTTCGCGATGGTGGCCATCGCCTTGCTGTTCCCCGAGCGGCACCTGGCCCGGGTGTTCGCCGCGGTGACCTTCGTCTGGGGGATCGCCACCTTCATCGGGCCGCTGTTCGGCGGCCTGGTGGTGCAGACCGGCGACTGGCGCGACGTCTTCTGGCTTTTCGCGCTGCAGACCGTGGTGTTCAGCGCCGCAGCGCCTTTCCTGCTGAAGGGCGGGGCCAAACCCGGCGGCGGGCCCGGCATCCCCTGGACCCAGCTGGCCGTGCTGGGGGCGGGCGTGGCGGCGATCGCCGCCGCCGACGTGCTGCGCCAGCCCCTGCCGGCCATCGGCCTGGTGGCGCTGGGCCTGGCGATCCTGTCGCTGGTGATCTGGATCGACCACCGCGCCAAGGTGCGCCTGCTGCCGCATCGCGCCGGCGACCTCAGCACCGTCTGCGGCTCCGGCTATTTCTCGATGTTCGCGCTGACCGCCGCCTCCATGGGATACGCCATCTACGGCCCGCCGATCCTGCAGCAACTGCGCGGCTTCTCGCCGCTCTGGGCCGGCTATGCGATCGGGGCGGAGTCGCTGGCCTGGACCGTGGCGGCCATGGCCGTTGCGCATTCGGGCGCCGTCTGGGATGCGCGCTGGACCCGGTTCGGGGCGCTCTGCCTCATCGCCAGTCTGGTGATCCTGACCTGGACCCTGGGCGATGGGCCGCTGATCGTCGCCCTGTTCGGCGGCGCACTGATGGGCGCCGCCTTCGGCTTCTCCTGGGCGTTCATGAGCCGGCGCATCCTGGCCGCGCTCTCCGACGACGACCGGGCCATCGGCTCCTCCGCGCTCACCGCCGTGCGCCAGACCGGCGCCGCGGCCGGGGCGGCGATCAGCGGTGTGGCGGCCAACCTGGTGGGCTTCTCCGGCGGCCTCACTCCGGCCAGCGCCCAGGCCGCCTCGGTCTGGGTGTTCGCCTCGGTGATCCCGCTGGCCCTGATCGGGGCCTGGGCGGCGTTCCGGCTTACCGGCTCGGCTGTTAAGGCTTAGACGATGGACATCCGCTTCCTCGGACCCGGTGACGAGACCTTGCTGATCGAGGCCGTCAGCCTGACCGACGAGGACGTCCCTTCGGTGGAACGGGCCACGGCGCACCTGGCCGACCAGGACCTGATCAACATCGTCGCGCGGGACGAGGGACGGGTCGTCGCCTTCATCTACGGTCACGTCCTTCGCCGCTTCGAGGCCACGAGCCTGTTCATCTACTCAGTGGATACCGCCGAGAGTCACCGCAGGCGCGGGATCGCCAAGGCGATGATCGCGGCGCTGGCGGCGGAGGGCCGGACCGGCCGCTGGGACGAAATGTTCGTGCTGACCAACGCCGGCAACGCCGCGGCCATGGCGCTCTACGCCAGCGCCGGGGGCGTCAGCCCGCCGCCCGACGACGTGGTGATGTTCGACTTCGAGAGCTAGAGCTGGTCCAGCCCGTAGGCCGCGTGCAGCGCGCGCACGGCGAGTTCGGTATAGGCCGCGTCGATCAGCACGCTGATCTTGATCTCCGAGGTGGAGATCACCTGGATGTTGACGCCCTTTTCCGCCAGCGCGGCGAACATGGTCTTGGCCACGCCGGTGTGGCTGCGCATGCCGACCCCGATTACCGAGACCTTGGAGACCTCGTCGTTCACCTGGATGTCGTCGAAGCCGATGGAGGGCTGGGCGGCGCGGATGATGTCGGCGGCGCGCTGGGCGTCGCGCTTGCCGACCGTGAACTCCATGTTGGCGGTGTCGGCGGTGCGCGCGTGGCTCTGCACGATCATGTCGACATTGACGTTTGCGTCGGCCAGCGCGCCGAAGATGGTCGAGGATACGCCCGGATGGTCGGGCAGGCCGAAGAGGCTGATCTTCGCCTCATCGCGGCTGTAGGCCACGCCGCTGACGATCCGCTTTTCCATGATCTCTTCCTCGTCGCACACGATGGTGCCCTGCCCAGGCGCTTCCCCGGGCTCTACGAAACTCGACAGCACCCTGAGCGGCACGTTCTGCGCCATGGCCAGCTCGACTGAACGGGTCTGCAGCACCTTGGCGCCCAGCGACGCCATCTCCAGCATCTCCTCGTATGAGATCTTGCTGAGCCGCCGGGCCTTGGCTTCGATGCGCGGGTCGGTGGTGTAGACCCCGTCCACGTCGGTGTAGATGTCGCAGCGGATGGCGCCCACGGCCGCGGCAATGGCCACGGCGCTGGTGTCCGACCCGCCGCGGCCCAGCGTGGCGATCCGCCCGTCGCGGGTGACGCCCTGGAAGCCGGCGATCACCGCCACCTCGCCCAGGTCCATGGCGGCGGCCAGCTTCTCGGGCGGCACCTCGTCGATGCGGGCGCGGCCGTGGGCGTCGTCGGCGATGATCGGGATCTGCCAGCCCAGCCACGAGCGGGCCGGGACGCCGATGTTCCGCAGCGCCATGGCCAGCAGCCCGGCCGTCACCTGCTCGCCGGAGGCCACCACCACATCATATTCGTCGTCGGAGGGGTTGAGCCCCTGGGCGGCGGCGCCGGAGCCGTCGGTCCAGGCGACCAGCTCATTGGTCTTGCCGGCCATGGCCGAGACCACGACAGCCACGTGGTGGCCCGCCGCGACCTCAGCATTGACCAGCCGCGCCACCCGGCGGATGCGCTCCAGGTCGGCCACGGACGTGCCGCCAAATTTCATCACCAGCCGGGACATGGGTTAAGTCAGGTGAATCCGTTGCTGCGCTTGCGAAAGGCGGAGCCTTCTAGCGGCGCCGCGCTGGGCCTGCAACGCCCGCGGGGCCTTCGTTTCGGTGCGGGGAGGCGCTAAAGGGAGGCATGGCTTCCCCAGCGCAGGCGCGTTCGAGCATCGATCCGGCCGAGGTCGAGCGGTTTTCGAAGATCGCGGCCGAGTGGTGGGACCCCAAGGGCAAGTTCGCGGCCCTGCATAAATTCAACCCCGTCCGGCTGGGGTTCATCAGGGACCAGGCCCTGCACCGCTTCGCCCGCGACCCCGAGGCGCGCAAGCCGTTCGAGGGGCTGCGCCTGCTCGACATCGGCTGCGGCGGCGGCCTGCTCTGCGAGCCCATGAGCCGCCTGGGCTTCGATGTGGTCGGCGTCGACGCCTCGGAGCGCAACATCGGCACGGCCACAGCCCACGCCGCCCAGGTCGGCGTCACCGTCGACTACCGCTGCTCCACCGCCGAGGCCCTGCTGGCTGCCGGCGAGCGCTTCGACCTGATCCTCAACATGGAGGTGATCGAGCACGTCGCCGATCCGGGCCAATTCCTGCGCGACTGCGCCGCGATGCTCTGCCCCCCCTCACAAAGACCGGGCGGCCTGATGATCGTCGCCACCTTGAACCGCACCCTGAAGGCCTTCGCGCTGGCCAAGGTCGGCGCCGAATACGTGCTGCGCTGGGTCCCGGCCGGCACCCACGATTGGAACAAATTCCTCAAGCCCGAGGAACTCCGCGGCTTTTTGGCCGATCAACGCCTGGCGGTTGACGGCCCCTTCGGTGTGGTGTTCGACCCGCTCTCCGCCCGCTGGTCGCAGAGCCACGACGCGGACGTGAACTACATGATGACGGTGGCCCTAAACGCGGCCTAAAACCATCTACGCCGGGGGGCGGAGCAAGGGGAGTTGATGCCGTCGCTACGTGTGCTCAGCCATGCCTTCCGGGCCTGGCGGCGCAATCTCCAATGGCGCAAGCACGAGCCCGAGACGCCCTACCTGGCGGACCTGCTGAGCGGGGCCCCGGTGTGCCTGCACGTGGGCGCCAGCGACGGCCGCCACTCCTATGTGATGACCCAGGTGGCGCCCCAGGCCACCATCTGGGCCATCGAGCCCTCCGCCTTCTCCTATGCCGTGCTGAAGCTGACGGTGGCTTGGCACCGGATCGGCGACCGGGTGACGCCGGTGCACGCCGCGGTGGGTGACAGGCCGGGCGAGATGCTGCTGGTGACGCCGCGCAAGAGCTCCGGGCGCATGGGACGGGCGTTCGCCTACGTCGCCAAGACCGCTCCGCAGGGCAAGGCCCGGCCGGACCTGCACGACACTGGCCTGGTGACTCAGCCCATCCAGGTGGTGACCCTGGACGATTTCTGCGCCGAGCGCGGCATCGGGCGGGTCGACTTCATCCGCATGGACATTGAAGGCGCAGAGCAGATGGCGCTTGAGGGCGCCGCGTGCATCCTCGACCGCGACCTGCCGACAGTGCTTCTGGAAATCCACCCCCCGATGCTGGCCGCCCACTTCGGCGGCACGGCCGAGGCGGTGGTCGAGCTCTTCACCCGCCGCGGCTACCGCATGTTCGCGCTGAACGGCGACCGCCTGGAGGAACGCTCCACCGCCGTCGAGGGCCAGCCCTGGAAAGACTACTTCTTCATCCACCCGACCCGCGCGGCGCGGCTGCCGGACGGCGTGTTCAAGGCGCGGATGGCGGCTTAGGGCGGACGAGGGCGAGGTCGGGAATGCGCCAGACGCGAACGTTGGCGCGCCAGCTGAATCGGCCGGGCCGAACGTCTGCTAAGGGGTCGGAAGGGGAAGCTCGGTTTGACCCGGAATCAGTCTTCGCGACGGACATGCGGAGCCGCCTCGCCGCGACCGGACGCCCGGGGTTTCCGGCGCCCTGCCGGAACATCTCGGCACTCCGTTGCGTTGGGTCGCTAATCCGCTCCCGGACATTCTGGAAGAACACCATGAAGTCGATCTCCATCGCGGCGCTGCTCCTCAGCGTCTCACTCTGGCCGTCTCTCGCCCAAGCCCTGGCCCCGGCTCCTTCTGCCCAGGCGGAGCCGCGGTCTGACCTCTCAAACCCCCGCCAAGAGCAATCCGAGTTCCTCGCCGCGAAGAAGAGCGGCGATCACACGAAGATGATGGCGGAGAAGCGCGACGAAGTCGCAGCCTACGCGCAGTATAAGCGGACCCATCCGAGGGCTAAACCGGCCGATGGCAAGCGGGATCTGTCCGATCCCCGCAAGGAGCAGTCCGAGTTCCTCGCGGCAAAGAAGAGCGGCGACCACGCCAAGATGGTGGCGGAAAAGCGCGACGAAACGGCCGCGTACGACCAGTACAGGCGGACCCATCCCAGGCATCACCGTCGCACCGCGCACCCGGCCAACCCCCACTAGGGGGCGCGGTTCCGGCGCCAGGATCTCGCTGAAGGTCCGTAAAGGTCTGAAGCAGAGATCGCGCCCACGCACAGGCGCGGAAGATGAGAACGTCGGCGAGGGTCAGGAACCCCAGCCCCTCTAAGTTCTTTACATCCGCGCCTCCGCCGACGCCTGCGGATTGACTACCGCCATCGCGCGTGGCTCGGTCGCCGACGGCCCGGGCGGCTTATCCGCGGCCTCTCCGCTTTGAGAGTCCCCTAATGGCGACGCTGATCTTGAGCGTGGTGGGCAGTGACCGGCCCGGCCTGACGCAGGCGCTGGCGGGCGCGGTGCTGGCGGCGGGCGGCAACTGGCTGGAGAGCCATCTCAGCCGGCTGGGCGGGTTATATGTTGGTTCGGTCCTCGTCGAGCTTGAGGCCGACGGCGTCGAGCGTTTGCGCTCGGCCGTGCGCGCGGTGGATGCCGAGGGGCTGGAGGTGCGGATCGCCCCCACCGTCGAAGCGCCGGGGTCTGTCGGCCCAGAATCAGTCGGTGACGCCATCCACTTCAGCCTGGTCGGCCAGGACCAGCCGGGGATCGTCCACCAGGTGACCGCGATCTTGAGCGGCCTCGGCGTCAACATCGAAGCCTTCGACACCCGGATCAGCGGCGAGCCTCACTCCGGGGCCCCGCTGTTCCACGTCGAGGCGCGTCTGCGCCTGCCGCCCGCCCTGCAAGCCGGCGCGGTCCAGGAGGCGCTGGAAGCCATCTCCGGCGAGATCATGGTCGACATCTCGCTCACCGCGGACGAGCCGCGCTGAGCGCCAGGCGCAGACCCCGCGGGCGTCTGAGAACGGTCGATGGACAGGTGCAACGGGTGAAACGGCGACGCTGGCTGGCGTCGGAATGTGGGCAACGAAAAGCCCCGGCGCTCCTGCGAGGCCGGGGCTTGTTCGAGGCCGATCGTGAGATCAGGCGGCGGCGATCGGCTTATGAGCCCGACGGCGACGCAGGGCAGCGCCGGCCAAGCCGAAGCCGCCGACCAGCATGGCCCATGTCGCCGGTTCCGGCACCGGCCCAGATCCGCTGGAGGGCGGCGGAACGTCTCCAGGTGGCGGCTGGTCGCCGCCCGACCCGACGACCGGCGGCGGCGGCGGAGGCGAGACGAAACTGGTGACGACACTCTGGCCCGAGCCTTGGCCGTAGTCGGGACCCGGCCCAGAGTAGAAGAACCCGCCCTCCCCTGGAGGGACGTACCAGCCGCCGGCGCCGTCTGGCCGGAGCTTCTCACCGTTCGGTGCCACCAGGTCCAGCACGAGGACAAGATCGCCCTCCGCGGGATTCCACATCAGGTCCGAACCGAAGAATGAGAGTTGGTCGCCACCGACCTGCGACATGTTCCAGTCGCCCCAGGTGCCGATCAGATGGCCGTTCAACTCGAAGTTCATGCTGAAGAAGTGGCTGTCCAGGTTCCCGAGGATGCTGCGGGACAGCAGGAGTTTCGAAATGTCGACCGGACCGCTGAAGGCCGAGGCCGAAAAAGTGATCGCGTAGGTCCCCTGGCTGTTGAAGCAGGATGACGCGCCGCAACTGCTGTCCTTGCCGGCGCTCAGGATTGTCGCGGCGGTGGCGCGGCCCCCGACGACCAGCGTCAGCGCCGCGACGGTCGCCAGAAAGGCGGATCGGCGGCGAGCCGAGCGCCGTTGGGCTTGTCCCGTTTTGGGATGGATCATGTTCATAAACATCATGATGCAAGGATCGTGAAAAACCGACCGCAGTAAATAACTAACAACCGGCGGGGGAATATTCGCGCCTTCAGTATAAAGAAGACATAATATTATTGCTCGTGCTGCTGATGGCTCCGGTCAGTTGGCGAGGAAGCCTTTGATCGTATTGGCGACGTCCGCGGGATCCTCCCAGATCGGGTTGTGGCCGAATTCGGGGTAGATCTTGACCTGGGCCTTCGGCAGAGCCGTCCGCAGGGCGTCCTTTTGCGCGTCGTCGATGATGGCGTCCTTGGCGCCCCAGCGGACGAGCATCAGCCAGTCGCGGGCGGTGTCGGTGTATCCGTGGACCAGCACCAGCGGGGCCCGGTATCGACGTAGGCCAGCGTTTCACCATTCGGCAGCTTGGCGGAGGTCTTCAGCGCGTCGAAGGCGTCGAGTTGGGCGGCCGAGAAAGCGATCGGCTTGCCGGCTGCGGGCTGGGGCGGCGCGAGGCTCACGAGGACGGCAAGCAACAGGCCGCCGAGCGACGGCCAAGGTCGGTCCTTGTGTTGCAAGGTCGGTTCCCTCAGCATCAGCAGCGCGGCCCCTCCTACGCAGGGCTGCACGAATGCGCTAGCGTTCCCGACCGACGATAAGGGGAGCGCGCATGCAGGCGTTGATGATGGACCGGGCGCTGACCCTGCCCTCGATCCTGGAATACGCCGCCCAGTACCACCCCGACCGCCAGGTGGTGGACCGCATGGTCGAGGGGCCGATCCACCGCTACGGCTATGCCGACGCGCTGGCGCGCACCAAGCGCATGGCCAATGCGCTGATCGCCATGGGCGTACAGCCCGGCGACCGGGTCGCCACCCTGGCCTGGTCGACGCACCGCCACTTCGAGCTCTATTTCGCGGTCACCGGGATCGGGGCGGTGCTGCACACCATCAATCCGCGGCTGTCGGACGAGCAGATCGTCTGGGTGGCCAACCACGCCGAGGACAGCTTCCTGTTCTTCGACAACACATTCTCGGGCCAACTCGCGGCGCTGAGGGCCGGCATGCCGCTGATCAAGCGCCTCGTGGCCATGACCGACCGGGCGAACCTGCCGGGCGACGGACCCGCCGACGCGCTCGTCTACGAGGACCTGATCGCCGAGAACTCGCCGCAGTTCGCCTGGCCCGACGTCGATGAACGCCAAGCCTCCGGGCTCTGTTACACCTCCGGCACCACGGGCAATCCGAAGGGGGTGCTCTATTCGCACCGTTCGACGGTGCTGCACGCCATGGCGCTTGGCCTGCCCGACGCCTTCAACTTCTCGGCGCGCGACGTGATCATGCCGTGCGCCCAGATGTACCACGCCAACGCCTGGTGCACGCCCTATGCGGCGCCCCTCGTCGGCGCGACCCTGGTGCTGCCGGGCCGCGCGCTCGACGGCCCGAGCATCGCTGAGCTGATTGAGCTGGAGAAGGTGAGCTTCCTGCTGGGTGTGCCGACCATCTGGGTGGGCGTGGCCGACCACCTCGACCAGACCGGGGGGCGGCTGACCTCGGTGAAGACCATCGCCGTTGGCGGCTCAGCGCCCACCGCGGCCCTGGTAGCGCGGATCGAGGACCGGCTGGGCGGCCAGGTGCGGCAGATCTGGGGAATGACCGAGACCAGCCCGCTGGGCGTCATCAACACGCCCCTGCCGCACCACGCCGGCGAGGACGCCGCGGCCACCCTGCAGCGCAAGCTGAAACAGGGCCGGGGCCTGTGGGGCGTCGACCTGCGGATCGTCGGCGAAGACGGCTCCGAGCTGCCGCGCGACGGCAAGACCACCGGCGCCCTGCAGGTGCGCGGGCCCTGGTCGCCTCGGCCTATTTCAAGCATGACGGCGCAGGTGTGTTCACCGCCGACGGCTGGTTCGACACCGGCGACATCGCCACGATCGACGCCGAAGGCTACCTGCGGCTCACTGACCGGGCGAAGGACGTGATCAAGTCCGGCGGCGAGTGGATCTCGACGCTGGACCTGGAGGAGGCGGCCTGTTCGCACCCGGCCGTCGCCATGGCCGCCGCGGTCGGCGTGCCGCACCCCAAGTGGGACGAGCGGCCGCTGCTGCTGGTCACCCTGCGCACCGGCCACACGGTGGACCCGGAGGTGCTGAAGGCCCACGTGGGCGCCCGCGTCGCCAAATGGTGGACGCCCGACGAAGTGCGGATCGTCGACGTCCTGCCGATCGGGCCCACCGGGAAGGTCCTTAAACGAGAATTGCGCGCCGGCTTCACCCAGCGTTCAGAACCAACAGGCTAAACAACTCTTCATCGAACCCACCCTTGAACCGCGCGTTAGCGACCACAGGTGAGAAGTTCGAACTGAGGAGTTGACGACGGTGGCGCGCAGACGGCCAAAGGGATTGCTGGCGATGGGCTGGGCGGCGTTCGAAAGCGCCTTCCAGGGCCGCGCCGAGCATACGCCCACGTCGAGCGCCTATCCGAACAGCGTGGTGCGGCGGACCACCTTCATCGCCGGCGGCGGCCACGGCTGGCGCATATCGGCGCTGGAGACCCCACGGCCCGCGCCGACGCCCTGGAAGATCGTGGTGATCACCGGCGCCCCGTCCTGGGCCGAATACTGGGTCGAGACCCTGGCCGCGCTGGCCGCCGATCGCGAGATGATCGTCGTCGACCGACCTGGCTACGCCGCCTCCGAGCCGCACCAGCCGGTGACCGACATCCGGGTCCAGGCCGAGGCGCTCGCCCCCCTGCTGGACGCCGCGCCGGGCCAGAAGGTGCTGCTGGTCGGCCAGAGCTATGGCGCCGCCATCGCCGCGCTGATGGCGCAGGCCAATCCCGGCAAGGTCGAGAGCCTGGTCATGCTGTCCGGCTTCTTCGGCGAGACCGGCCCCACCGCGCGCTGGCTGATCGATGTCGGCGCCAGGATGCTCAGGCTCACCCTGGTGCCCCGCGACCTGCGCCACGCGGTGATCGAGGTCTCCGGCCAACCGCCGCAGCTCGCCCACGCCAAGCGCGCTCTCGCCCGGTTGAACATCCCGATCCACATGATCCACGGCGACCGCGATGACTTCGCGCCGATCGAGGTGGCCGAGCGGATGGCCGCCGAGACGGTCACCCGCCAGCCGATCCGCTTCGTGCGCACCGAAGGCGCCACTCACTTCTTCAACGATGGCCCGGTGGACCAGCTGCTGGCCGCCCTGGAAACCTGCATCCCGGCCCGCAAGCCCTGGGCCCTGCGCTGGCCGAAGCTGCCCAAGCTCGACTTCCTGCGGGGCGTGGGCCTCCAGGACCAGGCCTTCGAAGCCTAGCGCGCGAAGATCCCCATCAAGCCGGCGAAGCCGACCACAACCAGCCAGGGCGGAAGCTTGGCCACCGCCAGGAAGACGAAGGCGCCGGCCGCAAGCGCCCAGTCGCTCGGCCGCAGGATGGCGGTGTGCAGCACCGGGTCCCAGAGCGCGGCGGCCAGCACGCCCACCACCACGGCGTTGACGCCGGCCATGGCGCCCTGGGCGCCGGGTCGGGTCTTCAGCCGGTCCCAGAAGGGCAGCACGCCCAGCACCAGCAACAGGCTCGGCGCGAAGATGGCGACGATGGCCACCAGGCCCGGAATCCAGCCGCCGGGCGCCACGGTCTGGGCGGCGCCCACGAAGCCCGCGAAGCCGAACAGCGGGCCGGGCAGCGCCTGCATTGCGCCGTAACCGGCCAGGAAAGACTGGCGGTCGAGCCAGCCGCGGCCGACCACCTCGCCCTGCAGCAGCGGCAACACCACATGGCCGCCGCCGAAGACCAGGGCGCCTGTGCGGTAGAAGACGCTGGCCAGTCCGAGCGTCGGATCGTCCAGGTACGCCGCCAGGAACGGCAGGATGCCGAGCAGCAGGGCGAAGACGGCGAGCGCGGTCGCCGACACCATGGGCGAAATCTGCGCCGTCGCCGCATCGTCGTCGGGCGCGGCCGGCCCCGCCTCGCGCAGCAGGGCGATGCCGATGAGCGCGCCCGCGCCCAGCGCCAGGATCTGCGCTACCGGCCCGTGTGCGATCAGCAGGCCGGCCGTCGCCCCGATCGCCATGCCGGCGCGGATCGGCCCGACCGCCAGCGTGCGGGCCATCGCCAGCAGCGCGTTGGCGACCACCGCCGCCGCAGCGATCTGCAGGCCATGGATCACCCCGTCGCCCCAGCCTTCCGGCAGGTGGGGCGTCAGGTAGGCCAGCGCGATCATCGCCGCGGCCGCCGGCAGGGTGAAGCCCAGCCAGGCCGCCAGCATGCCCAGGTAGCCCGCGCGCCGCAGCCCGATGGCCATGCCGAGCTGGCTGGAGGCCGGGCCGGGCAGGAACTGGGCGAGCGCCAGCAGGTCGGCGAACGCGGCCTCGCTCAGCCAGGCCCGCCGCTCGACGAACTCGCGTCGGAAGTAGGAGACGTGCGCCACCGGCCCGCCAAACGCCGTCAGCCCCTGAGCCAGAAAGGCGCGAAAGACCTCCGCGACCCGGTCTGGACCGTGCCCCTCTTTGGGGGCTCCGACTTGCTCGACCGGGCTTGGCGGCGGCGTCTCGTCCATCGGTCCCTTCTTGCGGCGAAGGCTGGAGACTGTCGATCCCCTTCGCTAAGAGTAAGGGGGGCCTTTTGGACCTCCCCAAGGCAAAAGCCCTTGGCCACCCCATCTGATCGGCGATAAGGCTTTCTCCCGAAGGCCCGGCCAGCGGGCTCAAAGCCAATTCTTTAAATCATAGATTGGGGAAACCACATGAAGGCCGCCGTTCTGCGTGAAGTGCGCACGCCGCTTCAGATCGAAGACGTCAAGATCAACAAGCCGGGCCCGCACGAGGTGCTTATCCGCACCGCCGCCGCCGGCGTCTGTCACTCCGACCTGCATTTCATCGAGGGCTCCTATCCGCACCCGCTGCCGGCGGTGCTGGGCCACGAGAGCGCGGGCATCGTCGAGCAGGTGGGCTCCGAAGTCCGCACCGTGAAGCCGGGCGACCACGTGATCACCTGCCTGTCGGCCTTTTGCGGTCACTGCGAATATTGCCTGACCGGCCATATGAGCCTGTGCGTCTCGCCGGAGACCAAGCGCGGCCAGGAAGACGAGCCGCGGCTCAGCTCCGCCAAGGGGCCGATGATGCAGTACCTGAACCTCTCCTCCTTCGCCGAGCAGATGCTGATCCACGAGCACGCCTGCGTCGCCGTTCGCAAGGACATGCCGCTGGACCGCGCCGCCCTGATCGGCTGCGGGGTGATGACCGGCGTCGGCGCGGCGATCCACACTTCCAATGTCCGGCCGGGCGACACCGTGGCGGTGATCGGCTGCGGCGGCGTGGGCCTGGCGGCGATCAACGGCGCGGCCATCGCCGGCGCGGGCAGGATCATCGCCATCGACATGTCGGCGGGTAAGGAAAACATGGTCAAGGCCTTCGGGGCAACAGACTTCATCTGCGCGGCGGGCGACACCGACGTGGTCAAGGAAGTCATGGAGATGACCAAGGGCGGCGTGCACCACTCCTTCGAGGCCATCGGCCTTTCGAAGACCGCCGAGCAGGCCTTCAACATGCTGCGCCGCGGCGGCACCGCCAACATCATCGGCATGATCCCGGTCGGCCAGACCATCACCCTGATGGGCGCGGCCTTCCTGGGCGAGAAGCGCATCCAGGGCTCGCTGATGGGCTCCAACCGCTTCCCGGTCGACATGCCCCGGCTGGTGGATTTCTACATGTCCGGCAAGCTGAAGCTCGACGACATGATCAGCCGCCGCATCAAGCTCGAGCAGGTCAACGAGGCCTTCGTCGAAATGAAGACCGGCGCGGTCGCCCGCTCGGTCATCGTTTTCGACACCTAGTCCGAAAGCACCTTGCGAACCTCCGGCAGCGGGTCGCTGACCACCTGGCTTTCGACGTCGAACAGCTTGGTGGTCCGCGTCGCGGTGTCATAGGCGGCCCAGCCCGGGTCGCCGGTGCGGGCGAAGGCCAGCCAAGCGTCCGACATCTGGTCGGCGACCCCCTGAGGGTCGTCGCCGCGGCCGACGAAATTGCGGGCCTTTTCGACATTGTCGAAGACCAGTGGGATCTCCACAGCGTGGGGCGAGCGCAGGCGGCCCCGGCTGACCGGCGTCTCCCACGTGAGCATGTACATGAAGGCCGGCGCGGCCCCCTGCGCGGCCTTGCGCTCGGCGAGCTTCACCGAGCCGGCCCACATGCCGGTGGCCGTGGCGACGGCGGCGTAGAGGTGGGTGGGGCTGTAATCCGGGTAGGCGGCGCGCAGCGCGGCGACCAAGGCGTCGGCCTTGTCGCCGGCCAGGGTCCTGGCCTGCTTGGCTACGTCTTCCTCGGTGAAGTCGCCGAACTTCGGGTGGGTGAACAGGAACAGCGTCGCCTCATCCTTGTTGGTGCCGATCAGCACCGGCACGTCGGCGTTCAGCGGCGAGGCGTCGGGCTGGAACGGATGTCGCGGGATGGCCACGCCGTCGAGAACCGGCGTGTAGAGCCGCATCGCCTCGCCGCCGACCGTGACGCTCGCCCTTGAAAGCTCTGTCGTAGGCACGGCCGCCAAACCCTCGGGGCTATCGACCTTGAGCGCGGCCAGCAGGGTGCGGGCGGTCTTGTCGGCTTCGGCGACCGGCTTGGCGGTCAGGCCGGGGCCCGACTGGATCACCGCCTTGTGGAAGAGACCGCGCGCGCCGGGCATGGCCAGCAGCAGGCTGACTTTCCAGCCGCCGCCGCTCTCGCCGAAAATGGTGACGTTGCCGGGGTCGCCGCCAAAGGCTGAGATGTTGTCGCGAACCCATTCCAGGGCCTGGACGATGTCCAACATGCCGGCGACGCCGGACTGGGCGTACTCGGGTCCGAACACCTCGCCCAGGTGCAGATAGCCAAAGACGTTCAGCCGGTGGTTGACGGTCACCGTGACCGCGTCGCCCTTCCGGGAAAGCGCGCCGCCGTCGTACATCGCCGCTCCGCCGGACCCGTTGGCGAAACCGCCGCCGTGCAGCCAGACCATCACCGGCCGCTTTGCGGAGGCCAGGCCCGGCGTCCAGACGTTGAGGAACAGGCAGTCTTCGGAAGAGGCGGGTTCGTCCGGGGCGGGCGGGTCGCCGGCCGAAGAGCCCCGTTCGCCAGGCGCCATGCCCGACTGTATGGCCGGCGCGCCATAGCCGACGGCGTCCGCGGGCTCGGTCCAGGCGGCGGGCGGCGCCGGCGGCCTGAAGCGCGCCAGGCCGGTGGGCGGCGCGCCGTAGCGCAGGCCCTTGAACACGTCGAGGCCGTCTTCCACATAGCCGCGAACAGGGCCGTTGTTCGTGGTCACGATGTCGGTGTTGGCCACAGGCGCGAGCGCCAGGTCGTCCGCCATTTGGTATCCTCCGCCGGCTTCCTGTGGGCCGTGGCGATATCAAACGACCGGTATGGCGCGAGCGCAAGCTTGGGCGTCAGCCGGCCTTGGGCCGCATCACTAGCCAGGGCGTCGGCGCGGTTCGCCATTCCCACACCGCCAGCAGCTGGTCCAGGTGCGGCAGGTCGGCTAGCCAGGGCGGCACGTCAAACATCTTCGGCTGCTGGTCGACGCGGACGATGTCGTGGGTCGGCGAGAACCGCTCGATCATCGTCGCGAGCGCGCCTGGCCGATAGACGTCGTGGGTCTCGACGATGATATTCATGCCCGCCAGCGCCGGGCTCAGCACCGGCTGCAGGATGTCGACCTCGGCGCCTTCGGTGTCGACGATCACCAGGACGCGCCGGCCGGCAAAGGCCTCGAAGCCGCCCGGGGCGAACTCCCCGCCGACGATCACCCGGTCGGAGACGCCGTTGCGCGCGGCCAGGTCAGTGCAGGCGCGGCGGGCGTTCTCGTCGATGTCATAGGCATAGACCGTGGCGCCCGGCACGGTCCGCGCGAGGCCGACGGCGTAGTAGCCTTCGGCGCAGCCGACATCGATCACCGCCTCGATGCCCTGCGACATGAACTCGGTCAGATGCGGATGCAGTTCATTTTCGTAGACGCCCAGCAGCTTCGGGCAGAGCGGCCCCTCGGCCGCCTGGGCGACGAACTCCATGCCGGCGAACAGGCCGCCAAGGATCTGGACGCCGTGGTGCGCCTGGTAGGTCCGCGTGAGCACATGGGCGCGCCAGCGCCCGGCCAGGCGCAGGAGCTCGTTGAGCTCGTGGATGTCAGGGTCGGCCGGCCAGGCGGCGATCTGCTGGCGGAGCAGCTCGGCGAAGTGGTGGGTGACGGGTCCGGCGGCCACGCGGTCGCGCCTCCTCAGCGCTGCAGGGCGCCGCCTAGAGCAGGCTGAGCGCCAGTTCGGCGGGACGGCAGAGGGCCGCGCCCTGGGGTGTCACCACGATCGGCCGCTCGACCAGGACCGGGTTGATGATCATGGCCGCGATCAGGGCCTCATCGGAGGCGGCCGGATCGGTGAGGCCGAGCTCGTGGGCCTGGGTGCCGCGCACGCGCAGGATGTCGTGCGCCGAGGCGCCCATGCGCATCATCAGATCCTGAAGCACCGGCTTGGTCCAGCCCACCTTCAGATACTCGACCACCGTGGGCTCGACGCCCTTCTCGCGCAGCAGGGCCAGCGTGTTGCGCGAGGTCCCGCAGTTCGGGTTGTGGTAGATCGTGACGTCGGCCATGGCGAGGACTTAGCGCGGGCCGCTCACCAGGAAAAGGTGCGGCTGCCCTCCACGACCGTGGCGTCCGACTCGTCGAAGGCCATGACGTCCTTGGGCCGGGGCGGCAGCGGTGGGGCGGCGGCGGGCCACTGTTCGATCGTGGCGCTGTAGCCGACGGTGAGCTTACCGGGGCCGCCGGGCCGGATCACCAGGTCGAAACCCTTTTGCGGCGCCGACCACCGCAGCAGGGAGTCGGCGCCCGGCTTCAAGGGGAACCGGATCGCCACCCCGCCGGCCGAGACCAGGGTCGCCGCGGTGTTCGGCCGGAACTTCAGGTCGATCACACGGGCGCCGGGCGGCGGGACGACGTGCAGGACGACCTGTCCCGTAGCGTCCACGGCGGAAGTGATCTCCGGCGCTGGCAGCTCAATGTAGGGCGCAGGCGAGGCATCCGTGGGATGACTATCCCGGCCTGATGGCCGTTTGCCGATCTTCGCGCCGCCGGTGGTCAGCACGGCGTTCGTCCAGGCGTCGGCTTGCGGCGCGTAGGACATTCGCCAGGCCTCGTGCGCCGTCTGGTCGATGTCGTAGCTGACGAAGGTCAGCTCGGGATGGCGGGCGTCGTAGGGATGGTTGAACCGCACGGCCGCGGTGACCGCCAGGCCGGCGAGGACCAGCGCCGGGCCCAGCAGGCGGGCGGGCGGGGCGCCCTCCTCGGTCTGGGCCAGCGGCCAGGCGGCGAGGGTGGCGATGATCAGCGGCAGAGCCAGAAGCTCCATCAGGTCGAGGCTGAGAAACGAGGCGTGGGCGAGCGACGCCGCGAAGGCCAGGCCCACCGCGGCGAACAGGGCCAGCACCAACAGAGCGCCGCGTCCGCGGTGCGCGCCGGCGGCGGTGATGGCGGCGGCGAGCGCGGCCCAGGCCACCGGCCAGCCGAAGATGAAGGCGGCGGGCGGGGCCAGCGCCTGGGCGAGCGTCGCCAGGGCCAGGCCGAGCAGCAGGGCGCCGGCCCAGGCCCCGGGCCGGCTGGTTGGGCGTCCGAAGATCGCCAGGCCGATCAGGGCGGCGGCGACGCCTTCGCCGAGGCCGATCTTGTCGATGCCGCCGAACAGGCAGCAGGCGAGGCCGGCCAGCAGCGGCGCGATGGCCGCAGTGCGGCGGCCGCGGGCCATGTGGGCGACGGCGAACAGGACTGCGCCGACCGCGGTCAGGATCACCGCAGTTTCCCACAGCGGCGCCTGGGCTAGCAGGACCCGCTGCTCGACATAGCCCAGGCTGGCGCCGGTGGCCTTGCGGGCCAGGTGCAGAAGGACCGCTCCGGTCAGCACGGCGAACAGCAGGCCGCCGGCGCCGCGCGCCAGGTCGAGCCAGGGGAAGGGCTGCGCGCGTCGGGCGCGGACGATGCCCCAGATCAGCAGCATCGCTGCGCCGGCCACGACGAACCAGCCGACGACGGGCGGATAGGCGAGGGTCAGGCCGCCCGGCGTCTGGTGGTAGACCAGGTCCGGCATCCTGGCCGGCAGGGCGGGCGCGAAGGCCGCGGCCTCAGCGGTCGCCAGCACCTGATCGCCCATGTCCTGCAGGGTCCCTCGGTCCTGAGTCGCGGGCGTCGAGGAAGCGGAGTGATAGTCGAACTGGTGGCCGATGAAGGCGTAGTTCAGCCCGCCCACTCCGGCCTTTTTGGACACCGTGAAGTCGGTGTCGTTGGGCATGTATTTGTAGATGAAGCCAGTGAGCGACGAGGCGGTCGGCCGTGGCGCCTTGGCGACCAAAAGCCGGATCGCCGCGCCGTTGCCGTCGCCCGTCTGGAACATCTGCACCCGACCGGCCGAGCCGCGGGCCTCCATGTTGAAGATGAAGCCGATCCGCTTGGCCATCGGGTCGTCGCGGAAAAAGGCGCTTGCGCCCAGCAGACCCGCCTCTTCGCCGTCGGTGAGCAGGACGATGACGTCGCGGGCGGGCGCCCCCTTGGCCTTGATGGCGCGGACGATCTCCAGGGCGGACGAGGCGCCGGCCGCGTCGTCCGAGGCGCCGGTGGAGTTCGGCACACTGTCGTAGTGGGCCATCAGGGCCACTGCCGGCGCGGCGCGGTCACGGCCGGGCAGGACCCCGACGATATTCTCCACGTTCCCGGCGAGGATCACATCCGGTGCGAATTTGGGCTGGTCGATGCCGACCCCGGCGTGGACCGCGGGAGCCAGGCCCAGCGCGGTCATGCGGCCGACCAGATAGTCCCGGGCCGCGGCATCGGCAGGGGAACCGACCGGATGCGGGATCGAGGCGAAGCCCTTGATGTCCGCCATGGCGCGCTCGGCGGAGAAGCGGGTCGCCGGCGCGTTCGCCGGGAGGGGCTTGGGGTTCTGCTCGCCGCTCCAGGCGATGAGCCCAGCCGCGATCAGGGCGCCGATCAACGCCAGCAACCGTCCCATGGACTTCTCCCCGCACCTTTCGCGGGAGCCTAGCGGTTAGGCGGCGTAAATGAAAACGCCCGCCGGTGAGGCGGGCGTCTCAACGCTGGTCGGACCTGGACTCGATCAGGCGGCGACCGTCGCCATGGCTTCCTGCGGGTCGCGCAGCACATAGCCGCGGCCCCAGACCGTCTCGATGTGATGCTTGCCGTCGGCGGCGGCGGCCAGCTTCTTGCGAAGCTTGCAGATGAAGACGTCGATGATCTTCAGCTCCGGCTCGTCCATGCCGCCGTAGAGGTGGTTGAGGAACATCTCCTTGGTGAGGGTCGTGCCCTTCCGAAGCGAGAGCAGCTCCAGCATCTGGTATTCCTTGCCCGTCAGGTGGACGCGCAGGCCGTTCACCTCGACCGTCTTGGCGTCGAGGTTGACCAGGATGTCGCCGGTCTTGATCACCGACTGGGCGTGGCCCTTCGAGCGGCGGACCACGGCGTGGATGCGGGCGACCAGCTCGTCCTTGTGGAACGGCTTAGTCATGTAGTCGTCGGCGCCGCCGGAGAAGGTCTTCACCTTCGTATCGATCTCGGCCGAGCCCGACAGGATCATGATCGGGGTGTTGATCTTGCCGACCCGCAGGGTGCGCAGCACGTCCATGCCGCTCATGTCGGGAAGGTTCAGATCGAGCAGGATGAGGTCGTAGTCGTAAATCTTGCCCAGATCCACGCCCTCCTCACCCAAGTCGGTGGTGTAGACGTTGAAGCCTTCTGACTTCAGCATCAGCTCGATACTCTGCGCGGTGGCGCTATCGTCTTCAATCAACAGTACGCGCATAAGCTTCTCCTAGCGTGTCCCCGCATTCGCACGAATTCAATGAATCCGTACCAGACCTACCCGTTAACCTGCCTCAGAGTTAATTTAAGACTGGTTAATTGGGAGTGTCCGCCCAAGCCGAATCGTTAATCTGATGCGGAATCCGCGACAAGCGTCGCTGGACTCCCGGCGACTCATTGGTCCGTTGAATCTTTTGTGATTGGACAGATCGGGCGAAACGGCAGGGACGGAACATCGCTTGGTTCGGGGCCGTTCAATCCCCACATTTCCGTCGCGGACCCAGATTCTTGGCCTGGGGAATTGGGAGAAACCATGCGCGCCAAACTCAAACCCATCGCTGAGCAGGTCGTCGTAATCACCGGGGCAAGCTCAGGTATCGGGCTGGCGGCGGCGCGCCTGGCGGCCAAGGCCGGGGCGGCGGTGGTGATGGCGGCTGGCGACGAGCAGACCCTGCGTGCAGCGTGCGCGGCGATCGCCGAGGCGGGCGGCCGGGTCCACCCCGTGGTGGGCGACCCGCGCAGCGCCGAGGGGTGCGACCGCATAGCGCGGGCGGCGACGGCCCGGTTCGGGCGGATCGACAGCTGGATCGACGCAGCAGGCGACGGCCAGACCCTGGCCCATCCGGTCGCGGCCCTGGCCGAGCGGCTGCGCGAGCAGCAGGCGGTCGGCGCCTTCGTAGGCTTCGGCCGCGAGCTCGGCCGCGACGCGCGCGACGAACTTCGGGCCGCCTCGCGGGTGCTGGCGTCCACCATGATCCGCCTGCCGTCCAATTGGACCCCGGAGAGCCCGGCCGCCGGCGCGGTCGCCGCGGCGCTGCAGGCGGTGGCCCGGCCGATGGGCCAGCTGGAGGTGGCGGCGAAGGGCAGGGGCCTGACCCTGGCCAGCCTTGCACACAAGCATCGCGGCCTGGTGGCGGGGGTAGGCCTGGTGGTGGTCGCCGGCGCGGCGCTCTGGCTCACCCGCGGGCGGATCGCCCAGGCCGCGCGGCCGCAGATGAAGAAGGCAGGCCGCGCCCTGGTGCTGCAGGCCGCGCGCAGACGGCCCGTCCAGGCGGTCAGGCTGGTCGCCAGACACCCGCGCCGGGCGCTGAAACTGGCCGCCTTCCTGCGCTGATCTTCACGCCCCCTTAAGCGTAACCGCAGCATCCTGACGCCTCGAATTTGGGGGGCGTTGCTTGAAGAGTCTGGTGGCCGCAGTCGAGCGTCTGGATCCGCTAACGGTGGCGGGCCGGGTCGCCGCGGTGAACGGGCTGCTGATCGAGGCCCGCGGCGGGCTCACCCGCCTGGCCATCGGCGCCCGCGCCGAGATCGACCGTTTCGGCGAAAAGGGACTTCAGGCCGAGGTCGTCGGCTTCCGCGACAACCGCGCGCTGCTGATGCCCTTCGGCCCCGTCGAGGGCGTGGCGCCCGGCGCGGAAATCCGCATCGAGCCCCTGGGCTCGGCGGTGCGGCCGACCAAGGCCTGGCTGGGCCGCGTCATCGACGCCTTCGGCAATCCCATCGATGGCAAGGGCCCGCTGCATGCCGGCGTCGCCGCCTATCCGCTTCGCGCCGCCCCGCCTTCCGCCCACGCCCGCGCCCGCGTCGGCGAGCGGCTGGACATGGGCGTACGCGCCATGAACGTCTTCACCACCTGCTGCCGCGGCCAGCGCCTGGGCGTCTTCGCCGGCTCCGGCGTCGGCAAGTCGGTGCTGCTCTCCATGCTGGCCAAGAACGCCGATTGCGACGCGGTCGTCGTCGGCCTGATCGGCGAACGAGGCCGCGAGGTCCGCGAGTTCATCGAAGAGACCCTCGGCGAAGAGGGGCTGAAGCGCGCCATCGTCGTGGTCGCCACCTCCGACGAGCCGGCGCTGAAACGCCGCCAGGCCGCCTACATGACCATGGCCATCGCCGAATACCTGCGCGACCAGGACATGGAAGTCCTGTGCCTGATGGACAGCGTAACCCGCTTCGCCATGGCCCAGCGCGAGATCGGCCTGGCCGCCGGCGAGCCGCCGACCACCAAAGGCTACACCCCGACGGTGTTTACCGAACTGCCGAAGCTGTTGGAACGCGCCGGGCCAGGACCCATCCGTCCGGATGGCACCAAGGCCGGTCCGATCACCGGCATCTTTACCGTGCTTGTTGACGGAGATGACCACAACGAGCCGATCGCCGACGCCGTCCGAGGCATCCTGGACGGCCATATCGTCATGGAACGCGCCATCGCTGAGCGCGGCCGCTTCCCGGCGATCAATGTGCTGAAGTCGATTAGCTGGACCATGCCCGGCTGCCACGGCCCGATGGAGCGCGAGATCGTCTCCCAGGCCCGCCAGACGCTGTCGGCCTACGCCAACATGGAAGAGCTGATCCGCATCGGCGCCTATCGCGCCGGGGCCGACCCGCAGGTCGACCGGGCCATCGCGCTCAATCCGGCCCTGGAAGCCTTCCTGGCCCAGGACAAGGACGAGGTCACCAGCCTCGACGCCGGCTTCGAACGGCTTAACGCCATCCTCGACAGCGTGCCCGCATGAGCTGGCAGGACAGCCTGATCAAGCTCGCCACCTATGAGGTCGAGGCCCGCCAACTTCGGCTCTCCGAGATCACCGGCCGCCTGGCCGTGGCCCAGACGCGGCTTCGGGTGCTGGTCGCCGAGGGCGAGGCCGAGGCCAAGCGCGCCCACCTCGACGCCGAGGCCGGCTGGTATCATGCCGGTTACGCCGAGGGCCTGCGCATCCGCAAGGCAGGGGTCCAGGCCGAGATCGACGTCATCGAGGCCGAGGAACGCGGCGCCCGCGACTCACTCTCCGAGGCCTTCGAAGAGCAGAAGAAGTACGAGCAGGTGGCCGAGGGGGCGCGGCTGACCGCCGCCAAGGAGAGCAAACGCCGGGAGAACGCCGAACTCGACGAAGTCGGCATGCAGGCCGCGCGGCGGCAAGCCCGCTAGGGCCTAGATCAACGGCGGCCCGTCGACCCGCTTGCGCTCGGCCTCGACGTCGGCGCGCAGGACGGCCAGATCATCGCTGATCCGGAAAATCGCCACATAAAACTCGCAGAACGAGCGCCACAGCAGCACCAGCGCGCCCATGACCAGAAGGCCACCGATCAGCACCGGGATGGCCAGCAGCAGGCCGAAGGGGAAGGGGTCGCGGATCGCCACGCCTACGGCCGCGCCGATGGTGCCGAACACGCCCAGGGTGATGATCGCCAACCCAGCCCAGTAGATCAGGTGGATGACCTGGTTGGTCATCAGGTGTTCAAAGGTGAACAGGTCCCAGATGACGGCCGAACCCTGGCCCTTTGGTCGATTGAGAGGTGGCCGCATCGAATTCCCGAGACTCCGCAGAGCGGTCCATGCCCCACACTCGCACCGCTACCAGTCCGGGCGGGCGCGGGCAATGGCGGCGGGGTCAGGGAGAGAGTTCCGCCCGCGCCTCGTCGGCGACCGCCGCCTCGGCCGTGGGGCGACGCACGAAGGCGGCGTGCAGCATCACCGCGCCGGCGTAGGTGACGATCGCGACGACCCCCCAGCGCAGGGTCGCCAACGGCAGGCTGCGCACGATGAAGGCCGCGACCAGCACCGCCGGGGCGCCGCCCAGGGCCATACCCAGGACCAGGGCCAGGTTGACCGGCCGGGTCGCCAGAATGCGCCAGCCGCTGGTGGTCACCATGAGCGCGGCCGAGCCCATCATGATCGGGAAGGCGGCGCGCGGGTCCATGCCCAGCAGGCTGATCAGCACCAGGGTCGGGGCGAAGTTGCCGATGCCGAGGTTGATCAGGATGCCGAAGACGAAGCTGGCGACGACCACGATGGCGAAGGGCAGGGGCGCCAGCGTCGTCGCCGCGCCGCCCTGCGGCATCAAGCCAAGATTGGAGAGCGCGAAGGTGGCCGCGGCGACGAGCAGCCCCAGGCCCATGGCGAGGCGGATCGGGCCGACCGGCAGGCGCGCTGCCACCGTGACCCCGGCCAGCCCTCCGGCGACCGCCGCGGCGATCGACAGGCCCAACAGCAGGGGATCGACCGTGACCGTGGTGATGAAGACGAAGCCTTCGGCGACCGCGGGAATCGCGTAGCCCGCCAGCATGGTGGCGGGGATCAGCTCGTCGGGGACCAGCCGGCGAAATTTCATATAGGCGGTGGTGGGCGCGAAGGAGCCGATGCCCAGGGTGTCGAAGAAGTTGGTGACCGCGGCGAACGCCGCGCCTTCCAGAGACGGTCGGGTCGGCTGGCGCCGCAAGGCCGCGACGAGGGTCCACAGGAAGGCGCCTGTGGCCAGGGTAAGCGCCGCCAACAACAGGATCCGGATCACGCCAAGCCCCCCAGCCGCACGCCGTCAGCCTAGCCGCGAAATCTCGGCCGTTGCAGCGAATTTTCGCGAGGTCGCTAGATCGTCCCGACGGTTTTCAGGCGGGCGCGGGGATGGACCTCGTTCTGGCTCATCACCGGGGTTTGGCCGCGGAAGCGCTCGATGATCGAGCGGACGTAGGGGCGGATGCCGGGGCTGGTCAGCAGCACCGGGCTGTCGCCGGCCAGCGCGGCGCGGTCATAGGTCTCGCGCACGCCGCGGACAAAGTCCTGCAGCCGCGAGGGGGCCAGCGCCAGCTGCTTGTCGTCGCCCTGGCCGACGATGGACTCGGCGAAGGCGTTTTCCCATTCGGCCGTCAGCGTGATGATCGGCAAGGCCCCGTCCTCGCCGCGGTAGGCGAAGGAGAGCTGGCGGGCAAGCCTTGCCCGGACCTGCTCGACCAACAGGGTGACCGAGGCGGTGTGCGGGGCGGCCTCGCCGATACCCTCAAGGATCGCCGGCAAGTCGCGGATCGAGACCCGCTCGCGCAGCAACGCCTGGAGGACACGCTGGATCGTCGTCGCGGTGACCACGCCGGGGATCAGGTCCTCGACTAGCTTCTTCTGCTCGGCCGGCAGCTCCTTCAGCAGCTTCTGCACCTCGGAATAGGAGAGCAGGTCCGGCATGTTTTCCTTGAGAATCTCGGTCAGATGGGTGGTCAGCACGGTCGCCGGATCGACGATGGTGTAGCCGCGGAACGTGGCTTCCTCGCGCAGCGCCTCGTCCACCCAGGTGGCGGGCAGGCCGAAGGCGGGCTCGCGGATATGCTCGCCGGGCAGCTCCACCTGGCCGCCGCGCGGGTCCATGGCCATCATCTGGCCCAGGCGCACCTCGCCGGTGCCGGCCTCCATCTCCTTGATGCGGATGCAGTAGCCCTGGGAGGGCAGGCGCATGTTGTCGAGGATGCGCACGCTGGGCATCACGAAGCCGAAGTCGGAGGCCAGCGTGCGGCGCAGCGCCTTGATCTGGTCGGTGAGCCGGCGGCCCTCCAGGTCGTTGATCAGGCCGAGCAGGCCGTAGCCCAGCTCGATCTTCACTTCGTCGATGGCGAGCGTCGCGGCGATCGGCTCCTCAGCCTGGGTCTCGGCCGGTTGAATCTCCACCGGCGCGGGCTCCATGGACTTCTGCGAACGGCGCCAGGCTAGCGATCCCGCGGCCAGCGAAATGCCGGCGAAGGGGATCATCGGCATGCCGGGGACGATCGCCAGAATGCCCGCGGCCGCGGCGACCATGCCGAGCGCCACCGGGTTCATCGCCAGCTGGGTGACCAGGGCCTTGTCGGCCGAGCCCTCGACGCCGGACTTGGAGACCAGGAAGCCCGCGGCGATCGAAATGATCAGCGCCGGGATCTGGGTCACCAGGCCGTCGCCGATGGTCATGATGGTGTAGGTCGAGGCGGCCGTGGCGATCGGCACGTGGTGCTGCAGCACCCCGATCAATATGCCGCCGATGATGTTGATGGCGACGATGATCAGGCCCGCCATGGCGTCGCCGCGGACGAACTTGGACGCGCCGTCCATGGCCCCGAAGAAGGTCGATTCCTGCTCGAGGTCCTTGC
>JANXXK010000278.1 GCA_025350685.1 Alphaproteobacteria bacterium | reverse complement strand
GTGGGCGCGGGCCTTGACCTGGGTCTGGTCGCCGCCCACCCGTTCGTCGTGGCGGGCCTGGTGGTCGGCCTGATGGTGCTGAAGACGCTGGCCATGTACGCCGCCGGCCGGCTCTTCCGCCACTCCCACCGCACGGCGCTGACCACCGCCGTGGCCCTGGCCCAGGGCGGGGAGTTCGCCTTCGTCCTGCTGGGGTTCGTGCTCGCGGCCCAGGTGATGAACGCCCAGCTCGCGCA
This sequence comes from Alphaproteobacteria bacterium, assembly GCA_025350685.1. Classification (GTDB taxonomy): domain Bacteria; phylum Pseudomonadota; class Alphaproteobacteria; order Caulobacterales; family Caulobacteraceae; genus Phenylobacterium. The sequence continues at coordinate 7,775 of JANXXK010000278.1, read as the reverse complement.
CCTGTTGACCGCCGTGGTCGCCGTCTCCATGGCCGCCACGCCCCTGGTCTCCGCGGCCTACGAGCGCCTGGTGCTCAACCGGCCCGAGACCCGCGACGAGCCCGAAAAACTGGACTTCGACGTCGGCGATCCGGACGTCATCGTCGCCGGCTTCGGCCGCTTCGGCCAGATCGCCACCCGCCTCCTGCTGGCCAACAACTTCAAGGTCGTGCTGCTGGACTCATCCATCGAGCAGATCGACCTGATCCGCCGGTTCGGCTGGCGGGTGCACTATGGCGACGCCAGCCGCATCGACCTGTTGCGCACCGCCGGCGCCGACAAGGCGAAGCTGCTGCTGGTGGCCATTGACGATCGCGACAAGGCCGTGGAGCTGGTGGAAGGCGCCCACCAAGCCTTCCCGAACCTGACCATCCTGGCGCGCGCCTGGGACCGCCGCCACGCCTATGAACTGATGAAGGTTCCCGGCGTCGAGGCCGAGCGGGAAACCCTGGAAAGCGCGATCAACTTCGGACGGCGCGCCCTGCTCAAGCTCGGTCTCTCTGAGCGCCGGGCTGGCCGCGCGGCCAGCCTGTTCCGCGAACAGGACGCGGTGATCTTCAAACAGCTCGCGCCCATCGCCGGCGAGGAAGACCAGTACACCATGGCCGTGCGTGACGCCCGCGAGACCACCGAGCGGGTGCTGCGCGCCGAGATGGCCCGGATCGCTCAGGAAGAAGACCTTGAGGACGCGCCCCAGCTGGAAATCTCGCCTGAGTTGGAGGGGGACGCCGAGCGGGTGTAGGAACCAGAAAATGAGCCAAGCCCAGATCCTTAGCCCCCGCATCGACCCGGTTTCGTTCACGGCCTTCAGCCGCGACTTCCCCGGCTTCACGGAGGATTTGGGCGCCTCGTTCGCCCGCTTCGGCTTCGCGGTGATCAGCGACCACGGCATCCCCCAGGACCGCATCGACACCGCGCTGGCCGCGGCGAAAAAGGTCTTCGCCCTGCCTGAGGCCGCCAAGCTGAAATACAAGCTGCCGGTCGGCGGCCAGCGCGGCTACACGCCGTTCGGCGTCGAGACCGCCAAGGGCGAGACCAACTACGACCTCAAGGAATTCTGGCACGTCGGCCGCGATCTGCCGCCCGGCCACAAGTACCGCGACCACATGGCCGACAACGTCTGGCCGGACGCCGAGGTCGCCGAGTTCCACGCCACCGTCGGCTGGCTGTTCCAGTCGCTCGACGACATGGGCCTGAAGGTGCTGGAGGCGATCGCCTGCTACCTGGGCCTCGACCGCCAGTTCTTCGTACCCACGGTCGACCTGGGCAACTCGATCCTGCGCCTGTTGCATTACCCACCAGTGCCGTTCGACGGCCCGCACATCCGCGCCGCGGCGCATGAGGACATCAACGTCATCACGCTCCTGCTCGGCGCTGAAGAGGCCGGGCTGGAGGTCAAGGATCACGACGGCCGCTGGATCGCCATCAACCCGCCGCCCGGCGCCCTGGTCTGCAACATCGGCGACATGCTGCAGCGGCTGACCAACCACCGTCTGCCGTCGACCACGCACCGGGTGGTCAATCCGGCGCCCGAGCGCCGCGGCTTCCCGCGCTACTCGACCCCGTTCTTCCTGCACTTCAACTCGGACTACGCGATCGCGACTCTGCCGAGTTGCGTCGATGCGGCCCATCCGAACCGCTATCCGACCCCGATCACCGCCAACGACTACCTTCAGGAGCGTCTGCGCGAGATCAAGCTGGCTTGAGACCCAAAAACCAGCGCGCCTCCCCCGCCCCCGGGAGAGTGAGGGGCAAGGGAGGCGGCCGGGGGAAGTCGAAGCGGACTGGGGAAGCGTGCGGCGGCTAGACCCTGTCCCGGCTGACTTGAGTCAAGTCAGCCCGGCTGACTTGAGTCAAGTCAGCCGGGATGAACAGGGTCGTCGCTTATGTCTGGAGCCCTTCTCGTCCACTCACGATGATCCATCGTAAGCGGGAAGGGCTCTAGTGGGAGATCCGCAGCCGGTTGATGTCTGCGGCGATCGATTGGAACGCCACCTGCAGCGACGTGCCGGTCGTGGGGAAATAGACGTGCTGGGCGTCGGTAGCGCAATTGTTGAGGATCGCCTGGGCTGCCGGGTCGGCGCCGCCGTGCAGGAAGCCCACGGTGTAGATGATGATGTTGTTCGGCGCGGCCTTCATGGTGTTGCACAGGGTCTGCGCCTGGGCGAAGGATGTGCCGAGTGACGAGGCGCAGTTGATGTGGTCGGCATCGGCGCCGGCCCCGCCGCTGGGGTCCGAGCTCGGCCCGGAGATCACCCCCTTGCAGTAGGCGGTGTTGAAGGCGCCGTCGGTCATCAGCACCACCACCTTCAGCAGGTGCTGGCCGCCGTAGGCCGCGGGCTGGCTGGCGGCCGGATAAAGGGCCGACCAGTTCGGCGAGATCGTGTACCAGCCCCACGCCAGGCCGATATGACCGGCCGTCGAGTTGGCTGCGATTAGCGTTCCAATCTCGTTGTGCAGCACGGCCTTGTCGCTGGTCAGCGGCTGCACCGCGGCGGCAATGCAGTTGTTGCTGCCTGACGACGGCGGATAGACCCAGCCGACCTTGCCGCCCGGCGCGGAATAGGGCGCGTCGGTGAAGGCCTCGGCGCCGGTGCGTTCGCTGACGCAGTTGCCGACGCTGAAGGTCGGCTGGGTGCCGGTCACGCTGGTGAACTTGATCTTGGCCTTGCCGGGCGCGGGCGTGGAGTCCGTGCCGGCCGCGGGGGTCCCGCGCACCATAGTGAGCAGCGCCCCGGGGTTCACCGAGTTCGAATAGGGCACGATCGACATCTTCGAGTAGTAGGGCGATTGGGTGTTGGAGACGACTAGGTCGATCAGCTGGTTGGCCGCCGTCTGCAGGCTGGTCATCGGCGCGCCTGACATCGAGCCGGTGTTGTCGAGGACCAAGGCCACTTCGACGTCGTTGCCGGACCGGGTGACCTCGGAGTTCACCACCACCGGAGCGTGAGTGAACGCCAGCGGCGCATAGGCCGCCAACTGGATCGACGCCTGGGCCACCACCTTGTCGCCCACCAGGGTAAAGTCAGACGTCAGCAGGGTGGCGCCGTGCACCGTCTGCAGGTTCGCGGTCAGCACCTGGTCGCCGATCGCGTCGACCCCCGCGGTCGTATAGACGGGCGACCGGGCGGCGTAGAGCGCCGCGGCGTCAAGTGCGTCCTGGAGTTTCCCGCGCTGTTCGGTCTGGGTGTAGACATCGAAGATGCCCAACGCCATCGGCGTCAGGACCGCAAACGAGATGGCGAAGGCGACGGCGCTGACGCCGCGCTGATCGGCCACGGCTCGCTTGAGCCTGGAAAGCACGCGTTGAAGTCTGGTCAGGTCTTGCATGTTGGCGCCCATAATTCCTTGGAACCTAGCGCCGCATGTTGGCCTCTTAGCGTAAATGAATAGGTTGTTAAGAAGGGTAAATATCTGATTCACCAAACTTTATGCGATTCTCACCGCAAAACCTTCCTGCCGCTTGCGGTGCGGACCCAGCCCGACGCCCATGCACCGGCGCCACAGTCCCAATATCTTAATTTGCGCCATGTCCGGGCCTTCCACACAGAGGGCGGCAAGACCGAGGCCCACGCGAACCTCGGCCGGTCTAAGGGCGGCTAGACCTCGTCGAGGGACGCCAGGTCGTCGGGCCCCTCGATGGTCACGCCCAGGTCGTTCACCAGCCCGGTGCCCAGCGAATAGACCCAGCCGTGCACGTTGAGCGGCTGGCCGCGCGCCCAGGCGTCCTGCACGAAGACGTCGGAGGCGACGTTCTTCACCTGGCGCATGACGTTCAGCTCGCAGAGCCGGTCGAGCCGCGCGCGCTCTTCCGGGATGGCGTCGAGCTCATGGCGGTGCTGGTGATGCACCTCGCGGATCGGGTGCAGCCAGTGGTCGACCAGCCCCCGCCTCTGGCCGTCCACCGCCGCGGCGATGCCGCCGCAGCCATAGTGTCCGACCACCATCACGTGTTTGACCTTGATCACGTCGATCGCGAACTGCAGCACGCTGAGGTAGTTGGCGTCCTGCGGCGGGGCGAGGTTGGCGACGTTGCGATGGACGAACAGCTCACCCGGATCGAGGTCGACGATCTCGTTGGCCGGCACCCGGCTGTCGGAACAGCCGATCCACAGATATTCCGGCGCCTGCTGGCTCTCCAGCCGCTTGAAGAAGCCCGGGTCCGCCGCGACCTTGCGCGCCGCCCAGGCCCGGTTCTTGGCTTTCAGATCGTCGAGCATGTCAGATCAATACCGCGTCTGGTTGCTGTTTGGGATGGGCCGCCTGGAACGCCGGATGCGCCAGCGCCTGCGCGTTCACCGCCCGGATCGCCGGCCAGGGGGCCAGGTCCAGCTCATAGCGGTTCGCCGAATAGACCTGCGGGATCAGGCAGCAGTCGGCGATGCTCGGCGTCTCGCCAAAGGCGAAGCCCTTGCCGTAAGTCGCGACCAGCGGCTCCAGCGTGTCGAATCCGTCGGCGATCCACCGCTGCACCCAGGCCAGGTTGTCTTCCTTGCTGACCCCCAGCTTGTGCAGCGCGCGGCCGACCCGGGTGTTGTTCAGCGGGTGGATGTCGCAGGCGATGATCAGCGCCATGGTGCGCACCATCTGCCGGTCCAGCGGGTCCTCGGGCAGGATCGGTGGATCAGGGCGGGTCTCCTCCAGCCACTCCAGGATCGCCACGCTCTGGGTCAGGACACCGCCGTCGCCCAGGTCGAGCGCCGGCGTCAGGCCCTGCGGATTGACCGCCTTGTACGCCGGCTCCCGCTGCTCGCCCTTGATCAGGTCGATCGGCACATAGTCATACGAAAGCCCTTTGAGCTGCAGGCCGATCCGCACCCGGTAAGGCGCCGTGGCGCGCCAGGCGGAATAGAGCGTCAGGCCCATCCTCAGACCACCGTGAAGCTGAGCGCGCCGACGCCCTCGACTTCGCCCGCCACCCTGTCGCCCCTGACCAGCGGCCCGACGCCCTCCGGCGTACCGGTGTAGATCAGGTCGCCGGGGGCCAGCGTCCACAGCTTGGAGGCCTCGGAGATGATCTCGGCCGTGTTCCAGATCATGTCGGCGACCACCGCGTCCTGCCGGCTCTCGCCGTTGACGCTGATCGCGATGCGACCCTGCGGCGCGGGCCCGCTCCAGGCTTTGATCGCCGAGATCGGCGCGGACGCATCGAAGCCCTTGGCGGCCTCCCAGGGCTGACCCTTGTCGCGCGCGGCGGCCTGCAGGTCGCGCCGGGTCATGTCGACGCCGACGGCGTAGCCGAAGACCAGATCCAGGGCCTTTTGCACCGGCACATCCTTGCCACCGCTCTTCAGCGCCACCACCAGTTCGATCTCGTGGTGCAGGTTCTCGGTCCGCGGCGGATAGGCCACGTCGCGGCCCGGCGGCACGATGGCGTCGGCCGGTTTGGCGAAGAAGAAGGGCGGGTCGCGGTCGTCGCCGCCCATCTCGCGCCGGTGGGCGGCGTAGTTGCGTCCCACGCAGAGGATGCGCCGCACCGGAAACTGGCCGCCGCCTTCCACGGGCACGGTGACGACGACGGGCGGATCGACGACGAATTGGCTCATGTCGCCCGCTTACGCCGGAGCCTGCCGGGCGTCCACCCCGCCCGCCCGTCGAACACATTTGACAAGCGCCGCGCCGTCCTGTTCCCAGAGGCCATGACCGACCAGCCCAGCCCCGAGCCCCCCGACACCGGACCCCGCAACACCGGGCCTCTGGCCGACCTCGTCGTCGTCGAGATGGGCACCCTGATCGCCGGCCCTTTCGCGGGACAGATCCTGGGCGATTTCGGCGCCGAGGTGATCAAGCTGGAGGATCCCAAGGTGGGCGATCCCATGCGCCAGTGGGGCCGCAGCCTGCCGAAGGGCCAATCGCCCTGGTGGCCGGTGATCGGGCGCAACAAGAAGTCGGTCGGCCTGGATCTGCGCCAACCCGAGGGCCAGGCCATCGCCAAGGCGCTGATCGCCCAGGCCGACGTGGTGATCGAGAACTTCCGCCCCGGCGCCATGGAGAAATGGGGTCTCTCCTATGAGCAGCTTTCCGCCGACAACCCCAAGCTGGTGATGGCCCGGGTCTCCGGCTTCGGTCAGACCGGCCCCTACGCGAGCCGCGCCGGCTACGGTCTGATCGGCGAGGCCATGGGCGGCCTGCGCTATGTCACCGGAGAGCCCGACCGGGCCCCGGCGCGGGCCGGCATCTCCATCGGTGACAGCCTGGCGGCCATGCACGCGGTCATGGGCATCACCATGGCGCTCCACGAGCGCGAGCGGACCGGCAAGGGCCAGGTGATCGACGCGGCCCTTTACGAGAGCGTGCTGGCGGTCATGGAGAACCTGGTCACCGAATATGACATCACCGGCTACGTCCGCGAGCGCTCCGGCTCGGTGCTGCCGGGCATCGCGCCGTCCAACGCCTATCCCTGCGCCGGCGGCGACCTGATCCTGATCGGCGGCAACGGCGACAACGTCTACACGCGCCTGACCGAAGCCATGGGTCGCGCCGACCTGAAGACCGACCCCAAGTTCGTGGACCATGCCTCGCGCGGGGTGAACCAGGTCGAGCTCGACACGATCATCGCCGCATGGACATCGACCTTTGCGCTCACCGACCTGCTGGCCCTGCTGGAGGCCAAGGGCGTGCCCGCGTCCCGCGTGTTCCGCGCCCCGGACATGCTGGAAGATCCGCAGTACGCCGCGCGCGACACCATCGTCACCACCGAGCACCCGGTGTTCGGGCCGATCCGCATGCAGAACGCCTTCCCGAAGCTCTCGCGCACGCCAGGCAGCGTGCGCTGGCCGGGGCCGGCGCTCGGTCAGCACACCGCCGAGGTGCTCGCTGCCCGCGTCGGTTGCGACGCCGGGCGGCTGGCCGCGCTGCGCGCCAAGGGCGTCATCTGAGCAATAGGCAGGAGGTCGGGTCGCTTGACACGGGCGAAGTCCCTGGGCCGCCGGTCCGGCCCCTGCGAAGTAGGCCGCAGGCCCCCCTGCCATCCGTTCTAGGGCCCCGCTTGGCGCTTTCCGAGGTGACGCCTTGTCTCAGGGGTGCGGCGGGTTGACCCGCCAAAAGCCCTTCCCACTCACGATCATCGTGAGTGGGAAGGGCTCTAGCCGCGTAGCAGTTCGGCCAGCGCCGCGGCGACCTGGGTCACGTCGTAGGGCTTGCGGATGACCGGAGCCTCGAAGTCGCCGGGCGCCCCGGCCACGTCGCCGTAGCCGGTGGCGAAGACGAACGGCACCTTGCGCGCCGCCAGCGCCTCGGCGACGGGCGTGACCGAGCGGCCGTTCAGGTTGGCGTCGAGCACGGCGGCGTCGATCGGCTGGTCGAGCAAGCCCATGGCCTCCTCCAGTTCATAGGCCGGCCCGATCACCGTCGCCCCGGCCTCGGAGAGGCCGCTCTCCAGCTCCATGGCCAGCAACACCGCGTCCTCGACGATCAGCACGCGCGCGCCTTTCAGGCTGGCCGGCCCGCTGGCGGTGACCAGGGTCTCCGGCGCGCGGGCCGCGGGCGCTTCGGGCACGGTCTCGGGCCGCGGCGCCACGGCCTGGGGGCCGGCCTGCAGGCGGGCCACCACCCCGGAGGGGCGATAGTCGATGGCGGTATGGCCGTTCAGCTCGCGGCTGGTCACCTCCTCCAGCAGGGTCGAGCCGAAGCCGCGCTTGGTCGGCGCCGAGACCGTCGGCCCGCCGGTCTCGGTCCAGATCAGCTCGAAGCCGCCGTCCGCCGTCTTGGTCCAGCGCACCCGCACGCGGCCGGTG
>JANXXK010000254.1 GCA_025350685.1 Alphaproteobacteria bacterium | reverse complement strand
GCCCAGTTCGAAGCGGGCGATGAGCCTGGAGAGGGTATCGGCCTCCTGGGTCAGCGCGTGGCTGGCGGCGGTGGCTTCCTCGACCATGGCGGCGTTCTGCTGGGTCACCTGGTCCATCTGGTTGACCGCGGTGTTGACCTCCTGCAGGCCGGTGGACTGCTCCTCCGCCGAGGCGGCGATCTCGGTGACCACGCCGTTGATCTGGGTGACCTGCGTCACGATCCGCTCCAGCACCTTGCCGGTCTCGCCGACGAGATCGACACCGCGCTCGACCTGCTGAGAGGAGGCCGAGATCAAGGCCTTGATCTCCTTGGCCGCGTCCGCCGAGCGCTGGGCGAGCGCCCGCACCTCGGAGGCGACGACTGCGAAGCCGCGGCCCGCATCACCCGCCCGGGCGGCTTCGACGCCGGCGTTGAGCGCCAGCAGGTTGGTCTGGAAGGCGATCTCGTCGATCACCCCGATGATCTGGCTGATCTGCTGGGCCGAGCTTTCGATCTCGCTCATCGCGGCGACCGCATCGCGGACCACCACGCCGGAGCGTTCGGCGTCGGCGCGGGCCGAGCCCACCGCGTCACGGGCTTCCTTGGCCCCCTCGGCGGTCTTGCGAACCGTGGCCGTGATCTGGTCGAGCGCGGCGGCGGTCTCTTCCAGGCTCGCCGCCTGCTGCTCGGTCCGCCGAGACAGGTTGTCCGACGCCTGGCTGATCTCCGTCGACGCCGTGCGGACGCCCGCGGTGTTGGTGGCTACTTCGGAGATCGTGCTCTGCATCTGCTGCATGGCGGCGTTGAAGTCGGCGCGCAGCTTCTCGTAGCTCGGCGAGAAGGCGTCGTTCAGGCGGAAGGTCAGCACGCCGCTGGCCAGGCGCTCGAGGCCCTGGGCCAGGCCCTCGACCACTTCGCTCTGTTGCTTGGCGGTCTCGGCCCGCTCGCCCTCGGCGGCCTTGCGCTCCGCCTCGGCGGCGCGGCGCTGTTCAGCGGCCTCGCCCTCCAGGCGGATCTTCTCGATCGCCGCGTCCTTGAAGCTCTGCACCGCCTCAGCCATCCGGCCGACCTCGTCCTTGCGGCCGATGGCGGGGACTTCGACGGTGTTGTCGCCGGCGGCTAGGGCGCCCATCACGCCGGTCATGGCGCTGATCGGCGTGGCGATCGCGCGGCTCAGCAGCCAACCCATCAGGGCCGACAGCAACACCGACAGCGCGCCGCCTGCGATCAGTATCCAGATCGCCTGCTTGATCGACTTGGTCTGAAGCACACCCCGCTCCGCGAGCTTGGCCCCTTCCTGGTCGTTGAACTCCTTCAGGGCCGCGCGCGCCTCGATGAGGCGGCCGAACGTCCAAAGGCTCGCCTGGGCCTCCGCCCGCTTGGCCGGGTCGCGGCTGGAAACGACCTGCGCGTCCTGCTCGGCATTGGCCTTGTCGGCCCCCGCCTTGATCTTGCCGACCAGGGCCGCGTCCTCGGGCGCCATTTTGGCCAAGTCCTCAAGCGCAGCCTGATAGGCCTTCTCCTGGGAGCTGATCTTGTCGGCGAAATTGGCGTCGCCGCTTGCCACCAGGCCGCGCACCGCGTTCTGCCGCTCGACCAGCGCCATCAGAATCGCGCTGGTGGCTTTCAGCTGGCCGACGCTTTCGTCATTCTCGGCGACCGCTTTCTTGATCGCGGTCACGCTCAGGAAGACCGCCACGCACATGACCGTCACGACGGTCACCACGGTGGCGAAGCCCAAGGCGAGCTTCTTGGAGATGTTCACGTTATTGAGAGTCATCAGGCGTCTCTTTCGGGGCGTCTTTTGGAAAGGTGCGAAGGGCTTATCCGGCGGGCTGGGGCCCCTCAGAATTCGTCCCAGGTGTCCTCGGCGGCGTGGTGCGCGGGGGCTGCGCCGCCGCGAGCACCGGTTGTCTTCAGGGCCGTCACGGCGGGTCGGTTGGGCCTCGGCGCCGCAGCTTGCGGCGCGGCATTAGCTTGGCCCAGTTCGAAGCGGGCGATGAGCCTGGAGAGGGTATCGGCCTCCTGGGTCAGCGCGTGGCTGGCGGCGGTGGCTTCCTCGACCATGGCGGCGTTCTGCTGGGTCACCTGGTCCATCTGGTTGACCGCGGTGTTGACCTC
>JANXXK010000224.1 GCA_025350685.1 Alphaproteobacteria bacterium | reverse complement strand
AGAACCGACCAGGGGTCGGTCGCGTATGGCGTCCATGATGGATGAGGTTCTTTCCAGGGCTGAGTTGCGCCGGGACGAAGGTCCCGGAAATGACGCGTGGCCACCCTTTCGTTGGTCGGAGAGCCTGGCGGTCTTCCCGTGGCTTCCGGTTCCGACGATCTGTATATGGGCGCGAGCCCCTTCCGGGCAACCGTAACCCTGCGTCAGTTAAGAGACACCGTAAGAGAACCATGTCGCTCAGCCTCTACGACACCATGGCCCGCAAGAAGCGGCCCTTCGTCCCCTCCGACCCCAGGCGGGTGACGATGTATGTCTGCGGACCGACGGTCTACAACTACAGCCACATCGGCAATTTCCGGCCGGTGGTGGTGTTCGACGTGCTGTTTAGGCTGCTCAGGCGGCTCTACGGCGAGGACGCTGTGCTCTACGCGGCCAACGTCACCGACGTGGATGACAAGATCAACGCCAAGGCTGCCGACGAAGGCGTGCCGATTTCGGCGATCACCGACCGGTATCTGGCCGCCTACAACGCCGACGCCGCGGCGCTGGGCGCGTTGATGCCCACCGCCCAGCCCCGGGCCACGCAGACCATGGAGGCGATCATCGCGATGATCGGCCGCCTGGTTCACAACAACTCGGCCTACGCCGCCGAGGGCCATGTGCTGTTCAACACCCAGGCTTTCGGCGATTACGGCCGGCTGTCGGGCCGCCCGCTGGACGAGATGATCGCCGGGGCGCGGGTCGAGGTCGCCCCCTACAAGCAGCATCCCGCCGATTTCGTGCTGTGGAAGCCGTCGAAGCCGGGCGAGCCGATCTGGGAGAGCCCGTGGGGGCCGGGGCGGCCCGGCTGGCACATCGAGTGCTCGGCAATGATCGAGCAGGAGTTGGGCCTGCCCATCGACATCCACGGCGGCGGCATCGACCTGGTGTTCCCGCACCATGAAAACGAGCTGGCCCAGGGGATTTGCGCCCATTCCTCGGAGGGGGGCCACCCGCATGGGACCTACGCCCACTTCTGGCTGCACAACGGCTTCCTCAACATGGGCGAGGAAAAGATGTCGAAGAGCCTGGGCAATGTGACCCTGGCCCACGACCTGCTGAAGCAAACGCCGGGGGAGGCGATCCGCTGGGCGTTGCTCGCCGCCCACTACCGCCAGCCGCTGGCCTGGACTGACGACGCGCTGAACCAGGCGCGCAACTCGCTGGACCACCTCTACGGTGTGCTGGGTCGGGCGCGGCACATCGCGGCGGGCGGCAGCGGGGCGCTGCTGGAAGACCAGCTCGAACCCTTGCTGGACGACGTGAATACGCCGGCCGCCATGGCCCAGCTGAAGAAGCTCGCCACCGACCTGGACGCCGCCGTGCGCAAGGACGCGCCGTCCGCGCCGGCGATCAAGCAGGATCTGATGGCGCTGGCCGAGGTCATGGGCTTCCTGCAGGCCGACCCGCAGGTCTGGTTCCAGGGCGGGGCGGACGAGGGCTTGAAAGGCAAGATCGACGGCCTGATCTCAGCCAGAGACGCCGCGCGCGCGGCCAAGGACTGGGTCGAGGCCGACCGCATCCGCGCCGAGCTGACCGCCATGAACGTCGAGGTCATGGACGGGCCGGCCGGAGCCACCTGGAGAATCAAGGAGTAGGCCTGATGCCCATCGCGCCCCAACCGCAACTCAAGGCCGGCCTGTTCGCCCGCGGCAGCGGCGCGCCCAAGGCCCCCAAGCCCACCGCCACCGGGATTCCGGCGCCCAAGCCGCCGCCCGGGCTGCCCATCGAGCACCGGATCGGCATCCAGGCGCCGGCGGAGGTGATCTGGGAGGTGATCGCCGACCTGAAATCCTGGCATGAGTGGTGCGCGCTCTATCCCAAGGCGGCCGGCGAGATCCGCATCGGCGGGACGCTGGAGCTGACCCTGGCGCTGCCGGGCCAGGTGCCGCAGGAGCTTCGGCCCACGGTGATGGAGTGGGTGCCCAACGACCAGCTGCATTGGAAGCTGACGATGATGGGAGGGATGATCCGCACCATCCGCTATCTCGAGATCGAGAGCCTTGGCGAGGCGAGCTGCATCGTCACCAACGGCGAGATCTTCGGCGGCTTCCTGGGCCCCTCGGTGGGCAAGCGGATGGGCCGGTCGGTCTACCGCGCGTTCAGCGAGATGAACGAGGCGCTGAAGGCGCGCGGGGAACTGCTCTGGCAGCGGCGCAAGGACTAGGTCGGCGGGGTTCCAACCGAAGATGACTGGACCCTAGCGCGCGGTGGCGCGCGACCCTGATCGGCGTGTAGTCTCGGCCTCCAGAGATGGAGGAATTTCCCTTGAAGTTGAAGACATTTGCGCTGACCGGCGTGGCCCCCTTTCTCATTGGGACGGCGATCATCGGTGGGGCCATGGCGGCGGACGCCGCGGGCAAGGCCAAGTTCGGAACGTGGGGGTACGACGCGACCTCGATGGACCGCTCGGTGAAGCCGGGCGACGACTTCTTCAGCTACGTCAACGGCGGCTGGGCCAAGCGTACGCAGATCGCGCCGGACCGCACCGCCGCCGGCGTCGACGTGGTGCTCACCGATGAGGCCGAGCAGCAGGTCAAGGAGATCGTCGAGGGCCTGGCCAGGAACCCCAAGGCCGGCCCCAATGGGAAAGAGGGGGCGGGCGGTCAGCGGGTCGGTAACTTGTACGCGGCCTGGATGGACGAAAAGGGTCTCGAGGCGCGCGGGACCGTGCCCTTGAAGCCGTTCCTGGCGAAGATCGCCGCGGTGAAGGACAAGGCCGGCGTCGCCGCCCTCTTCGCCGAGCAGGGCTATGAGAGCCCGGTCGACATCGGCATCAACCCCGACCTGGACGATCCGACCCGCTACGTGGTCGCCATGGACCAGGGCGGCCTGGGCATGCCCAACCGCGACTACTACCTGCGCGAGGGGGCCAAGTACGACGGCTTCCGCAAGGCCTACCGCGACTATGTGATCAAGGTGCAGACCCTGGCCGGTATCCCGGATGCGGCCGCGAAGGCCGACGCGATCATCGCCCTGGAGACCAAGATCGCCACCGCCCACTGGGCGCCGGAGCGCACGCGGGACATCGAGCAGATCAACAATCCGATGACGGTGGCGAAGCTTTCGGCGCTCGCGCCGCAGCTGCCGTGGCCGGCGATGCTGGCTCAGGCGGGGCTGGGGGCCCCTGCCAAGGTGCTGGTGGCCGAGCCGTCGCAGGTGGCGGCCGCTGGCGAGCTGTTCGCCGCGACGCCGCTCGATGTGTGGAAGGACTATCTCGCCTACCACTTCGTCCGCACCCACGCGACGTTCCTGCCGCACGCCTTCGACCAGGCGAATTTTGACTTCTTTTCCAAGACCCTGCGCGACGTGCCGCAGCAGCGCGAACGCTGGAAACGCGGCGTGCAACTGGTCAACCGCAGCCTCGGCGAAGAGGTCGGACGGATCTACGTGGCCAAGCACTTCCCGCCGGCGGCCGAGAACCAGACCGCCGAGCTGATCGCCAACCTGACCGCGGCCTACGCCGAGCGGTTCAAGACCGCGGTCTGGATGGACGAGGCGACGCGCAAGGCCGCCCTGGTCAAGCTCGGGACTTTCGATCCGCGCCTGGGGCACCCGAAGAAATACATCGACTATTCGAGCCTGAAGATCGACCGGGGCGACCTGCTGGGCGACGCGGTTCGGGCCGAGCAGTTCCAGTGGGACCTGCAGCTCGCGCGCTATCCGAAGCCGGTGGACCGCGAGCTGTGGGACATGGTCCCGCAGGAGGTCAACGCCTACTACAATCCGCTGGCCAACCAGATCACCTTCCCCGCCGCGATCCTGCAGCCGCCCTATTTCGATCCGAACGCCGATCCGGCCGCCAACTACGGCGGCGAGGGCGCGGTGATCGGCCACGAGATGGGCCACGGTTTCGACGACGAGGGCCGCCACTTCGACGAGACCGGCAAGGTGCGCGACTGGTGGACGGCCGAGTCGGTGAAGGCGTTCAGTGTACGCACGGCGGCGCTCGGCAGTCAGTTCGACGCCTATGAGCCGGTGCCCGGCGTGCACATCAACGGCAAGCTGACCATGGGCGAGAACATCGGCGACCTGGGCGGTCTGGAAGCCGCCTACGCCGCCTGGCGCCGGTACGTGGACAAGCACGGGGAGCCGGCGAAGATCGACGGCCTGACCGGCGACCAGCGGTTCTTTATAGCTTTCGCCCAGTCCTGGCAGACCAAGGTGCGCGAAGGGGCGCTGCGCCAGCAGCTGCTGACCAATCCGCACAGCCCGGCGGAGTATCGGGTCAACGGCATCGTCCGCAACGTCGACGCCTGGTACGCGGCCTTCAACATCCAGCCGGGCGACAAGCTCTACCTGCCGCCGGAAAAGCGGGTGCACATCTGGTAGTCCTCCCCCTCAATCGACCTGCGGCCTGGGGAAGGATCTGGCCTACGCCTGCCGCCCGAACATCGGATCGCTGACGCTGGGCCTGCCGTCTTCGCCGTGCCCGGCGAAGCGGCGGCGGAAGCTGGGGGCCTGCAGGCAGGTGACCACGAGGTCGTACCAATTTCGGCTGTCGCGCAGGTCCCAGGCGTCCGTGGCGGTCGCGCCAGGGTCCAGGAAGTGCTGACGCGACGGAGCCTCGGCGTAGGCGGCCGCGGCGATCTCCAGCGCCAGCGGCTTGACGCCGGTGTTGCGCAGGGTGAGCACCAGCTGGCCCTTGGCCGCGTCGAACCGCGCCGAGGCTTCCGGGCGGACGCCGGCCGTATCGCCTTGGAAGGCGCGCAGGAACCCGTTGGGGCCATGTAGGGCGAGGTCGTAGGCGCCATAGAGCGGGACGACGTCCTCCAAGGTCTTGCCGGCCTGCACGGCATAGAAGCGCGGCTCCCCCCCGCCGGCGGAATAGAGGGCGAAGGTCGCCCCGGCGTTGCCGGTGTTGGCGAAGCTGAGCGTCAGGCCATCCGGCCGCACCTGGCCGGTGACCTCGAAGGCGTAGGGCAAAGGCCGCGCGGGCCGCTGGCCGGGCTCCTGGCGGGGCAGGCGCTCCGGCGTCTTCGGCGGCATCGGGAAGGGCAGCGCCTTGGCCGCCACCGCCCGAGCCGGCAGGGCCGAAGCGTCGGGCAGGGGTTCGACCCTGGCGTTGGGGGTCTTGAAGTCGAAGATGCTGGTCAGGTCGCCGCAGACGGCGCGGCGCCAGGGGCTGATGTGCGGCTCGGCCACTCCGAAGCGGGCCTCCAGGAAGCGCAGCACCGAGGTGTGGTCGAAGAGTTCGGAATTGACGAAGCCCCCCTTGGTCCAGGGCGAGACGACGATCATCGGCACCCGCGGGCCCAGGCCCACCGGCTCGCCGTGGAACACCTCGCCGTCAGCGGCGACGGTGGACTTGCCGGCCGCCGCGCCGGCCGGCGGCACGGGCGGCGGGACGTGGTCGAAGAAGCCGTCGTTCTCGTCGTAGTTCAGGATGAACACGGTCTTGGCCCAGACCTTGGGGTTAGAGGCCAGGGCCTCGATCAGCCGGGCGACCAGGAAGGCGCCGGCCGACGGCGTCGCGGCCGGGTGCTCGGAGAGCTGCTGCGACGGCACGATCCAGGAGACTTGCGGCAGGCGGTCGGCGGCCACGTCGGCGGCAAAGGCGGCCACCAGGTGTTCGCCCTGGGAGGTCTTCTGGTTCTCGGCGTTGGCGCCGGGCGCCCAGGCGCGACCGCGCTGGTAGAGCACCGAGTCCGGCCCGATGCCGCGGAAATTCTTGAAGTAGGCCAGGCCGTTGTCGCCGAAGTTGTCGTACTCCTGATAGACGCGCCAGGAGACCCCCGCCGCCTGCAGCCGCTCGGCGTAGGTGGGCCAGGTCAGGCCCTTGAATTTCGGGGCGTCGTTGGCCGGGTCGGCGGAGTTGTTGGTCTCCTCCGGCGGGTTGTCGACCACGATGCGGCTGTCGTCGCCGACCGCAAGCCCGCTGGTGCCGGTGAACAGGAACAATCGGTTGGGATTGGTCAGCGAGAAGATCGAGCAGTGGTAGGCGTCACAGACGGTGAAGGCGTCGGCCAGCGCGTAGTAGAACGGCAGGTCGGCGCGGGTGTGGTAGCCCATGGTCAGCGCGCTCTTCGCCGGGATCCAGCCGTCGTAGTGCTTCCACTTGGCGTGGCTGCCCTTCCAGCTGTGGTCGAGACTGAACATGGTCTCGGCGCGGGTGGCGGCGGTGTCGAGGCGGAAGGGGCTGACCACGGTCTTTCCGTCCTTGGACGGCTGGTCCCAGACCGGCGCGCCGCTGGGAAGCCGGATGGGCCGCGGGTCGCCGAAGCCGCGCACGCCGCGCAGGGTTCCGAAGTAGTGATCGAACGAGCGGTTCTCCTGCATCAGGATCACCACGTGCTCGACGTCCTTGATGGTGCCGGTGACGCGGTGGGCGGGGAGCGCCAGCGCCTTGGCGACCGAGGGCGGCAGGACCGCAGCGCCGACCGCGGCGGCCGCCGCCAGCTGCAGGAAAGCCCTGCGTTCGTCTGACATCCTGCTCATGCGCGCGCCCCGGTTCGTGGTTGGCGGCGAGAATAGCCGAACTATTGCGACGCGCCGATAAACTCGCGGGCCTAATCCTATCAATCATGTGGACTTTTGATCGTCGCGCCGTCTAGGCGCTGGCAAAGCGTTGTGTGGTTGAGTTACATAACGGCCCGTGCGGACAAGACGGGTTCACCGTTGGGAATGGGATCGATGCGGAAATTCGAACATCGGGCGCGCAGCGTCCTGCTGGCGGCTGCGGGCCTGAGCCTGATCTGGACGACAGCGGACGCCAGGCCGCGGCAGGCCAAGGCGCCCGACCCACGCGACGCCGAGATCCAGACGCTGAAGGAACAGGTCCAGGCCCTGGCCGCCAAGGTCGACACCCTGCAGGCGCGCGCCGATGCGCCGCCGCCAACCCCTCCTCCGCCGCCTCTGCAGGTGACGCCGGTGGCCATCGTGCAGACCCCGCCGGGACCGCCGGCGCCGATTCAGTATCCGACCGCGGGCGGGGCGACGATCATCGCCGGCAAGCCCTCGATCCAGAGCGGCGACGGCCGCTTCACCGCCAACTTCCACGCGGTGATGCAGTACGACGCGGCCGACTATAAGCAGGCGACGCCGGGTCCGCTGACCGCAGATTTCCGCCGCGGCGCGAGCGCCGCCGACACGGCCCACGCCCGCGACCTTTCCTCCGGCACCGACTTCCGCCGCGCCCGCATCGGCATCGACGGCAAGGCGTTCGGCGACTGGGACTACAGCTTCCTGCTCGATTACGGCGGCGCGGGCGAAGAGGACGCGGCCCACGTGCAGGAGCTGTGGGTGCAGTATTCCGGCCTGAAGCCGTTCCACATCAAGGCCGGCGCGTACCCGCCATCGGTGGGTCTGGAGGACCAGGGCTCGACCAACGGCCAGCTATTCCTGGAACGGCCAGCCTCGGCCGACATCTCCCGTGGCCTGGCCGGTGGCGACTTCCGCGAGGCCTTCGAGATCTGGGGCGCCACCGACTGGTGGTACTTCAACGCCGCGGTCACCGGGCGCCTGGTCGGGGTGGTGAACTCCCAGGGCACCGGCGTCGCCCAGCCCTTCGACAGCCAGCTCGGCCTGATCGGCCGGGTGGGCTTCGTGCCGATCCGCACCGACGACGGCATGCTCGAGGTGGGCGTCCACGGCACCTGGGTGGCGCGACCGGCCGACATCGGCGGCCCCGACACCGCGGCCGGCGCGACCCGCTATTCGGTCACCCTGCAGGAGCGGCCGGAACTGCGGGTCGACGGCACGCGGCTGATCTCCACCGGCGCGATCAACGCCCAGCACGCCAGCGAGATCGGCCTGGAAGCGGCGGCGCAGTTCGGGCCGTTCTTCCTGCAGAGCGAGTACGACAGGTTCAAGATCGAGCGGCGCAACGGCCTGGTCGGGCTCACCGACCCGGAGTTCACCGGCTACTACGTCGAAGGCTCCTACGCGATCACCGGCGACAAGCGGCGGTTCAACGGCTCCAACTGGGCGTTCGATGCGCCGTCCGTCGCCCATCCCTTCAGCCTGGCGGACCGGACCTGGGGGGCCTGGGAGCTGGCCGCGCGCTACTCCAACATCGACCTGAACTATCAGGCCGGCGCCCTGGGCTCCGCGCCCACCGCCGACGCCATCCGCGGCGGCGACCAGCGGATCATCGCCGGCGGCCTGAACTGGTACCCCAACACCATCGTGCGCTTCATGCTGGACTATCAGGATGTGCGGGTGGATCGGCTGTCGCCTTCGGGCGCGACGTTCACGACGCCGAATGGCGTGCAGGTGGGCCAGCACTACCACACGGTCGCGCTGCGCTCGCAGTTCGCCTTCTAGCCTCCTCCCTCAAGACATGGCCCCCGGACCCTCCATGATCACACGACGTCTCATCGGGCTGGCGCTGGCCGCTGTGGTCGCGGCTTTCAGCCCGGCCGCGGCGCTGGCGGCGGAGACCCAGGTCGCCGTGGCCGCCAACTTCACCGAGCCCGCCAAGGAGATCGCCACCGCCTTCAAGGCCGCCACCGGCCACACCGCGGTGCTGAGCTTCAACTCCTCGGGCCAGTTCTACGCCCAGATGGCCCACGGCGCGCCTTACGACGTCTTCCTCTCCGCCGACGCCGAGCGGCCGGCGCGGGCCGAGGCGGACGGCCTGGGCGTGACCGGCACCCGGTTCACCTACGCCATCGGCCGCCTCGTGCTCTATTCGAAGACGCCGGGCCTGGTGGACGGGGCCGGCGCCGTGCTCGGCAAGCCCTCCGGGTTCAACAAGGTCTCGATCGCCGACCCGGCCGCGGCGCCCTATGGCGTGGCGGCCGTGCAGACGATGAAGAAGCTCGGCGTCTACGGCGCGCTCAAGCCCAAGGTGGTGATCGGCTCGTCGATCACCCAGGCCTACCAGTTCGTCGACACCGGCGCGGCCGAGCTGGGCTTTGTGGCCTATTCGCAGGTAATCAATGTCGCCGGCGGCTCGCGCTGGCTGGTCCCTGTCGCCGACCACGCGCCGATCGATCAACAGGCGATCCTGCTCTACACCGGTCAGAACAATCCGGCCGCCAAGGCCTTCCTCGCGTTCCTGAAGACCCCGGCCGCGATCGCGGTGATCAAGAAGTACGGCTACGAGGTGAGATAGGGCTTGGCTGAGGTCGTCTGGACAACGCTGCGGCTCGCCGGTCTGACCACCGTCCTGCTGCTGATTCTGGCGACGCCGATCGCCTGGTGGCTGTCGCGGCGGCGGGCCTGGTGGAAGGAGGTGGTGGCCGCGGTCACCACCCTGCCGATCATCCTGCCGCCCTCGGTCCTGGGCTTTTACCTGTTGATCTGCATCGCGCCGCAGAGCCCGCTGATGGGCCTGTTGCACCCGTTCGGCATCCGCACGCTGGCCTTCACCTTCACCGGCCTGGTGATCGGCTCGATGGTCTATTCGCTGCCGTTCGCCGTGCAGCCGATCCGCAATGCGTTCGAGGCCATGGGTGCGCGGCCGATGGAGGTGGCTGCGACGCTCCGGGCCTCGCCGCTGGATGCGTTCTTCACCGTCGCCCTGCCGTTGGCCCGGCGCGGATTCCTGACCGCCGCCATCCTGGTCTTCGCCCACACCATCGGCGAGTTCGGGGTGGTGCTGATGATCGGCGGCGGCATCCCCGGCAAGACCGAGGTGATCTCGGTGCGCATCTACCAGCTGGTCGAGAGCCTGCAGTACGGCGAGGCGCACCGGCTGGCGGCGGGCGTGGTGGTGTTCTCCTTCGCGGCGCTCCTGGCCATGCTGTTGATCGACGGGGGTCCCCATGGGGGCGCCGAGCGGGTGACCACCCCATGAGCGTGGGGGTCGAAGGGCGGTTCGCCGGCGCCCTGGGTGGTTTCCGGCTGGACGCCGAGTTCCATCTGGAGCCCACCGGGATCACCGCGCTGAGCGGGCCCTCGGGGTCGGGCAAGACGACCCTGCTGCGCTGCATCGCCGGCCTCACCCGGCTGCCGGGCGGGCTCTATGTCGAGGGCGAGGTCTGGCAGGACGACAGGGTGTTTCTGCCGCCGCACAAGCGTCCGGTGGGCGTGGTGTTCCAGGAAGCCAGCCTGCTCGGTCACCTGTCGGTGCGCGGCAATCTGGAATACGGCGCCAGGCGCGCGAAGACGGCGGTTCTCGACGAAACCATCGAACTGCTCGGCCTCGAGCCCCTGCTCAGCCGCTCGACGGGCACGCTCTCCGGGGGCGAGCGGCAGCGGGTGGCGCTGGGCCGGGCGCTGCTGACCCAGCCGCGGCTGCTGTTGATGGATGAGCCGCTGTCCAGCCTGGACGCCGGCGCGAAGGCCGAAATCCTGCCCTACCTGGAGCGGCTGCACCGCACGCTGGCGATCCCGGCGCTATACATCAGCCACGACGCCGGCGAGATCGCCCGGCTGGCCGACCGGGTGCTGGTGATGGACGCCGGCTCGGTGCGCCCGGCCGCCGCGCACGAGGCGCTGAGCCTGGACGGCCTGGGCCCGGCGGTGCGCGACGCCCTGGCGCTGGCGGCGCTTAGAGCCGGGCTGACGCCACAGGCCTAGATCGGCGAGCCGGCGGCGTCCTCGGCCGTCACGGTCACCGTCGCGTAGGCGTGGGAGAACCGCGCCCCGATCAGCAGCAGGATCAGGCCGCCGCCGCCGACGATGGCGGCGTGCAGAGTCCAGAACTGGGCGGCGCTGAGGGTCTCGTAGAGCGAGCCCAGCCGGCCGCTGATCGTGCTGCCAACGAACACCGACAGCGAGTTGATCCCCATCAGGGTGGCGGTCACGCGCATGGGCGAGGCGCGCGAGTAGAGCGCGACCATGACCGGTGAAAAGTAGAGCCAGCCCAGGTTGGAGGCGAGGTGGAAGCCCACCGCCCAGATCAGCGGCGTGCGCCCGTGGGCGTCGGTGACCAGGCCGGCGCCGGCCAGCCACAGGGTCGAGGCCGCGAAGATCAGGCAACCGACGCCGGTCTTGATGAACTCGTTCGGCTCGCGCCCGCGGTCAGCCTGCCAGCGCCAGAACATCAGCATCGGCGGCAGACAGATGAACGGCGCGAGGCCGTCGAGCGCCTGCAACCAGGGGACCGGGACGGTGAACGACTCGACCTGCAGCTCGATGTGGTCGCGGACCCACAGGTTGTAGGTGTTCCAGACTTGGCTCTGGGCGACCCAGAAGCTGGCGGCCAGCGGCACCACGGCGAGCAGCAGCCAGACCCTGCGCCATTCTGCGCGGCTGAGCGGTGCGCTGGGGGCATTCGGTCCGCGAAGCACGTCGGGCGGCAGGTTCTTCTGGCCGGCGAGATAGATCACCAGCCCGGCCAGCATGCCGACGCCGGCGAAGGCGAAGGCGGGATGCCAGCCGTAGGCCTGGCCGAGCGCCCCGGTGAGGAGCGGCGCGATGAAGGCGCCCAGGTTGACCATCGCCCCATAGACCTGGAAGGCCACCGCGCGGCGGCGGTCGGTCGGCGAATAGAGCTCGCCGACCTGCGGCGACAGGTTGCCGCGCAGGCAGCCGGCGCCGAGGATCAGCAAAAGCATGGCCAGCAGGAACGACTGGTCGAAGGCCATGCAGAAGTGGCCAGCGGTCATCAGCAGGGCGCCCAGCGCCACAGTCCGCCTGCGCCCCAGCACCCGGTCGCCCAGCGCGCCGCCGAAGACCGGGGTGAAATAGACCAGGCCCACATAGAGCCCGAAGATCTGGGTGGCGAGGCCCTGGGTGGTCAGGTGTCCGAAGATCGCCTGAACGACAGCGCTGAACCGCGCGAAGCCGACGATCTTCTCCACGTGGCCGGGCAGGAACAGCTGGCCCACCATGTAAAGGGTAAGCAGCGCCTGCATCCCGTGGAACGAGATTCGGTCCCACAGCTCCGTGCCCGCCAGCACCACCAGCCCGCGCGGATGGCCAAAGAAGGTCGCCTCAGCCGCAGGCGCCGCAAGGTCAGTGGTTGTCGCCGTCATGCAGGCCCCGCCCCAATCGAGACGGTGAGCTTGGCTGGCTTAGTGGGCCGTGGCCAGCACCGGTTCGGCGCGCAGGGTCTGCGGGACCAGCGCCGAGAGGATCACCGAGACCACGAAGGCGGCGATCACCGCGACCACGATGGTGGCGCCGGTGGGCAGGTCGTAGAGCGACGAGGCGACCAGGCCCAGCACATAGCCGACGACGCCCACGCCATAGCCGACCGCGAGCGACAGGCGTGGCGCAAAGCGGCGCGCGGCCAGGGCCGGGACGATCAGGCTGGCGAACACCAGATAGACCCCGACCAGCTGCACCGATTGGGTGACCACCAGGGCGAACAGCACATAGAAGCCGACCACGCCCAGACGCTCGCGGAAGCGGAACCAGATGGCCAGGGCTACGGCATAGAAGAGCGCGATGGGCCAGAGGCTCCCGAGCGAGACCCAGAGGATCTGGCCGGTCAAAAGGTCCTTCAGGTGCTCGCCGCCGTGCGGGTTGTTGGCCAGCAGCAAGAGCTCGACGCAGGCGGCGGCCACGAACAGCACGCCGATCAGCGCCTCCTGCACCTCCGGCCACTTTTTCTCGGTCCAGGTGAGCAGCAGCGCGCCCACCAGGGCCGCGGCGCCGGCGGCGAGTTGCACCGTCCAGCCATGGGGGTCGGAACCGGATGCGCCGGCGATGGTCACGCCCAGGCCGGCCACCTGGGCGATGGCCAGGTCGATGAAGACGATGCCGCGCTTCAGCACCTGCTGGCCGAGTGGCACGTGGGTCGACAAGACGATTAGCCCGGCGACGAAAGCCGGCAGCAGGATTGAGACTTCGATACCGCCGGAACCCATTTATTTCAGCGCCTTCAGCATGCGGTTGAGCGTGTCGTCATAGAGCGAATAGAGGTCCTTGGCCTGGTCTGATCCGCCGATGGTGTAGGGCAGCATCACCGCGGGCACCCCGGCGCGCTGGCCGACGAACTCGGAGGGACGGCCGTCTTCGTAGGCGGCGCGGATGATCATCTTCACCGGCTGCTTCTTGAGGACCTCGAGCACCTGGGCGAGGTAGCCGCTGGACGGCGGTACGCCCGGCTTGGGCTCCAGCGCGATGACCCGATGCAGGCCCAGCCAGTTCTCCAGATAGACCCAGCTCCTGTGCTGCACAGCGATCTGCTGGCCACGCAGCGGGGCGGCCTCGGCCTGCCATTTGGCCAGCGCGGCGTTCCACTTGGTGGCGAAGGCGGCGTAGCGGGCGTGATAGGTCGCCGCATTGGCCGGGTCGAGCTCGGCGAAGCGGTCGGCCAGCGCCTTGCCGACCGGCAGCATGTTGCGCGGGTCGGACTGGATGTGCGGATTGCCGCCGGCGTGGATGTCACCCTGGCTGCGGTCCAGCGAGGCCGGGGTCTCGGCCAGCTTGACGTAGTCGGTGGGCTGAAAAACCCCGCGGCCGCCGGCGGCGATCTTCTTGTTGGCCGACTGCTGGACGATCATCGGCAGCCAGCCGATCTCCAGCTCGGCGCCGGTGCAGACGGTGAGGTCGGCGGTGCGGGCCTTGGAGATCAGGCTGGGGCGGGCCTGGATCTGGTGGGGGTCCTGCACCCCGGTGGTGGCGGCGTAGACGCTGACTTTGTCGCCGCCGATCTCGGTGGAAAGCGCGGCCCATTCAGGCTCGCAGGCGAAGACCTGCAGGGCCGCGGCGGCGGGGGTGGAGACCCCCAGGGCCAGGAGGGCTGCGGCGGCGGCGAGGATGGCTCTACGCATGGATCAGTTGTCTCCTAGTACCGGTGCGCGCCGTGCGGGCCATAGACAACGGTGTACTGGAACATCAGTTCGTCGTTGGACCGTCGGTCGGACATGTCGTGGGTCAATTCGGCGCGGAAGCGGCCGAACTCGCTGGTGTCGTATTCGATCAGGCCTGAGACGGCGCTGGGCGACTTGCCGAGCGGATCGAAGGTCGTGCCCCTAAGCAGGACGGGCACGTCGACCCGGTCGAGCGCGGCGTAGCGCAGGCCGGTGCTCCAGTGCGGGGTGAACTGGTAGACGCCCTGGACGTACCAGCCGCGCGAGTCGCGGCTCGCAGCGACCGTGTCGAAGGTCCTCCGCTGGCGGCCGTAGAAATATTCGCCGGAAAGCACGACGTTCTGGTTCACCGGGTTGCCGCCGGGCGCCCATTTGTAGACCAGCGAGGCGATGCCGAGGTCGTCGGAACCGCTGAACGTGTCAGGGCCGACAGGGCCGTCTGTGACGCGGTCGTGGGCCTGGGTGTGGATGTAGGATGCCGCCGCCAGCCAGCTGGAGGAGGAATTGAAATCGCCGCCGGTGTGGACAAAGGCGGTCTGGGTCCCGGCGCGGTTCTTGTCATTGCCCCCGCCCGGGAAGCGGTCGCCGCGATAGGCTTCGGCGCCCAGCTCCAGGAAGAAGGGGGTCGGCGCGAGCCAGCGGACTTGCACCCCGTCGTCGCCGTACTGCCGGCCCAGCAGAGCGCGGTAGGGCAGCGGCATGTCGATGAAAGTCCAGTTGTGAGCGTGGCGCTCGTTCAGGTAGCCGATGGCGGAGAAGAACCGGCCGGCCTTCAGGGTCAGGCCGCCGGGAAGCGCCGTCGACTGGATGTAGGCCTCCTCCACCGAGGGCTGGTTGTCGGACCCGAAGCTGATCGTCAGGTTGGCGAGCAGGAAGGGATCGACGTTGGCGGCGAGCGTGATCTCGCTCTCGTCCAGCGAGAAGCCGCGGCGCTTGATCTTGCCGTCGTCGCTCAGCGCGTAGCCGGCGATGCGCTGGGCGGCGGGGTCGCGGCTGTCGGCCACGTAGTTGCCGTTCAGCACCACCGAGACGCCGGGGTTCATGGCGTTGGGCGAGCTGGTCCTCTGGACGGGCTCGGCAGAGGCGTTGTCGGCAATGATCACCTCGCCGGGGGCGGCGTCGGTGGGCGCTGCGAACGAGGCGGGCGGAGCGGCTGTGACCCGGGGGGCGGAGGCTTCGGCCGCGGCGGCGCGGTCCTCGGCGGCCTTCAGCCGGGCCTCAAGAGCGCTGATCTTGCCGTCGTACTCGCTCTTCAGCGCATTCACCTGCGCCTTGATCGCGGCCATGTCGGCGGCCTGCGCCTGGGCCGCGGGCGCCGCGTGCGCAGACCCGGCGAAGCTCAGGGTGACAGCCGCGGCGGCGGCGAGACTTGCGACAGCCTTCATGATCTCATCCAGGTTTCGGAGCGCCGGTTGTTATAATATATCATCAGGCGACGCAAAGCCGTTTCGCCCGGCCCTGTGACCACAAAGTGGCGCTTCGGTTTCAGTCGCGAGACAGTGGCGTTCTCCGCGGGACGGCCGCGGATTTGACTTGTGCGCCCGGCCCCCCGATCTAAAGGGCATGATCGACGACCTCTACTCGGCGAAACTGCTCAAGCTGGCGGCCAATCTGCCGCGGCTGGGCCGGCTCGCCCAGCCCGACGCGTCGGTCGAAAAGATCGCCAAGCTGTGCGGCAGCCGGGTGCTGGTCGACGTGGTGGTGGACGGCGACCGGGTGGCCGACTTCGCCCAGGAAGTGAAGGCCTGCGCGTTGGGCCAGGCCTCGGCCTCGGTGCTGGGAAGCCAAGTGATCGGCGCCTCCCTTAACGAGCTGGAAGTGGCTCGGGAGCAGTTTCGTGCTATGTTGAAGACGGGTGGCCCCCCGCCCGATGGACGTTTTTCGGACCTTGAGATGCTCGCGCCTGTGAAGGACTACCCGGCCCGTCACGCCTCCACGCTGCTCGCGTTCGAGGCGGTGACGGAGGCTGTCCGCGAGGCGACCGCGAAGCAAACCGGGCGAACTAGGCCCGCCGGCGCAGCTTGATCCTCCGCTAGGCGCAGCGTAATCGCTGCGCTCAGCCCACGAGATCTCCGTAGCCGGCATGAACTTCTACCAACGCAGCGTCCGCGGCGCCCTTCGCGCCTACAAGCTGACGCTATCGCCGCTGATCGGGCGGCAATGCCGGTTCCTTCCGACCTGCTCGGAATACGCCGCA
Source organism: Alphaproteobacteria bacterium (assembly GCA_025350685.1). Taxonomy (GTDB): domain Bacteria; phylum Pseudomonadota; class Alphaproteobacteria; order Caulobacterales; family Caulobacteraceae; genus Phenylobacterium. The sequence goes on along the minus strand of JANXXK010000224.1, from coordinate 10,170 downwards.
GACGCCCTGATCGGCCATGGCCCGTGGCGCGGGAGTGTTCTCGCCGTCAAGAGGCTGTGCCGCTGCAATCCTTGGGGCGGCGGCTCGGGTTTCGACCCGGTCCCGCCCCCGCGCTCAAAGGCCCCTGATGGCCGAAAGCCTCAGGGAATGGCGCGGAAGTGGACGTGTGAAACATGATCGACCTGATTTTCCCCGACGGCTCGAAACGCCAGTACGACGACGGCGTCACGGGCAAGCAAGTTGCCGCTTCGATTGCGCCGTCGCTGGCCAAGCGCGCGGCGCTGATCAAGCTCGACGGCGAGCTTCTGGACGTCGACCGGCCGCTGCCCAAGGGCGGCCAGTTCGAGATTCTGTCTCGCGACAGCGCTGCCGCGCTGGAGACGCTGCGCCACGACACCAGCCACATCATGGCCCAGGCGGTGCAGGAGCTGTTCCCCGGCACCCAGGTGACCATCGGCCCCTCGATCGAGGACGGCTTCTACTACGACTTCGCCCGCGACGAGCCGTTCAGCCTGGACGACCTGCCGAAGATCGAAGCGCGGATGAAGGAGATCGTCGACCGCGACCTGCCCCTCGTACGCGAGGTCTGGAAGCGCGACGAGGCGATCGCCCACTTCAAGTCGATCGGCGAAACGTACAAGGCCGAGATCATCGAAGGCATTCCGGCCGGCGAGGACGTCAGCCTCTACCGCCAAGGCGACGACTGGAAGGACCTCTGCCGCGGGCCGCACTTCCCCTCGACGAAGTTCATTGGCAAGGCGTTCAAGCTGACCAAGCTGGCCGGCGCCTATTGGCGCGGCGATCACCGCAACGCCCAGCTGCAGCGCATCTACGGCACGGCCTGGGCCTCCGACGCCGACCTAGAGGCGCACGTCACGCGGCTGGAGGAAGCCGAGAAGCGCGACCATCGCAAGATCGGCCGGGCCATGGACCTCTTCCACATGCAGGAAGAGGGCCGGGGCATGGTGTTCTGGCACCCCAAGGGCCTGACGCTCTGGCATACGGTGGAGTCCTACATTCGCCGCCGCATGGACGCGGCCGGCTATGTGGAGGTGCGCACGCCGCAGGTGCTCGACCGGGTGTTCTGGGAGAAGTCCGGGCACTGGGAAAAGTACCGGCCCAACATGTTCGTCTGCGAGACGGAGGAGGGCGAGGAACTGGCGCTGAAGCCGATGAACTGCCCGGGCCACGTGCAGATCTTCAACCACGGCCAGAAGTCCTACCGTGACCTGCCGCTGCGCATGGCCGAGTTCGGCGCCTGCCACCGCTATGAGCCGTCCGGGGCGCTGCACGGGCTGATGCGCGTGCGGGCCTTCACCCAGGACGACGGCCACATCTTCTGCCGCGAGGACCAGATCGAGGAGGAGACGACGCGGTTCATCGAGCTCGCCAGTTCGATCCACGCCGATTTCGGCCTGGAGCGCGACCACATCGCGCTCGCCACGCGGCCAGAGGTTCGCGCCGGGAGCGACGCGTTCTGGGACAAGGCTGAGGCGCAGATGCTGTCCGCCGCGCGCAAGGCCGGCGTCGAGCCGGTGATCGCCGAGGGCGACGGCGCCTTCTACGCGCCCAAGCTGGACTTCCTGCTGAAGGACGCCATCGGCCGGCAATGGGCCTGCGGCACGATCCAGCTCGACTATGTGCTGCCCGAGCGGCTCGACGCCGACTATGTCGGCGAGGACGGCCAGAAGCACCGGCCGGTGATGCTGCACCGGGCGATCTGCGGCTCGATGGAGCGGTTCATCGGCGTGCTGATCGAGAACTTCGCCGGCGCGTTCCCGCTGTGGCTGGCGCCGGTCCAGGTTGTCGTGGCCACGATCACCTCGGACGCCGACGACTACGCCCGGCAGGTGGCCAAGGCGCTGGTGGCCAAGGGGTTGCGGGTGGAGACCGACCTGAGGAACGAGAAGATCAACTACAAGGTCCGTGAACACAGTCTGGCCAAGACGCCGGTGATCGCCGTCGTAGGCCGCCGGGAGGCCGAGCTTGGCCAGGTGGCGCTGCGACGTCTGGGGTCGGACGGGCAGGAGATCCTCGATCTCGCATCTGCAGCGAACGCGCTTGCCTTGGCCGCGACTCCGCCCGACATTGCGCGTAACGCTGGGGGCGTCGAAAGGGCTGGGGAGGCTGGATGAACGGCATCGCCGCACCGATCGTCGCGCTCGAATCCGCGGAACTGCCGGAATTCCTGCACGCGGGCGCAGCGGGTTCTCCTGTTGGCGTGTCGGTGGTGATGGTCGTCTACATGACCGGCGCCGCGCTCGAAGAGAGCGTCGCCTGTGCGTTGAAGGACCCGCTGGTCGACGAACTGGTGATTGTCGACAACGGCTCGACCCCCGCCGAGGCCGCGGGCCTGCGCGCGCTCGCCGAGCGGGATCCGCGCGTTGTGCTGGTCGCCGGCCAGGGCAATGTCGGCTTCGCCAAGGGCGCCAACCTCGGCGCGCGGACGGCCAAGGGCGAGATCCTGGTGTTCCTCAACCCCGACGCCTTCCTGCAGGCCGGCTGCATCGCCGCGCTCAGCCGCGAGATCGTCGGCCGTCCGGCGCCCTCGATTGTCGGCGGCCGGGTGTTGAACGCCGACCTCACCGAGCAGCGCGGCGCGCGGCGCGGCGAGATCACCCCGATGAGCGCGCTGATGTCGCTGACCCGGCTGGCCCAGCGCGTGCCCGCCTGGCGGCGCTATGAGGTGCACTGGGAGGGCGAGGTCTCGCCGGACGAGGTGGCCGCGGTTCCGACCATCTCCGGGGCCTGTTTCTGCATGCGCCGCGAGGATTTCGACGCCGTCGACGGCTTCGACGAGAAATATTTCCTGCATGTCGAGGACGTGGACCTCTGCTGGCGGGTGCGCCGGCAGGGCGGCCTGGTGCTGTTCCACCCGAAGGCCGAGGTGATCCACCTGGGCCACACCAGCCTGACCAGCCCGATCCGCGTGGAGTTCCACAAAGGCGTCGGCCTCGCCCGCTATTTCCGTAAGCGCGCGGTGGGCGTGACCCAGCGAGTGGTCGCCTGGCTCTTGTTGCCGGTAGTGGTGGGCGCCGCGATCGTGCGCCCGCTGCTCTGGCGCTTCCGGGGCCGCGCCGGCTAGCTCATGACGTCTCCAATTCTGCGCAAGCTCGCAGGGTTCGCGCCGCCCGGGGCACGCCGCGCGGTCGCCGGCGCCCTCGTCGACCTGAAGAGCCTGCCTGCGCGCCTCGCCGATCCCGCGCGGCGTCACGAGCCGTGGAACTTCCTGCACAACGTCGGCAACGGCGATTTCCAGGCCGTCGGCGTCATGCTGCTGGACAATTTGACGGACCACGCGGGCCTGCGGCCCGCCGATCATGTGCTCGACATCGGTTGCGGCAACGGCCGGGTGGCCGCCCAGCTGTCGCCAATCCTGAGCGAGCACGGCGGCTATGTGGGCTTCGACATTTCGCGAGCCGGCATCGCCGCCTGCCGCCGCCAGTTCGCTGGCCAGCGGCACATGGCCTTCCAGCACCTCGACGTCTGGAACGGCGAATACAACGCCAAGGGCAGGGTCGCCGAGATCGACGCGGTGTTCCCTGTGGCCGACGCCAGCGTTGACCTGGCCTTCGCCACCTCGGTGTTCACCCACATGCGGATGGCGGCGGTGCGGCGCTACCTGGCCGAGGCGACCCGGGTGCTGAAGCCCGGCGGGCGGTTTGCCTTCACCGCCTTCGCGCTTGAGTCTGGCCGCGAGGCGACCGTGGCCTTTCCTTTCCGGCGGTTCGACGAGACGTCCGCGGCGGTCGACCCGAAATATCCCGAGCGCGCCATCGGCCACCGGCGCGAGGTGCTCGAGGCGGCGGTCGCCGGGGTCGGCCTGCAGGTCGCCGAATTCCTGCGCGGCTACTGGGCGCCGGGAGGCGAGTACAACGGCGGCCAGGACCTGTTCGTGGTGACCAAGCCTTAGACTGGGAGCCTAGGCGGGAATCGGGAACACCCCGGCCCGGCTGACCGAGGCCGCCGGCGGCTTGCCGAGGACGCCGGCCATCCACTTGGCCGTGCCGATCAGGGCGTCGAGGTCGTAGCCGGTGGCAAAGCCGGCCCGCTCCAGCATGTAGACCAGGTCCTCGGTGCCGATGTTGCCGGTGGCGTCCGGGGCGAAGGGGCAGCCGCCCAGGCCGCCGCAGCTGGCGTCGAGCACGTCGACGCCGGCCTCGATGGAGGCGGCCGCATTGGCCAGGCCGGTGTTGCGGGTGTCGTGGAAGTGCATGCGCAGCGGAATGCCCGACGCGGCCGCCTTGGTGGCCTCGACCCGCTTGCGGACCAGCCAGGGGTCGGCGACGCCGATGGTGTCGGCCAGCGCGATCTCGGCGACGCCCGCCTCGGCGGCGGCGCGGACGATGCGGATCACCTGCTCCTCGCTGACCTCGCCGTCGAACGGGCAGCCGAAGGCCACCGAAACGGTCATGGTGATCGGCGGGCCGCCCTCGGCGTGTCGCCGCGCGGCGATGGCCTGCATGGCGGCGGTCTGTTCGGCGGCCGACGCCCCCTGGTTGCGGATGCCGAAGCCATCGGTGGCGCAGACCACGACGTTGGCCTCGTCGCAGCCGGCGGCCACGCAGCGGTCCCAACCGCGCTCGTTCAGCACCAGGCCGATGCGCGAACGGCCGGTGGCGTGCGGCAGGGCTTCCGAAATCTCCTCGGCGCCGGCCATCTGCGGCACGCGCTTGGGATTGACGAAGGAAACGGTCTCGATGCGCCGGGCCCCGGAGGCTTCCAGCCGGGCGATGAACTCCAGCTTCTGGTCGACCTCCAGCAGGGCCTTCTCGTTCTGCAGCCCGTCGCGGGGCCCGACTTCGACGATCTCTATCTTGCGGGTCATTGGGGTAGGTTCACTGATCTGGCGCCTGGGGTGAGCCGGCGGCGGCTTGGTAGATGCGCAGGGTCATTTTCTTGCCGTCCGAATAGTCGAGGCCTTTCACCGTGCCCACCAGATGGGTCTGCGCGCGGTAGACCGCCAGGGCTTTTTCGAAAGCGACCTCCTGGCGCGCCTCGACCACGGCGGGGCGGTGCTCGTAGATCGCCTGAGCGGCGTCCTCCGGTCCGGCCAGTTCGGTGGGCGTGCCGACGCCGAACACCAGGCTGGGCTCGGCGTAGCCGGCGACGGTGACCGGGGCGTCGGCGATGCCCTGATCGGGCAGCAGCTTGGCGCCCTCCAGGACCGTCTCGACCCGCGCGGACAGCCACAGCGGACGGAGCCGGGGCGCAAGGCCGGCGGCGAGCGCGGCGTGGCCCGCCAGGCCCAGGCCGACGGCGGCTGCCGCCGCTGTGGCCGGGGCGTGGCGCACCAGCCGCCAGCCGCCGTAGAGGCCCGCGGCGGCCAGCAGCAGGGCGGCCAGGGCGGCCGCCGGGATATCCGAGGCGTCGCCGTAGAGCTTGACCAGGTAGAAGCCGCCGGCGGCGAGCGCGAGGCCGATGACGCTGGCGATCAGGGCGCCGGCCCAGCGGGACCGGGGTCCGATGGGCTGGGCCAGGGCCGCGGCGGCCAGCCAGGCGACGGCGCCGTAGGCCGGCAGGGTGTAGTGGACCAGCTTGGTGGGTGTCGCCTCGAAGACGATCCAGGCCGGGATCAGCCAGGCCAGCGCAAACCGCACTCCGGGCTCGCGCCAGCGGGTCCAGGCGGTCACCGCCGCGGCGGGCAGCAACAGCGTCATCGGGAACATCAGCAGCGGCGCGAGCGCGGTGTGATAGCCCGGCGGCGCGCCGTGGGTCTCCTGGCCGCCGGCGAGCTTCGGCGCGAGGTCGCCGGTGAACGCGGCGGTCCAGAAGGCGCCGTCGGTGGCCACGGTCACCGCGCCGGCCCAGGGCCCGACGATGGCCACCACCAGGATGATCCCCCACACCCAGTTCAATCGCCGAAGCCAGGCGGCCTTGCGGTCCAGGGCGACGAGGACGGCGATCGTCAGCCCGGCGATCATCGGGGTGATCGGACCCTTGTCGAGTGTCCCCAGGCCGATGGCCAGCCAGAACAGCAGCCAGGCCCGGCGTCCCGCGGGCGGGCCCTCATGGGTCTCGGCGTAGATCCGTGCGAGCGCGGCCAGGGCCAGGACGGTGGCGCCGCACAGCACCGCGTCGGTCTTGGCGATCAGCGCCTCGGTGGAGAGCAGGAAGGTGGTTCCGAGCAGGGCCCCGGCGAGCAGGCCTGCCTCCGCGCCGAAGAAGGCCGACGCGCCCCAGGCGCAGGCCGCGGCGGCCAGCATCGCGCCCAGCAGGCTGGGGATGCGGTAGGCCCAGATCTGCCGCGCCTCGGGGCTGGAGACCAGGCTGACGCTGGCGGCCTGCAGCCAGTGGATGCCCACGGGCTTCTTGAAGCGCGGCTCGTCCTGGAAGCTGATGACCACGAAGTCGCGGCTTTCCAGCATCTGGGCGGTGGCCTGGGCGAAGCGCGATTCGTCGCGGTCCAGCGCCGGCACGGCGATCAGCCCCGGCAGGCCGGCGACCAGGGCGATCAGCGCCGCCAGCGCCGGCCCGCGCCAGCCTCGACTCAGGCGCCCCAGATGGTCCTCGAATGTCATCGCGCCCTGATTAGCACGATCCTTTCCAACGCCGGCTTTTCCGGTAATGGAGGCGGCATGGCCCGCAAGCCCGCTGCTGTCGTTTTTGATTCTGACCCAGACATTTCCGTCGTCGTGCCCGTCTTTGACGAGGAGGGCGCCGCGCCGGCGCTCGCCCGCGAGATCGCCGCGGCCTTCAAGGGGCGGAACTACGAGATGGTGTTCGTCGACGACGCCAGCCGGGACGGGACCAAGGCGGCCTTGAAGGCGCTGTCGGCGGAGATCCCGCAGCTGCGCGTGCTGGCCCACCGCAAGAATTCCGGACAGAGCCGGGCGATCCGCTCGGGCATATTGGCCGCGCGCGGGGCGGTCATCGTCACACTGGACGGCGACGGCCAGAACGATCCGGCCGATTGTCCCGCCCTGGCCGATGCTCTGATGGCCGGGCCACCGCAGCTGGCCCTGGTCGGCGGCGAGCGGGTCAAACGCCAGGACAGCTACGCCAAGAAGGTCGCCTCGCGCATCGGCAACGGGGTGAGGAAGCGCCTGCTGCGCGACACCGCCAACGACACCGGCTGCGGGCTGAAGGCCTTCCGCCGCGAGGCGTTCCTCAGGCTCCCTTACTTCGACCACATCCACCGCTACCTGCCGGCGCTGATGCAGCGGGAAGGCTACCTGACGGCTTTTCGGCCGGTGAACCACCGCCACCGCCAGACCGGCGCGTCGAAGTACACCAACCTGGGGCGGCTCTGGGCCTCGCTCTCCGACCTGTTCGGTGTGATCTGGCTGCAGTCGCGGGCCCGCAATCCCGGCGGGGTCGACGAGGTCTAAGTGAGCGCCGAGAGGATCAGGGTGACAACAGCCAGGTCGACGATGCGGAAGACAAGTTGCAGCATGGACCGGCCCCGTGATCGAAGGTTCGCAACACGGTTAAGCAAGTCCCGCGCCAAATCCCGGGGGAGTTCCAGGCACAGGCCATGGCCTTATTCTTCGACGCCCATTGGTTCGACCAGCGCCTCGCGGAGCGCGGGCTGTCGCGCGAGGTGATGGGGGCCGCCGCGGAGCTGAGCGCGGCGGACCTGACGCTCGTCTTCAAGGATCAACGGGAAATATCTGCCGCCGAGGTGGCGGTTTTCGCCGAGCTGCTGGGGGTCAGCGCCGCCGAGCTGGCGAGCCGGGCGGGCGCCTCGACGCCGGTTCCCGGCCAGGCGGGCGGGGTGGACGCGAAGATCGCGGCTCTGGAGCGGCGGGTGGCGGCGCTTGAGGCTGAGCTGGCGCGGCTGCGCGGCGGCTAGACCCTGTCCCGATTGGCTTGAATCACGCCAATCGGGATGAACAGGGTCGTCGCTTCTGTCTGGAGGCCTTCTTATCCACTCGCGATGATCCATCGTGAGTGGGAAGGGCTTTAGATCTCGGTCTTGGCGGCGCGACCCTTGGGGCGACGGCGGTCCCACGATCCGGAATATTCGGTCTTCACGTAGCTGGACTTGGCCTCGTCGTGGACGGTCGCGCCGGCGCGCAGGCCGCGGCGTTCGCCGATCACCTGGGCGTGGAGGGCGGAATCGCCGCCGATCCGGCCGGCCTTTGGCGGAATGGTCCGCGCCGGCGAAACCGGAACCGGCAGGTTCGAACCTTCGGTTTCCAGGGTGTCATCCGGGGACTCGGCAGCCGGCTTACGCAGCCTGCGGACGAGGGGAGACCTGCGGAGAGGATCAATCGGCGACATGGCGCGACAACCTATGCACGACCCGGGCCAAACCTAGAAGATTCCTAACGCTTGCCAGCCAGCTTCTCGATCTGGGCCTGCATTTCCTCCATCCGCTTGCGCAGCTCGACGAGCGCATCGTCGCCAAGGGGCGAGGGGGCGGGTGGCGCCGCTTCAGCGCGGGGCGCGCCGGCGACCCCGGGGGCGTCATCGGTCTTGGCGAAGGCGAAGGGCGAGAACATCTTCATCGCCCGGTCGAACAGCGCCAGGTTCTGGCGGATCTGCTCGTCGTAGGCGCCGCCGACCATAGTCGCGCCGGGCGTCAGTGAGGTGAACTGGCTGCGCATCCGCTCCTGCTGCTGGGTGAAGCTGGCCAGCGACAGCTCCAGATAACTGGGCAGGAAGGCTTGCATGGAGTTGCCGTAGAAGCCGATCAGCTGGCGCAGGAACTGGATCGGCAGCAGGCTCTGGCCCTGGCTTTCTTCCTCGAAGATGATCTGGGTCAGCACCGAGCGGGTGATGTCCTCGCTGGTCTTGGCGTCATAGACCACGAAGTCGATGTTCTTCTTCACCATCTCGGAGAGGTGCTCGAGCGTGACGTAGCTGGACGAGGCGGTGTTGTAGAGCCGCCGATTCGCGTACTTCTTGATGACCACCTTTTCGCCGCCGGGTTCGCCGCTGCGGGGCGTGGTGTCCTGGGTATCGGCCATCCCAAATCCCTTACTGGGTCCGCTAAGCCGGACGCCTTTTCTGCACTGCAGTATCGCGGATGCGAGCTTAATGGCAAATCCCTGAGCGGATTCAACCGACGCGGGCTTGCCGAAAGGCTTCCGTCTCCCAATAGATGAACGTGGGCCGTCGCAATTGGACTCCAGGAGCTGTCGCCATGAGTGACATCGTCATCGTTTCCGCCGCCCGCACTGCGGTAGGCTCGTTCAACGGGGCGCTCTCCAGCCTGCCCGCGCACGAACTGGGCAAGGTGGCCATCCTGGCGGCGCTTGAGCGCGCGGGCGTTCCCGCCGCCGATGTCGATGAAGTGATCATGGGCCAGGTGCTGCAGGCCGGCGCCGGGCAGGGCCCCGCCCGCCAGGCCTCGATCAACGCCGGCTTGCCGGTGGAAACCCCGGCGTGGAGCCTGAACCAGCTCTGCGGCTCGGGGCTTCGGGCCATCGCGCTGGCCGCCCAGCAGATCCAGGACGGCTCCTGCGCCATCGTCGTCGCCGGCGGCCAGGAGAGCATGAGCCAGTCGCCGCACGCGGCGACCCTGCGCAACGGCCAGAAGATGGGCGACCTTGGTCTCGTCGACACCATGATCAAGGACGGGCTGCTGGACGCCTTCACGGCTACCACATGGGCCAGACGGCGGAGAACATCGCCGCCCGCTGGCAGATCACCCGCGAGGACCAGGACAAGTTCGCCGTCGCCTCGCAGAACAAGGCCGAGGCCGCCCAAAAGGCCGGCAAGTTCGTCGGCGAGATCGCGCCTGTGACGATCAAGGGGCGCAAGGGCGACATCGTTGTGGACCAGGACGAGTTCATCCGCCACGGGGCGACGCTGGAGGCCATGGCCGGCCTAAAGCCTGCCTTCAACAAGGAAGGCTCGGTCACCGCGGCCAACGCATCGGGTCTCAACGACGGCGCCGCGGCCTTGGTGCTGATGACCGCCGACGAGGCCAAGAAGCGCGGCCTCAAGCCAATGGCCCGGATCGCGTCGTGGGCCAACGCCGGCGTCGATCCGGAGATCATGGGCACGGGGCCGATCCCGGCCAGCCGCAAGGCCCTGGAGCGGGCCGGCTGGGCGGTGAGCGACCTCGACCTCATCGAATCCAACGAGGCCTTCGCGGCGCAGTCGATCTGCGTGGTCCGCGACCTAGGCCTCGATCCGGCCAAGGTGAACGTCAACGGAGGGGCCATCGCCATCGGCCATCCGATCGGCGCCTCTGGGGCGCGGATCCTGACGACCCTG
>JANXXK010000219.1 GCA_025350685.1 Alphaproteobacteria bacterium | reverse complement strand
CTCAAATGGAAACGCCCGCCGAAGCCGGCGGGCGTCCCGAATGTCCAGACAGGGTCCGCCGGAGCGGCGCCCGCCTAGCGCTTCTTGCGCGGCGCCTGACGGCCGCCTTGGCCGAGGCCCATCTGCTTAGCGAGGTCCGAGCGCGCCTTCGCATAGTTCGGCGCGACCATCGGATAGTCCTTAGGCAGGCCCCACTTGGCGCGGTATTCCTCGGGGCTCATGTTGTACTTGGTGCGCAGGTGCCGCTTCAGCGACTTGAACTTGCGACCGTCTTCCAGACAGATCAGGAAATCAGGCGTGATCGAGCGGCGGATCGGCACCGCCGGCTCCTTCGGCGCGGCCTCAGCCGCCTCGGAGCCGGACGAGATGGCGGCCAACGCGCGGTGGACGCTCTGGATCAGTGCAGGCAGGTCCGCCGCGGTGACGGAATTGTTGCCGACATAGGCCGACACAATGTCCGCGGTCATCTCGATGACTTCCGACTTCTCATCCATTGTTGTTTTCCATAGGAACCGCGCCGTCGAGGGCGCTGAAGTGATTCACCAGAACAGTAGCCGGTTCATTATATCCTCCTAATCCAAAGGACAAGCACAGATACAAAGCTGTTTTCACCCGGATATCATGAAACCCCAGGTTCAACAGGACAGCTGAATTCAATCGATTGGCTTTGCGGAGTATGGCTCGACCGCTCTACCTGGAGAGGCGTGGCCACTCTACCTGCGGATAGGTCGCCTTCCGGCCACATTTTGGCTCAAGGGAACGGGGGGCGGCCTCACGAGAACGAGGGCGCGGTCCAGTGCGGCCAGATGTCGGGCAGGTCGGTGGAGACCTTGTCCGGATAGGCGGCGGGGCGCTTCTCCAGGAACGAGGTTACCCCTTCGCGGGCGTCCGGCGAGCGGCCGCGGGCCTGGATGCCACGGCTGTCGGCGCGGTGGGCCTCCATCGGGTGCGCCGCGCCGGCCATGCGCCAGATCAGCTGGCGAGTAAGCGCGACGGAGACCGGCGCGGTGTTGTCGGCGATCTCCCGCGCCAGGGCGCGCGCGGCGGGCAGCAGGTCATCGGGCTCGTGAAGCGAGCGCACCAGCCCCTTGTCGAAGGCTTCCTGCGCCGGAAACACCCGGCCGGTGTAGCACCACTCCAGCGCCGTCTGGACGCCCACCAGGTGCGGCAGGAACCAGGAGGAAGCGGCCTCGGGGTTAAGGCCGCGGCGGGCGAAGACGAAGCCGTAGCGCGCCGCGGTCGAGGCCATGCGGATGTCCATGGCCAACTGCATGGTGACACCGACGCCGACGGCCGGGCCGTTCACCGCGGCGATCACCGGCTTGAGGCTGTCGAAGATTCGCAGGGTCAGAAGGCCGCCGCCGTCGCGCTGCACGCCGTCGCGGGTGCGGGCGGCCTTGTCCGCCTGGCCCTCGCCGCCGCGGCTGTCGTAGTCGAAGGTCTGCGCCCCCGCCGACAGGTCCGCGCCGGCGCAGAAGCCGCGCCCCGCCCCGGTGACGATCACCACGCGCACAGCATCGTCGGCATCGGTGGCGTCGAAGGCCGCGATCATGTCCTTCATCATCTGGGTGTTGAAGGCGTTCAGCTTCTCGGGGCGGTTCAGCGTGATCGTCGCCACGCCATCCTCGACGGCATAGAGCAGGGTCTCGAAGGTCGGCGCGGCCATGGGTGTTTCTCCTGAAAGCTTTTGCGACACTCGGGTGCGCTTGACGGACGGTAGGTCAAGGCCCGCAATGGCGACTGAACAAAGATAAGTTGGCGCGGGCGGCCCCAGGCAAGCAAGAGGGGGTCACGCGCCACGGGAGCGAGACCATGCATCCTAGCCTTCACGCCAAGACCCATCCCGACAAGCCTGCTTACATCATGGCCTACTCCGGCGAGACGGTGACCTACGGCGAACTGGACGCCCGCTCGAACCAGGGCGCGCACCTGTTCCGCAGCCTTGGCCTGCAGACCGGTGATGCGGTGGCCTTCTTCATCGACAACCACCCGCGCTACTACGAACTCATCTGGGCCGCCCAGCGCTCAGGCCTGCGCTACACCTGCTTGTCCTCAAAGCTCACCGTCGGCGAGGTCGAGTACATCGTGAAGGATTGCGAGGCGAAAGTGTTCGTCGCCTCGGCCGGCACGATCGAGACCGCGCTGGCGGTCGCCCCGCTGATCCCCGGCGTGGCGCTCTACATGGTCGGCGGCGAGACTGGGCCCTTCCAGAGCTTGGAGACCGCGCGGGGCGCCATGCCAACCACGCCGGTCGCCGATGAAACCGCCGGCCGGCCCATGCTCTACTCCTCAGGCACCACCGGGCGGCCCAAGGGCGTCAAGCGGATCGCGCCTGAAGGTGTGGTCGACGACGCCATCGCCCAGCCCAACCCGCTCGCCAACCTCGGTCAGGCGCTCTACGGCTGGACACCGGACTCGATCTATCTGTCGCCCGCCCCGCTCTATCATGCGGCGCCGCTCGGCTGGTCGACCGCGGTCCAGGCGCTGGGCGGCACCGTCGTGATGATGGAACGCTTCGACGCTGAGGACGCCCTCAGGTTCATCGAGCAGTACAAGATCACCACCGCCCAGTGGGTGCCGACCCACTTCGTGCGCATGCTGAAGCTGCCGCCGGACGCGCGCGCGCGCTACGACGTCTCCTCGCTGAAGTCGGTGTTCCACGCCGCCGCGCCCTGCCCGGTGCCGGTCAAGGAGCAGATGATCGCCTGGTGGGGGCCGATCGTGCACGAGTACTACGCCGGCACCGAGGGCAATGGCTTCTGCATCATCAATTCGCAGGAGTGGCTGGCCCACAAGGGTTCGGTCGGCCGCGGCTTGATGGCCCAGGTGAAGATCTGCGACGAGGACGGTGCCGTCCTGCCGCCGCGCGCCGAGGGCATGGTATATTTCGAGGGCGGCGGCCAGTTCGAGTATCACGGCGATCCGGCCAAGACCGCCGAGAGCCGCAACAAGCACGGCTGGACCACCCTGGGCGACGTGGGCTGGCTGGACGAGGAGGGTTACCTCTACCTCACCGACCGCAAGAGCTTCATGATCATCTCAGGGGGCGTCAACATATACCCGCAGGAACTCGAAAACGTGCTGATCGGCCACCCCAAGGTCGCCGACGCCGCCGTAGTTGGGGCCCCCGACGAGGAGATGGGCGAAAGGGTCGTGGCTGTGATCCAGCCGATGGACTGGGCCGACGCCGGCGACGAACTTCGGGCCGAGCTGATGGCCTATGCGCGCCAGCACCTCTCCCACGTGAAGGCGCCCCGGGTGATCGACTTCATGGCCGAACTGCCCCGCCACGCCACCGGCAAGCTCTACAAGCGCCTGATCCGCGACGCCTATTGGGGCAAGGACGGCGCGCGCATCGCCTAGCTGAGCTTGAGCGCCATGTGCGGCAGCATGCGCCCGGGGATCGAGCCCGACGGCGAGCTGCCGACGGTGCGGAAGCCGATCCGCTGGTAGATCGCCTCGGCGTTGGGGTCGGCGTCGACAAGAACGGTCGCGAAGCCAAGGTCGCGGCAGGCCTCCGTGAAGGCGTCCATCAGGGCCTTGCCGACGCCACGCCCCTGGACGTCCGGATCGACGAAGAAGAATTCGAGGTGGGCGTCCTCGGCCTCGGCGTCGAGCGCGATCATGCCGACCGGCCGTCTGTCGATGACGGCCACCCAGAACCGCCAGGCGGCCAGCATGTTGGCCGTGACCGTGAGCTCCTCGCGGCATGCGGCCATGAAGACGGCGTCATAGCCCCAGGAGGCCTTGGCTCTGAAGGCGATGTCCGTGAGCGCCGCGGCATCATGCAGCCCGGCGGCGCGCAGGGTGAGGTGATCCATCTCCCGCTCCCATGCTTGCCCAAGCTTCCTCAGATGCTAGACCGACCCACCGCAAAGCCAAGAGATAGGGAGCCAATAATGAACCCGGTTGAGATCAAGGACCTGCCCGGCCTGATTGGGACGGAAGTGGGCGTGTCGGACTGGCTGCTGGTCGACCAGGACCGGGTCAACAAGTTCGCCGACGCCACCGGCGACCACCAGTGGATCCACATCGACGTGGAACGCGCCACCCGCGAGATCGGCGGGCCGATCGCGCACGGCTACCTGACGCTGTCGCTGATCCCGTTCCTGAGCCAGGGCATGCTGCCGGTGAAGGGCGTGACGCGGGGAATCAACTACGGCTCCGACAAGGTGCGTTTCATCAACATGGTGCGGGTCGGCAAGCGCGTACGCCTGCGCCAGAAGCTGATCGGCGCCGAGCCCAAGGCCGGCGGCATGCAGCTGAAGAACGAGTGCACCATCGAGATCGAGGGCGAGACCAAGCCCGCCTGCATCGCCGAGACCATGTCGATCGTCTACGGCGGCTAGACTCCCTACTCCGGCTTGGGCGCCTGCTCGGCCGCGGCGGTCTTCTCGGCCGGCGCGGCCGGCGGGGTCTCGGTCGCCGGCGCGGCGGGATCGCTGACCCGGGCGATGGTCTCGCGGATGAACTTGGCGTGCAGCACCAGGCCGATGCCCAGCTTCTCGCCATCGGGTTCGATCTGATCGGTCAGGATGCCGGCGATGACCTCCACGTCCTGCGCCGGCCGACCGGGCCCGGTCGCGTGGCGGTTGGCGGGACCGCTGATGAACACCGGCCCGCCGGAGTTGCCGGGGAAGGCCGCGAAATCCAGCAGAAATGTGGGGTACTGCTTCACCGGCGCCACCGGATAGGAGGCCACCCGCCCGACGCGCAGGATCGGAAAGCCCGCCGCGTTGGACGCGTATCCGCGTGGGAACCCCAGCGCCATCATCTCGTCGCCCGGCCCGACCTGGTACTTTGGGAAGGTCTCGTCCGTGGCCAGGTAGTCGACCGGGATCGCCGCCCTGGCGAAGGCGTCCGGCGCGGTCACCGCGATCGCGGCCACATCGCGGGACGGGTGATGTGTCCACAGTTCGTGGCCGGCGGCGTCGCGGATCTTCAGAGGCAGCGGCGCATAGGCCCAGCTGCCGTCGAACTTGACCGTCCGATAGCCGACCGTGGCGGTCGCCCCGGGCATGGCGCCGAACACATGGTTGGCGGTGATCAGGATCGTCCGCGGCCTGCCGTCGGGCGTCGGCGCGGAGATCAGGAAGCCGGCTCCGACCCGGCGCTTGCCGTCGCCGATCGGCTGCTCGAGCTGAACGGTCGCGTGGAGCATCGCCTGCGACAGATCGATCAGCATGGGGTCCTCAAAGCGGGCGCAGGCCCGGTGCGGTTCATCCGCGATCGCGATGCGCCGCCACTGAATCAGATGCCGACCTCCGCGCCAAGCCGCCGCGATGCGGCGGGACGGCTTGAGCGGCGAGGCGCGGCGTCGCATGTAGCATCCATGACCAGGCTCAAGGCTCCCGTCGCCCCGAAACGTCCGAAACGCACCGAACAGCTCGGCCGGGTGCGAGTCGACGACTACGCCTGGATGAAGGACGACAACTGGCAGCAGGTGCTGCGCGACCCCAAGACCCTGCGCGCCGACGTCCGCGAGCACCTGACCGCCGAGAACGCCTACACCAAGGCCATGCTGGCCGGCGCCGAGGCGCTCCAGGCGCAGATGTTCGCCGAGATGAAGGGGCGGATCAAGGAGGACGACAGCTCGGTCCCGGTGCCGGACGGGCCCTGGGACTACTACGCGCGCTACGACCTGGGCGCCCAGCATCCGGTCCACGCGCGCCGACGGAAGGGCCAGGCTGATGGCGAGCTAGTGCTGCTGGACGAGGAGGCGGCCGCCAAGGGCAAGGCCTTCTTCCAGACGGCCGCGGCCACCCACAGTCCCGACCACAGCCTCTACGCCTGGGCCGCCGACGAGCAGGGTTCGGAGTACTACCAGATCCGGGTGAAGGACCTGGCAAGCGGCGAGGAACTCGGCACGCCGATCGAGAACGCCTATGGCTCGCTGACCTTCTCGCCCGACAGCCAGTGGCTGTTCTGGATCTGGCGCGACGAGAACGCCCGGCCCGCGAAGGTCTTCCGCCGGCCCGCCCGCCCCGACAAGGATTGGGGCGGCGAGGACGCGCTGATCTACGAGGAGGCCGACGAGGGCATGTTCCTGGGCCTGGGCGTCACGTCCGACGACAGCCACATCGTCATCAGCGCCGGCAACCAGGAGACCACCGAAAGCTGGCTGATCCCCGCGTCCGACCCCACGGCCGCCCCGGTGCTCGCTGAGCCCCGCCAGGTGGGGGTGAAGTACAACCTCGACCACTGGACCGACCGCTGGGTGATCCACACCAACGCCGACGGGGCTGTCGACTTCAAGATCGCGGTCAGCGAGGCGGCGATCCCGGCCAAGGCGACCTGGCGCGACTGGATCGCGCACACGCCCGGCCGCTACATCACCGGCTTCGCGGCCTACGCCGGCCACCTGGTCCGCGCCGAGCGGGTCAATGCGCTGGACCGCATCGTGGTCACCGACAGAACCGGAGCCGAGCATGAGATCGCCTTCGACGAAGCGGCCTATGCGCTCGATCTCGAGCCCACCTACGAATACGCAACCACCCTGACCCGCTTCGTCTACCAGTCGCCGACGACGCCGCGGCAGACCTACGACTACGACCTGGCGAGCCGCCAACGGACCCTGCGCAAGACTCAGGAAATCCCCTCCGGCCACGACCCGGCCCGCTATGTGGCGCGGCGGCTCTACGCCAAGGCGTGCGACGGCCAGGATGTGCCGATCACCGTGCTGATGCTCAAGGACACGCCGCTCGACGGCTCCGCGCCCCTGCTGCTCTACGGCTACGGTGCCTACGGCATCGCCATGGAGCCGTCGTTCTCGATCCGCAACCTGAGCCTCGTCGACCGCGGCTGGGTCTGGGCCACGGCGCACGTCCGCGGCGGATCCGACAAGGGCTGGGGCTGGTTCCTGGATGGGCGCAAGGACAAGAAGCCCAATACCTTCACCGACTTCATCGCCTGCGCCGAGCACTTGGTCGCAGAGGGCTATGCGACCAAGGGCCAGATCGCGGCCTACGGCGGCTCGGCGGGCGGGATGCTGATGGGGGCAGTGGCCAATCTCAGGCCCGACCTGTGGGGCGCGATCATCGCCGCGGTGCCGTTCGTCGACGTGCTGAACACCATGAGCGATACGACCCTGCCGCTGACCCCGTCGGAGTGGCCCGAGTGGGGCAATCCGCTGGAGGACGCCGCCGCCTACGACCTGATCGAAAGCTACAGTCCCTATGACCGCGTGACAGCCAGCGCCTATCCGCCGATCCTGGCCACCGGCGGCCTGTCGGACCCGCGCGTCACCTACTGGGAGCCGCAGAAGTGGGTCGCCAAGCTGCGCGATTTTTCGACCGGCGATGCGCCGATGCTGCTCAAGATCAACATGGAGGCCGGCCACGGCGGCGCCTCGGGCCGGTTCGACTTCCTGAAGGAGATCGCGCTCGACTACGCCTTCGCGGTCTGGGCGCTGGAGAAGGGCTGGGAGGCGGCATGATGATCGTACGGACCGCCACGGCGGCAGACGCGGACGCGCTGGCCGCCATCTACGCCGACGCGGTGGTGAACGGCTTCGGCACCTTCGAGGAGGATCCACCGTCGGCGGCCGACATGGACGCGCGCCGCCGCGCGATCCAGGACCGTGGCCTGCCCT
The DNA here is from genome assembly GCA_025350685.1 of Alphaproteobacteria bacterium. Classification (GTDB taxonomy): domain Bacteria; phylum Pseudomonadota; class Alphaproteobacteria; order Caulobacterales; family Caulobacteraceae; genus Phenylobacterium. The sequence continues at coordinate 23,490 of JANXXK010000219.1, read as the reverse complement.
ATCTGGTGGCGGAGCTGGACGGCCAGGTGCTGGGCTTCGCCTACGCCGGCCCGTTCCGGCTGCGGGCGGCCTATCGCTACACCCTGGAGGACAGCGTCTATGTCGCGCCGGAGGCCAAGGGCAATGGCGTCGGCCGCGCGGTTCTGACGGCGGTCATCGAGGCCTGCGAAGCGCTGGGCGTGCGCCAGCTGATGGCGGTGATCGGCGACAGCGGCAATTCCGGCTCGGTTGGCCTGCACCGCGCGCTGGGCTTCGAACAGACCGGCGTGGGCCGGAGCGTCGGCTTCAAGCACGGCCGCTGGGTGGACATCGTCCACATGCAAAAGCCGCTGAACGGCGGCGACACCCGAACGCCCGACGCGCCGGGGATCAGGCTGACCGGCGACTGAGGCGGCGCGTCTTCGTCCGTTTTCATCCGCCGAAAGTCATTTACGCTTCGGCGCCGCCAGGGCGACAGTGTTCCACGAACAGATTTCAAGGAGCACGCCATGTCCAACGCCTCCCGCCGCCTATTCCTGCAGGCCGGCTTCCTCGGCGCCGCATGCGCCTGCCTCGCCCCCGCCCTGGCCCTCGCCGCCGACACGCCGAAAGGCAAATGGGTCTGCCCGCCCTGCGGCTGCGCCGCCGACGCCAAGGAGTTCGACGCGCCGGGGACCTGCCCCGAATGCGGCATGGAGCTGGTCCCCAAGCCGACCGACCCGAAGGCCGGCGCCCCGCCGGCGCCCAAGGCGCGGGCGAGCCTTACGCGCAGTGCGCCGGCCCGGGCGGATCGGATGGGAGGAAATGGCTGGGGAACTAGGACTCGAACCTAGAATGACGGTACCAAAAACCGCTGTGTTACCATTACACCATTCCCCAGCAGGAATGGACGCGAGGGGCTGCCTCGCGGAGGCGTGGAGATAGCGCACGCGACCCTGCGATGCAACGCCTGCAAACAGGCCCCCAATAGGTTGGCGGGGCCGCCTTGCCCCCCCCTGGACCCTACTCTATAAGGCGCGCTCCAAAGTCGGAGTGTGGCTCAGTCTGGTAGAGCACCGCGTTCGGGACGCGGGGGTCGCAGGTTCAAATCCTGCCACTCCGACCATTCTTCCCGCCCTTGCAGATTCCAGCCGCCGCGGCCCGTCAGGCCGGGCGCTCAGGCGCGTCTGGCCGCCTTGGCGGACGTGCCGGCGGCGACGAGCGCGGCCTCGATGCTGGCCACCAGGCTGTCCGGGGTGATCGGCTTGGCGATGTGGTGGTCGGCGCCCGCGGCCGAGCCGGCGCGCAGGTGCTCGTCCATGGCGTTGGCGGTGAGCATGGCGATCGGTGTCGGCTCAGCGCCCGCCTCGCGCTCGCGCGCGCGAATCGCCCGGGTGGCCGTGAGCCCGTCCATCACCGCCATCTGCATGTCCATCAGGATCAGGTCGAAGGCGTGCGGCTGGAACAGCTCCACCGCCGCGGCCCCATCGCCAACGATGGTCAGGTCGACGCCCAGGGGCTCCAGGATCAGCTGGACGACCCGCTGGTTGGTCGGATGGTCCTCGGCCAGCAGGATGCGCAGAGGCCGGTCCTGGCTGAGGATACGGTCAATCTCGCCGCCGCCGGCGATCTCGGCGTCCTGGCCAGGGGCGGCTGCCGCCGCGACGCGGGTGAGTGGGATGCGCACGGTGAAGACGCTGCCCTGGCCGGGCTGCGAGGTCGCAGCGATCTCGCCGCCCATCAGCTCGGTGAGCGTGCGGCAGATCGCCAAGCCCAGGCCCGAGCCGCCGAACCGCCGGGTGATCGAGCCGTCGGCCTGGGTGAAGCGCGAGAACAACCGCTGGCCGATCTCGGCGTCGAAGCCGATGCCGGTGTCGCTCACCTGTATCTGCAGGGTCGTGACGGCCTCAGGATCGTCGATGGCGTCGACCTGGATGCGGACCTCGCCGGCCTCGGTGAACTTGATGGCGTTGGCGGCCAGGTTGGAGAGGATCTGCTGCAGGCGCACCGCATCGCCCTGGAAGGCGCCCGCGGCGGCCTCGCCATAGGTGAGGTGGAACCCCAGTCCCTTGTCGTCGGCGCGGGCCCGCATCAGCTCGGCGGCGCAGTCCACCTCACGGCGCAGGTCGAAGGGCGCCGTCTGCAGCTGGAAGTCGCCGGCCTCGATCTTGGCCTGGTCGAGGATGTCGGTGAGTAGCCGGTCGAGCACCTGGCCCGAGGACTCCACCAGCGCCACCATCTCCCGCTGCTGCGGCGAAAGCTCGGTGCGCGAGAGAGCGCCGGCGATGCCGATCACCCCGTTGAGCGGCGTGCGGATTTCGTGGCTCATGTTGGCGACGAAGGTCGACTTGGCCAGGTTGGCCGCTTCGGCCAGGTCGCGGGCGGCCTCCAGATCGAGATGCAGGGCCTTGCGCTCGGAGATGTAGATCACCGTGCCGACCAGCCGCCAGGGCGCGCCCTCAGGCGTGCGCGACACAACCCGGGCGCGCGACAGCACCCACTTGAGGCTGCCGTCCTTGCGGACCATCCGCACTTCGGAGGAGGCATAGGGCGTCTGGCCCTGAAAGTGGGCGGCGTAGGCCTCGTCGATGATCGTCCGATCGTCCGGATGGATGAAGCTGCGCCAGTCCTCCAGCGGTCCGGCCAGTTCCTCCGGCTCGTAGCCCACCATGCGGGCCCAGTTGGGGCTGACGGTGAACACGCGCTTGGTCATGTCTGCCTCGAACAGGCCGTCGCCGGACGCCTCGATGGCGATGGAGAGCTTTCGCTCGGTATCGACCAGCGCGATCTGCCGGTCGGCCAGGCGCTGCAGAACCGCACGGTAGTCCAGCGAGAAGCGACCGGCCGCCCCCAGGGTCGCCAGGATCAACCCGCTGACGATCGGCGCGCTCAGCGTCGGGCCGTAGGCCACCAGCGGCCCGGCGACGGCTATCGCGATTCCGGGCGTCAGACACGACCAGAGCAACCGCCGGTTGGCCCCGAAGTAGATGAATTGGTTCATGAACGAGCCGGCGAGCCAGGTCGTCCCAATCGCCACGCCCAGCGGCGAACCGGTGGCCAGCGCCAGCAGGGACAGCGCCTGGTAAATGCACGAGCCACCGAAATTGACCGCCGCATAGGCGTTGGTCGCCTGCTCCTCGGAGAGCTTGGCTACCGCCCGATCGACGATCCGGCTGGAAATCAGCTCCCAGACGCCGATCGCCGCCAGCCAGGCCATAGGTTCCCGCCATGGCAGCACGGCGAGGGCGGCCACCGCAAAGACCGCGGCAAATGCGATGCGGGTCAGCTGGCTGTGGCGCCCCAGGTCGCGACTTGTCTCAATGCCCATGCCGACGTCAGCCGCGGTTTCGCCCTGCGCAGATGCGCTTGCCCCGGTCATCTGCGGAATTCCGCCATCGGACGTCCCCCAACGTCGCTTGTTGCCGCCGAGGTTGCGCCCAAAGACCCCAACGTTCGATTAAAGCGCTGTTCTGCCAAACAGACGCGCGATCGAGCTCGGGAATCGGCGCGTTGAAGACGCCGGCAGGGCCGAGCTTTCCGCCGTCGAGATAGTGTGCGAGAGGCGAAGCTGTGGTCTCATCTTCAGACCATCGAGGACCCCTGATCACCAGATGAAGCAGTTCCTGATCACCGCGGCCGGGGTCTTCGCAGGCCTCGTCATCTTCATGATCGGCGTGCCGTTCGTCCTGATCTCGATGGCCGCCAGCGCCGCGGGGCCGCCGCCGACGCCGGCGAAGACGGTGCTGGAGCTCGACCTGCGCGGCGCGCTCACCGACCAGTCGCCGCAGAACGCGCTGGCGGCCTTCACCGGCAGGGGCCACTCGGCCATGTCGATCCTCGCTGGGCTGCGCCGCGCGGAGAAGGACGACCGGATCAAGGGGATCCTGGTGCGCCTGCCCGAGCAGGGCCTGGAGCCTGGCATCGCCGACGAATTGCGCTTGGGGATCAAGCACTTCCGGACCTCCGGCAAGCCGGTGATCGCGCACAGCCAAGGCCTCTATCCGGCCGGCTTCATCACCGCGACCTACATGCTCGGCGCCGCCGCCGACGAGCTGTGGATGCAGCCCGGCGCCTCGTTCCAGGTCACCGGCCTGGCCAATGAAGACATCTTTTTCAAGCGAGCTTTCGACAAGTTCGGCGTCAAGGCCGACTACGAGCAGCGCTACGAATACAAGAACGCGGTCAACGGCTACCTGTTCGACGACTACACGCCGGCGCATCGCGCGGCGGAGCTCTCCTGGCTGGGCTCGATCTACCAGACCGACATCGCCGCAGCGGCCTCCGACCGCAAACTCGACGCCGCGGCGCTGAGGACCATGCTGGAGGCCGGGCCGTATCTCGCCGACGAGGCGCTGGACAAACATCTGATCGACCATGTGGGCCAAGTGCACGAGGCTCAGCGGGCGCTGCTGAAGCGGGCCGGCGACGGCGCCGAACTGGTCGATTTCGAGGACTACGCCCGCGGCCGCCCCTCCAGTCAGCGTGGCGCCGGCCCCGCCATCGCGGTGATCGAGGCTGAGGGCGACATCGTCGACGGCAAGGACGAGGGCGGCAGTCCGTTCCGCCGGGGGGCGTCGATCTATGCCGACGACACGGCCGACGCCTTCTACGACGCCATCAAGGCCAGGGACGTGAAGGCCATCGTCTTGCGCCTGAATTCGCCCGGCGGCTCGGACACCGCCTCGGAGGAGATCCTGGCCTCGATCCGCGCGGCCAAGGCGGCGGGCAAGCCGGTGGTGGTGTCGATGGGCACCTATGGCGCTTCGGGCGGGTACTGGGTCTCGTCGGAGGCCTCGGCCATCGTCGCCGAGCCCTCGACGCTGACCGGCTCGATCGGGGTGTTCGGCGGCAAGTTCGCGCTGGGCCCGGCGCTGGCCAAGTACGGCGTCGACGTGCGCCACCTGGGCGTCGGCTCGACCTATGCCTCGGCCTTCGGCCTCGGCGAGCCGTTCACGCCTGATCAGCGGGCGGCCTTCGCCCACTGGATGGACCGCATCTACGACAACTTCGTCGCCCGGGTGGCGGAGGGCCGCAAGCTGCCGGTCGAGCGGGTGCGCGAGATCGCCAAGGGCCATGTCTGGACCGGCGTCCAGGCCAAGGACCTGGGGCTGGTCGACCAGATCGGCGGCTTCTACGACGCGGTCGACAAGGCCAAGGCGCTGGCGGGCGTCACCGGTGAGGCGCGGCTGAAGCGGATGTCGCCGTCGGGCTCGCCCGTCGAGGCGCTGCAGAAGATGCTGGGCGTCTCGGCCTCCTCGGCCCGCACGCTGGCCGCTGCGGCCTGGGTGTTCGGCGATCCCCGCGCGCAGGAGGTCCTCGACGGGTTGGCTCAGGAGCGCCTGCGCAGCCAGGGCGCCATGGTGCTGGCGCCGACCCGCATCCACTAGGGGGCAAGGGCGCCAAGGGCTGACGGCCCGCGCTGGGTTTCGATTCAGCTTGGAGCGCGTCAGACTGAAATGTAAGCCGGTTCACCCGTCTAGCGGGGCCAAAGTGTTTGAAGATAGAACGAACTATCGCCCTGGATAGCGATCATCCGGCAGGGCCTGGGCGAACACGATCGGCTCGCGGCCGAGGGTCTGGCCAGCCGCCAAATGGAAGTCGGCGCAGCCGATCCGGGGCCGGCCGTTAAGGGACCTGGTCAACCGCCGCCGCGCTCAGTGAACCCGCGAGGCCGTGCGAGCCGGCTGCTACGCCCGCTCTCAAGCAAACGCGCCCCGCAGGTTTCCCTGCGGGGCGCGTCAAGTAACGACCTATGCTGCAGGCGTTAGAAGGACGCCGACAGTCGCGAGTAGAAGAAGCGACCGATGACATCGAACGGGCCGGCGATCGTGTTGCACTTGCAGATCGAGTCCGTGCCGATGAACGGCGGGTCTTTGTCGAACAGGTTGTTGATCCCGAAGATCACGCGCGCCGATTGGGAGTGCATGAAGTCCTTCAGGTCATAGCTGACGCTGAGGTCGTGGTACCAGAGGTCCGGCACCACATTGCCAGAGACATTGGCGCCGCCATTCAGGTTGGTCGTCGCCTGGTCGTAGCGGCTGTTCCAGCGAACCTTCCACGCGTCGAGCGCGTAGTCGATCGTCACAACGCCTTTGATCTTGGGCTGCGTCGTCTCGTTGTTGGTATTGAAGAACCCGTTGAAGTCGGTGATCGAGCCATCGGGATTTCCCTGGTTGTTCTTGATCTGCTGGTTCACCTGCAAATCGAACACGAAGGAGCCCGGGATGGGCAGGGTCAGGTTCGCAGCCGCCGTGTCGTAGCTGAGTTCGTAATCAATACCCTGAGCCTTGGCGGTGCCGACGTTGGTGTTGAGGCTGTTGATCTGGATGATGTTGCCCGCGGCGTCGCGAGTGATGAAGCCGCAGTAGTTCTTGTTCTGTTGCGGACCGTAGCAACCCACCAGAATGAAGTCCGCGCCCTGGTTGCCGGCGATGCCGCCGGTCAGGATCGTGTTGTCGATGGTGATGCTGTAGTAGTCGATCGCGAACTTCAGGCCCGGCACGAAGCGCGGGGTGAAGATGGCGCCGACCGTGAAGGTGCGCGCCTTCTCCGGCTGAACGGTGGTGCTGCCGCCCTGCAGGACCTGCACCTGGTTGGACGGGATCTGATCCAGCACGCTGGTGAAGTTGGTCACCGGGCCGCCATGGGCCACGGCCAGCGAGCAGTTGGAGCCGGCCGAGAGAATGCCGAGGCCGACGTTGGGGTTGCCCTGAGCGAGCGCCTGGTTGGTCTCGCAGGGGTCGCCGCTCGCGCCGTTGTCGGAGATGACCTTGCCGCCGAACAGTTCGGTGGTCGTCGGCGCACGGATCGCCGTGGCGTAGGCCGCCCGGATGCGGAGGTCGTCCGTCACTTCATAGTTCAGGCCGACCTTGTAGGTGGTCTCGCCGCCGAAGTTCGAATAGTCGTCGAATCGAGCGCTGGGGCTGAGGTCGAGGCTCTTGACGAACGGCAGGTCCTTCAGCAGCGGTATCTGCAACTCGCCGTAGATCGACGACACATGATAGCCGCCGGCGGTCGGCGCCTGCGGATTGGGGGCCCAGCCTTCCTGCACGAGGGTGTCGGGCAGGTTGTCATAGTGCTCATCGCGCGTTTCAAAGCCGATGGCGCCCTTCAACGGGCCCGCCGGCAGGGTGAAGATGGTGCCGTTGGCGTCGCCATAGACGTATCGCTCGCGCGAATTCGAGATCGAGGTGTTGTCGAACGTCAGGTAGGCGACCTCCGCGGGCGTGAAGATGTTCGGCCCGTTGAAGAAGTGGGGCGGGTTGATCGGCGCGCCGTTGGCGCAGCCCCCGGGGACGTCGATACAGGCGATTTGGCCGGTGATCTGCGCCAGGTGCTCGAAATTGCCCTCGTGGCGAACGATCTCTGTGGCGTGGATGTGCTGCTCCACGGCGCCGAGTTCCCACTTCCAGTCGTCCAGGAACTTGCCTTCCAGGCCCGCACGGATCCGGTAGGTCTGGGTGCTTTCCTCGTAGCGACGCGGTCCGAACTGGAGCGGCGTCAGATAGGCCGCCAGCGGCCCGCCCGTCGTGTTCCCCGGATAGTTCGTCGGCAGGATGAAGCCGTTGAAAATCTGAACTCCGTTCACCGTGCTGGCGATAGTGTCGCCGAGCAGCGGCTCCGGACGCAGCGACTGCGAAGCGCTGTAGTCGGTGAAGAAGCCATCCGCCACGAAGGTCAGGTCGTCGGTGATGTCATAGTGACTGAGGACGCTCATCTGCTTGCGATCGAGACCGCTGGTCAGGAAGTTCCAATCCGTACAGCCCGCGTTCAGCTTCACCTTGGTCAGCGCCGGGATATAGGCCACGCAGGGCACATTGGCGGTGATGAAGGCCGCGTTGGCGGCGTTGTTGGTGACCTGCGCGCCGCCGATCCAGATCTGGCGGGTGTTGTTCTCGTTCTGGAGAACGTCGAGCTGGGTGCGGTAGGTCGATCCGCCCGGGAAGTTCGCGTCAGTGCCGTGCGTGTCGACCGCCCAGTTGCGCCTGGATTCCTGCACCGGATTGCGGTGATCCCAGCTCAGGCCGATCATCACGTTGCCGCGATCGGAGTTCACGCCGATGGTGGTGCCGAACCCATAGGTCTGGCCGTCGCCATGACCGCTCTGGCCATAGTTGGCTTCGAAGGTGACGCCGTTGGCGTGCTTCTTGGTGATGATGTTGATAACGCCACCGATCGCGTCGGCGCCGTACACCGAAGAGGCGCCGCCCTTCAGCACCTCCACGTGCTCGACCATCGACAGCGGGATGACGTTGAAATCGACCGCCGCGCCATTGGGAATCAGGCGCTGACCGTCCAGGAGCACGAGGGTCCGCGACGGCCCGAGGTTGCGAAGGCCGATGAACGACACGCCGGCGCCGCCGTTGTTGGTGGCCGAGCTGATGCCGCCGTTGAAGTCGACCGCCGGCAGGCGGCCGACGACGTCTTCAACCGTGGCCGCCGAACTCAGCACGATGTCCTCGTGCGAGGCGACGCTGATCGGGCTGGCGCTCGTCAGGTTGGTCACGCCCGCGATGCGCGAGCCTGTGACCACGATTTCCGACACTGCAGCAGCGCTGGGCGCGGCGGCGGGCGCGGCCGCCGCCGCGGCCTGGGTGGCCGAAACCATCGCAAGGGCCGCGCCGCAGATCATCGAGGAGGCCAACAGGCGCTCCCGGGTGGAAATGATTTTCAAGGTCTAGTCCTCCAGCGGTCGGCCTCGAAAGGCGGACCTGCCCCCAAACAAAATCGGTCCCGGAATCCCAGTCGGGTCCGGTTACGTCGGAGTAACGGCTGGATGGGAGCCAGGGTCAACGAACATTAGCTTTCAGCAATGTTGCCGCCACCGACCTGTCGCATTCTGGTCACAGATTGTGCGACGGGCGGTCATGGGGCGCATGTTTCACCCCCGAGGCGACGCATTCCCGCCAAACATGATCTGCGATATAGGCCCTAGGCGGCACGAGGGATGCGCGATGCGCGCCGTCGGCGGAGCCTTCGATCGCCCCACCACTGGCCTCGTGGCAACGCCGATGCTCAGTCCATCGGGGCTTCGGGGGCGACGATCATCGGTCCGGGCGCGCGGTTCATCGCGCCCAGCGGGGAGGACTACCGGTCCTTCGGGTCGATGGCGTCGCGCAGGCCGTCGCCGATGAAGTTGAAGCTCATCAGGGTGATCACCATCACCAGGGACGGGAAGATCAGCAGCCAGGGCGCAAGCTCCATGTCCGAGGCCCCGTGGGCGATCAGGGTGCCCAGCGAGGCCATGGGCGGCTGAACGCCCAGCCCCAGGAAGCTCAGGAAGCTCTCGGCGAGGATCACCGCCGGGATGGTCAGGGTCACATAGACCACCACCGGCCCCAGCAGGTTCGGCACGATGTGGCGGAAGATGATCGCTCCCCGGTCGAGGCCCGCCGCGCGGGCGGCCTCGACGAACTCCTTGTGCTTCAGGGTGAGCGTCTGGCCGCGCACGATGCGGCTCATGGTCAGCCACTCGACCGCCCCGATGGCCACAAAGATCAGGATGAAGTTCGAGCCGAAGGTGACCATCAGCAGGATCACGAAGAAGATGAACGGCAGCGAATAGAGCACGTCGACGAAACGCATCATCACCTCGTCCAACCGGCCGCCGACGAAGCCCGCCACCGCGCCCCAGGCGACCCCGATGACCAGGGAGACGAAGGTCGCCACGAAGCCGATGGCCAGCGAGACCCGTAGCCCGACCAGCAGCCGGGCCAGCAGGTCGCGGCCGAGCGCGTCGGTCCCCATCAGATGCCCGTGCTGCAGAGGCGCGAACCAGACGTCGGACTTGTTGACCTCGTCGTAGCGCCAGGCGGTGAGGTAGGGCCCGACGATCGCCGCCACCACCAGCAGCCCCAACACGACCATCCCGGTCACCGCCATGCGGTTGCGCAGCAGCCGGCGAAGCGCGTCGTCCCACAGGCTGCGGCCCTTGAGCGCCGTGCGCTCCATACTGTCGGCGCCGCTGCGCGAACCGGGGACCAGGATGGAAGCGGTCATGCCAGCCGCACCCTCATGCCAAGCGAATTCTGGGATCGAGGACGGCGTAGAGCAGGTCGGCGATCAGGTTCAGCACCAGGATCAGGCCCGCGTAGACGATGACCATCCCCATGACGACGGTGTAGTCGCGCTGCAGGGCGCTGGTGACGAAGAACTTGCCAAGGCCCGGCAGGTTGAAGATCCGCTCGACGACCAGCGAGCCGGTGATCAGGCCGGCGCAGGCGGGCCCGAGGTAGCTGACCAGGGGCAGGATCGCCGCGCGCAGCGCGTGGCGGGTGACAATGCGGTGCTCCGGCAGGCCCTTGGCGCGAGCCGTGCGCACGTAGTTGGAATGCAGCACCTCGACCATGCCGGCCCGGGTCAGCCGCGTGATGATGGCGATCTGCGGTAGGGCCAGCACGGTGACCGGCAGCACCATGTTGACCAGCGCCCCATCGTTCCAGCCGGCGCTGGGCAGCCAGCCGAGCTTGGAGGCGAAGGCCAGCACCAGCAAGGGCGCCGTGACGAAGGTCGGAATGCAGACCCCCAGGATCGCCACGGTCATGACGCCATAGTCGACGGCGCGGTTCTGGCGCAGCGCCGCCAACACGCCCAGGCTCACCCCGATCAGCCCGGCCAGGGCGATCGCCGACAGCCCCAGGCGCACGGAGATCAGATAGTTCTCCTTGAGGATCTGCAGGACCGACTTGTCCTTGTATTTCAACGAGGGACCGAGGTCGCCGCGGGCCACGCCGGCCAGGTAGGCGCCGTACTGCGCCAGCAGCGGCCTGTTCATCCCGTACTTGGCCATGACGTTGCGCTCGATCTCTGGCGAGAGCTTGCGGTCCATGTCGAAGGGCCCGCCCGGCGCGGCGCGCATCATGAAGAAGGCCAGCGTCACCACCAGCAACAGCGTCGGGATGGCGACCAGCAGACGGCGGCCGATAAAGCTGAACATGTGGCTGGGTCGGCGCCTTTTCGGGTGCGGGCGTTGCGAAACTTCCACCGGGCCCCGATGATGTCAAACCAGCGCCCCAACCCTCGAACTGTGACAGAGCCCCATGCCCGATTTTCGACGCGTGACCGATGACTTCACCACCGCCCCGCAGATCAGCGTGGCGGACGTCGCCGAAGCCGCCGCGCGAGGTTTCACCACCATCGTCTGCAACCGCCCCGACGGCGAAGACCCCGGCCAGCCCACCGCAGCCGAGGTCGCCGCCGCCGCCGAGGCTGCCGGTCTGACCTACGTCCACATCCCGTTCTCCGGCCCGCCCGGCCCGGCGCAGGTCGAGGCGATGGCCGCCGCGGTCGCCGAGGCGCCCGGCCCGGTGCTGGCCTACTGCCGCTCGGGCACGCGCTCGATCACCTGCTGGTCGATCGGCCAGGCGATGTCCGGCGCTTTTGGCCGCGGCGAGCTGGTCGGCCTGGGCCGCGCGGCCGGCTACGACCTCTCCGGGGCGCTGGGCGGATGATCACCCCATGATCCCCTATGTTCGCGACATCGAGTTCGACTACGGCGCCTGCGACCAGGTCTCGCCGCTGATCCGCCGTGTGGTGGCCAACAACCCCGGCCCCTTCACCTTCAAGGGCACCGGCACCTACATCGTCGGCCGGGGCGAGGTCGCCGTGATCGATCCCGGCCCCGACCTGCCCGAGCACCTTGCCGCGATCCTGAGAGCCGTCGAGGGCGAAAAGGTCACCCACATCCTGATCACCCACCACCACGCCGACCACTCGCCGCTGGCCGGGCCGCTGAAGGCCGCGACGGGGGCGACCATCTACGGCTGCGCGGTCAAGGGCCACGAGGTCGAGGACACCGGCGAGGTGAAGATGGAGGCCGGCCACGACCACGGTTTCGCGCCGGACGTCAGCCTCTGCGCCGGGGGCTCGGTCTCCGGGCCGGGCTGGACGATGGAAGCGATCCACACCCCCGGCCACACCTCCAACCACCTCTGTTACGCGCTGGCTGAAGAGAACGCCTGCTTTACCGGCGACCACATCATGGGCTGGTCGACCACGGTGATCACGCCGCCGGACGGCGACATGACCCACTATCTGGAGAGCCTGGCCAAGATCCGCGCGCGCAATTTCCAGACGCTGTGGCCCACCCACGGCCCGCCGATCCTGGCGGTGACGCCGTTTATCGACGCCTACGCCGCCCACCGCCGCGAACGCATCGACCAGATCCTGCTGGCGCTGGCCAATGGCCCGGCGACGATCCGCGAGCTGGTCCCCAACCTCTACCGCGACGTCGATGCCCGCCTGCACCCGGCGGCGGCGCGCTCCATGCTCGCCGCCATCATCCACATGGAGCGCGGCGGCGAGATCGAGGCCGGCGGCCCGCCCGGCCCGGACACCGTCTACAGGCTGGCCTAGGCGCTACAGCGCTCGTTGCAGCACCACGAAGCAGAGATCGTCGCGCGTGGGCGTGCCGAAGCGGTCGTCGCCGTAGGGGAACGGCTCGGTCTCGCCGGTAAGCGCATAGCCGCGCCGCTCGTACCAGGCGATCAGGGTGTCGCGTACATTGATCACCCGCATGCGCATCCGCGTGACCCCGCGCGCCCGGGCGAAATCCTCGGCGGCGGTCAGCAGGGTGCGGCCGAGCTTCTGGTCCTGGCGGTCGGGCCGCACGGAGAGCAGGCCCAGGTACCAGGCCTTCTCGTCCACCGGCTCCAGCCAGACGTGGCCCAGGAGTCCGCCCGTCGCCTCGCGCCAGACCAGGATCTGCGCCTGCGGCTTGGCGGCCAGGTCCGCGCACAGCGCCTGATCGGTCGTCCGCGCGCCCTGCAGGTAGTATTCGGTGGTCCAGCCCGCTTGCGGCCCACTGCCGCGATAGGCAAGGTTGGTCAGTGCCACAACCTCCGGAAGGTCGGCCTCGGTCGCGACTCGTAGCTCGATCACGCTCAGGCTGTCTCCTTGGCCCCGACACCGGCGGGCCGGGCCGTCGGCAGGACATAGTCCTTCATCCGCTCGCGGATCAGCTTCTTGTCGATCTTGCCGGTGGCGCCCAGCGGGATGTCGTCGACGAAGACCACGTCATCCGGCGTCCACCACTTGGCGATCTTGCCCTCCAGGAAGGCCAGGAATTCCGCCTTCGAGGACTCCGCGCCGGGCTCGAGCTTGACCAGCAACACCGGGCGTTCGTCCCACTTGGGATGGGCCGCCCCGATCACCGCGGCCAAGGCCGCCTTCGGGTGGCCGACCGCGATGTTCTCGATCTCGATGGTGGAGATCCACTCGCCGCCGGACTTGATCACGTCCTTGGCCCGGTCGGTGATCTGCATGTAGCCATCGCCGTCGATGGTGGCGACGTCGCCGGTGTCGAAGAAGCCTTCGTCGTCGAGGATCTGGCCGCCGTCGCCCTTGAAGTAGCCGCCGGCGATGAACGGGCCTTTGACCATCAGCCGCCCGTAGGTGGTCCCGTCGTGCGGCAGGCGCTGGCCGGCGTCGTCCTCCAGCTTCATCTCCACGCCGATCGGCGGGCGGCCCTGCTTCAGCTTGTAGCGCAGCTGGGTCTCGGCATCGGTCGCCGCGATCTTGGCGTTGGGCGAGCTGAGCGTGCCCATCGGCGACATCTCGGTCATCCCCCAGGCGTGGGTCACGTCGACGCCGAACTCGTCGCGGAAGCCGCGCACGATGGCCTCGGGCACAGCAGAGCCGCCGATCACCACCCGCTTCAGGGTCGACAGCGAGAGCTTGTTCTCGCGCAGGTGGGTTAGCAGACCCAGCCACACGGTGGGCACGGCCGCGGAGAACGTCACGCCCTCGGTCTCCAGCAGTTCGTAGACCGACGCGCCGTCCATCTTCTGGCCGGGCATCACCAGCTTGCAGCCGGCGGCGGCGCAGGAAAACGTCAGGCCCCAGGCGTTGGCGTGGAACATCGGCACGACGGGCAGCACGGTGTCGCGCGCCGACAGGCACATCACGTCGACGCCCAGGGTCACCAGGGTGTGGATGAAGTTCGAGCGGTGAGAATAGAGCACGCCCTTCGGATTGCCGGTCGTGCCGGAGGTGTAGCAGAGCGAGGACGCGGTGTTTTCGTCGAAGTCGCCCCAGACGTAGTCCGGGGAACCGCTCTCCATCAGGCTCTCGTAGGCGATGGCGCCCGGATAGATCGCCGGGTCCAGGTGGGCGTCGTCGGTGAACACGACGACGTGCTTGACCGTCGGCATCAGCGCCCGGTTTTCGGCCAGGATCGGCAGGAAGGTCAGGTCGGTGAAGATGATCTTATCTTCGGCGTGGCCCACGATGTAGCAGAGCTGCTCGGCGAACAGCCGCGGGTTGAGCGTGTGGCAGACTGCGCCCATGCCCATGATCGCGTACCAGGCCTCGATATGCCGCCCGGTGTTCCAGGCGAGCGTCGCCACCCGGTCGCCCACCCCAACGCCCAGGCCCGCCAGCGCGCTCGACAGCTTCTTCGCGCGGCGATGGATCTCGCCGTAGGTGGTGCGCACGATCGGCCCCTCGACCGAGCGGCTGACGATCTCGCGGTCGGTGTGCCAGGCCTTGGCGTGGTCGAGGATCTTGTCGACCGTCAACGGCCAGTTCTGCATTAAGCCAAGCATTGGCGTTCCTCCGAGGCCCCCATCCTTATCGGCGTTCACACTAGGCTATGTGGCCCAGCGCCCATACGCAATGTGACGCGGATTTGGCGACGGCCGCTAGCGGTGGTTGGCCACCCACGCCTGCGCGGCGGCCTCCACCGAGCCGGAGGTGTCAACGTGGGTCCAGGCGGCTTCGGCCTTCAGGCGGGCGAGTTGGTCGTCAAGTGTCTCGACGGTGGCGTCGGAGGCGTCGCCGACGCGGGCCTGAACCCTGGCCTTCAGGGTGTTCAGCGGGGCTTCCAGCCACACGGCGTGGAACGGCGCCCCGCAGTCGGCCGCCAACTGCTCGGCGCGGGCGCGCAGCACCGGGTCGATGAAGGTCGCGTCCAGCACCACCGCGCGGCCGGCTTTGAGCATGTCACGCGCGTTGTCGATCAGGGCGTCATAGGAGCGGGCGTAGAGGCCGCCGACGTAGGCGCTGTCGGGCAGCCGCTCGGTCGGCGCGACCTTCATCAGCCGCTTGCGGATCTCATCGGTGCGCAGGACGACGGCGCCTGGTGAGGCGCCCAGCGAGGGCGCGATGGCGCGGGCGAAGCTCGACTTGCCGGAGCCGGAGAGCCCGCCCACGGCGGCCAGCACCGGCGGCGCTGGCGACAGGTGGGCGATGGCCGCTGCCAGATAGGCCTTGGCGAGCTTGATGTCGCCGGCGTGGGTGGCCACGTGGGTGCGCACCGCCGCGCGCACCGACAGCATCAGCGGCAGGGCCGCGAGGCCCGCCCACAAGGCCTGCGGAAAGCTGCGCGCCGCCTCGTCCAGATAGGCCGACTGCACGCGCACGGCCGCGTCGCGCCGATCGCGGAAGTCGAGGTCCATCAAGAGGAAGGCGAGGTCGTAATAGACGTCGAGGTCTGACAAGAGGTCGTTGAACTCTATGCAGTCGAACAGCACCGGCGCGCCGTTCTCGATGAGGATGTTGGCCAGGTGCAGGTCGCCGTGGCAGCGCCGGGCGAAGCCGCCGGCCGTGCGCTGCGCCAGGAGCGGCCGCTGGCGCTCAAGCTCGGCGAAGGTCTTTGTGACCAGCTCGGCCACCGCGCCGGCTCCCAGGCTCGCGGCATGCTCCGCGATCAGCCGGGCGTTGGAGGTGATCGTCCACTCCAGCGCTGAAAGCCCCCCGCCCGGCCTTATCGGCGCGGCGGCGTGGAAGCCGGCGATTGTGCGGCCGAGCGCATCGGCCATCTCGCCGTCGATCACGCTGGGGTCGGCCGACAGCACGGCGGCATCATCGAACCGGCGCATCTCCAGCGCATATTCCAGCGGCTTGCCGGCCCCGTCCCAGGCCAGGCCGCCGCCCGCCTCGCGGGTGATCGCGCGCACTGAGCGATAGATGTCGGGCGCGGCGGTGCGGTTGAAGTCCAGCTCGCGGTCCAGCGCCCACTTGCGCTTCTCCCGCGTGGAAAAGTCGACGTAGCCCAGGTCGAGGTTGCGCTTCAGCTTCCAGGCGACCTCGCCTGACAGGAACACCCGCGCGCAGGCCGTCTCGATGGTCCGCTCCGACTGGGCCGCGAGCCAGGCCACGATCTCGGTTTCCTGACCCCCCTTCTTAGTCGGGTTGGGGCTCAAGGGTAGAGTCGCTCAGTGGTCCAGCCGTCGGCCGCCCGGACGAATTGGAGCCGCTCGTGCAGGCGGAACGGCCGGTCGCGCCAGAACTCGATACTCTGCGGAACGATGCGCCAGCCCGACCAGTGCGGCGGGCGCGGCGCCTTGCCCAGCCCGAACTTCAGCCCGAACTCGGCGATCTTCTTCTCGAAGGCCAGCCGGTCCGGCAGTGGCCGCGATTGCTCAGACGCCCAGGCCCCCAGCTGCGCCGGCCGCGCGCGGGTGGCCCAATAGGCATCGGCCTCCTCGGCGGTGACCGTGGTCACGTCCCCGCGAATACGCACTTGGCGCCGGAGCGATTTCCAATGGAACAGCAGCGCCGCCCGCGGATTGGCGGTCAGTTCGCGGCCCTTGGCGCTGCCGACGTTGGAATAGAACACGAAGCCGCGGTCGTCGGCGTCCTTCAACAACACCATCCGCACGTCCGGCAGCCCGGCCGCGTCGACGGTCGCCAGCGACATGGCGTTGGCGTCGTTGGGCTCCTTGGCGACGGCTTCCCGCAGCCATTCGTTGAACAGCGCGAAGGGGTCGGCGTCGCCCAGCTGCGGCAAGGCGCCGGCTGCCGCGACCTGGGCCACATAGTCGTCCTCGCTCGGCGAGGCGGGAATGAGCGTCTTGTCGGTCATCGACCTGGATATAGCGGCCGGCCCATCCCTTCGCGAGGCTTAACCCGGCCTTGACGATATCGGGGCGATTCTGAGGGCGATGGCACAGTCGCCCCCGATCTCCCTGAAGGCCGCGCGCGAGGTGCTGGGCGTGGGCCTGTTGTCGAGCGCCGGCGACGTGCGCCGCGCCTTCCGCGAGGCGGCCAAGCTCGCCCACCCGGACCGCCCGGGCGGCGGCGAGGCGGCGTTCCGACGCCTGGTCGAGGCCTACCACCGCCTGCAGGCGCGGGCCGCTCCGCAGGCCATCGTCCAGCCGCCAGTTGTGCGCCCTGCGCACCCCGGCATCATCGAGATCGACGCTCTGATCGCCCTCAATGGCGGGCGGATAGAGCACTGCCTGGCTGATGGCCGGCGCCTGCGCCTGACCCTGCCGCCTGGCCTGCGCTCCGGCGACACCGTCCGCGCCGGCGCCGCCAACCTGGCCGTCACCCTGCGCGGCTCGCCGGAGGTGCTGGTGCGCGGCGACGACCTGTGGATCAACACCCAGGTCAGCCCCCGCGTCCTGGCCGAGGGCGGCCGCGTCGCCCTGGAGACCCCGATCGGCCGGCGCATCGTCTGGCTGACCAAGAAGGCCGGCGAGCGCAAACTGATCCGCCTGGTCGGCCACGGCCTGCCCGCCCGCGGCCACCACAAGCAGGGTCACCTGTTCCTGCGGCTCGCGCCGAAGACCGGCGAGGCCCACTCCGCGGCCCGCACGCTGCTGCGCAGGTTCACCGCCGCCTGGGCCGCCTGACCCATCGACTCCCCTCCCGGTTGGAGCCCGGCCCCTCCTCCGCTACAAGCCCGGCCATGTCGCACAATACGTTCGGCCATCTGTTCCGCGTGACCACCTGGGGTGAGAGCCACGGGCCGGCGCTCGGCTGCGTGGTCGACGGCTGCCCACCGGGCATCGCGCTCACCGAGGCCGACGTGCAGGTGTGGCTGGAAAAGCGCCGCCCGGGCCTGGGCAAGTTCGTCACCCAGCGCCAGGAACCGGACGCCGTGCGCATCCTCTCAGGCGTGTTCTCCGACGAGCGCCATCCTGACCAGGTAACCACCGGCACGCCGATCTCGATGATCATCGACAACCTCGACCAGCGCAGTCGCGACTATTCCGAGATCGCGACGGCCTTCCGCCCCGGCCACGCCGACTACAGCTACTGGGCCAAGTACGGGGTGCGCGACTACCGCGGCGGCGGCCGGCAATCGGCACGCGAGACCGCCGCGCGCGTCGCCGCCGGCGCCATCGCGCGCAAGATCATCCCCGGCGTCACCATCCGCGGCGCGGTCGTCCAGATCGGCCCGCACGCCGTCGCCCAGGACCGCATCGACTTTTCCCGCACCGAGGAGAACCCCTTCTGGTGCCCCGACCCAGACATGGTTCCGGTCTGGGAAGAGCACCTGGAGACGATCCGCAAGGCCGGCTCATCGACCGGCGCCATCGTCGCGGTCGAGGCGGTGGGCGCCCCGGCCGGGTGGGGCGCGCCGATCTACGGCAAGCTCGACGCCGAACTGGCCTCAGCCCTGATGTCGATCAACGCCGCCAAGGGCGTGGAGATCGGCGCGGGTTTCGCCGCGGCGGCGCTGACCGGCGAGGAAAACGCCGACGAAATGCGCGCCGGCGACAGTGGGCCCCTGTTCCTGTCCAACTCAGCCGGCGGCATCCTGGGCGGCATCTCCACTGGCCAGCCGGTGACCGCGCGGGTGGCGTTCAAACCGACGTCCTCGATCCTCACGCCCCGACGCTCGATCAACGAGGCCGGCGAGGAGATCGAGCTGCGCACCAAGGGCCGCCACGACCCCTGCGTCGGCATCCGCGCCGTGCCGGTGGTGGAGGCCATGGTCGCCTGCGTGCTCGCCGACGCCCATCTGCGCCATCGCGGCCAGGTCGGCTGAATCGACCCGCCGCGGCCTCGCCCGATTGGGCGAACATGATACGCGATATTCGAATTATATCGTGGTTCCGCGAACTTCGTTCAGGTAGAGTTGATCCTGCGTCTACACGCCTAGTTTGTATCCGCGATTATCCATCGGTGTCAGCGGCTTAGCGTAACGAAGAACGCTGTGATTTCTCGTTGACCGACACATTGCGGCACCGTAATCAGCCGCATCCGCCAGTGTCGAATCACCGCGCGGCGACCAAAGAAAAGCTGGCCGGAAACGACAACGGATTTGCCCTTGCGCTACGACCTGCTGAAGATCCTTCTCGTCGACGACAATCACCACATGCGGGTGTTGCTTGGCGAGATTCTGCGGGCCATCGGGGTGCGCGACATCTTCGAGGCCAGCGACGGCGCGGCCGGCCTGCAGGCCATGAAGCACCAGCGGGTCGACATCATCATGACCGACCTCAGCATGCAGCCGCTGGACGGCATCGACTTCGTGCGCCTGCTGCGCCGCTCCTTCGACAGCCCCAACCAGATGTGCCCGGTGATCATGATCACCGGCCATTCCACCCTGCAGAGGGTGCACGAGGCGCGCGACGCCGGGGTCAATGAGTTCCTCGCCAAGCCGCTCACCGCCAAGGGCGTGATCGAGCGGATCAGCCAGGTGGTCGATTACCCGCGCGCCTTTGTGAAGCACGAGGGCTATTTCGGCCCCGACCGCCGCCGCCGGGCCGATCCGCACTTCCAGGGCCCCTGGCGGCGGCACGCGGACGTGGACCAGCGCAAACAGGCACCCGTCGAGCTCTGAAGCGCCAAGACAGCAAAGATGGGGTCGCCGCCTTAATCCGGCGCTGGTTCCCAGGCCTCATGGCCCCGACACCCGGTGGAACAGGCCTATCACTTTTCAATCGATTTTGCTGCGCGGCGCGGTGCTGGCCGCCACCGCGACCCTGCTGTCGGGCTGCCTGGTGTTGACCGTGGCCGGCGCCGCAGGCGCGGTGGTCGGAACCGCCGTCGGGGTCACCGGCAAGGCCGTGGTCATGACCGCCAAAGGTGCCGGCGCCGTGGTGGGCGCGGTGCTGCCAGGCGGCGACAAGAAGAAGGACGCCGGCGGCTAGCTCAGGCTCAGCGCGCAGCTCTCGCCGACCGTCGGGCGGGAGACCACGACCCGCGAAAGCCCTGGGAACGCCGGCTTCAGCCGTCCCACGAACCACAGGCACAGGTGCTCCAGCGTCGGGCTCTCGAGACCGGGCTGTTCGTTGAGCAGGGAGTGGTCGAGTTGGCCGGCGGCTGCACGGAGCGCCCGGTCGAGGTCGCCGAGGTCCGCCACCCAGCCGATCGCGCCCGTTTCTTCTCCCCGCACGGTGGCCTCGACGCGGAAGGAATGGCCGTGCAGGCGGGTATAGGGCGCTTGCGGCCCCGCCGGCAGGTGGTGGGCCGCATCGAAAGTCGCGGCCTTGGTGATCTCGAAAATCGCAGATTTCATAAGGTCTTGAAGGTTGTGGCGGGCCGAGCCTGAGGCTCAGGCGATGCCGAGGTACTTGTGGGTCTGGACGCTTAAACGCCAGCGGGGATGGGCAAGGCAATAGGCGATCGCCGCCTTGGTGTTCTCGGCGAGCCGCGGCCCGTCCATCGGCTGCAGCGCGAACCGCTCGAAATCGAGCCCCTCAAAGCGGGTCGGATCGACGCCCGGCTGCGGATAGACCAGCTTCAGCTCCTGGCCGGTCACCTGGACCACCGGCGCCTGGGCCTTGGGGCTGACGCAGATCCAGTCGACGCCCGGCGGGACCGGCAGGGTGCCGTTGGTCTCCAGCGCCAGCGAAAAGCCGCGGGCGTGCAGGGCCTCCACCAGGGCCGCGTCCAGCTGCAGCAGCGGCTCGCCGCCGGTCAGCACCACCAGGCGATTGCTGGGCCCACCCTGCCACGCGGTCTCGACCGCAGCGGCCAGCGTCTCGGCGTCGGCGAAGCGTCCGCCGCCCACGCCGTCCATCCCGACAAAGTCCGTGTCACAGAAGTTGCAGACCGCGCCCGCCCGGTCCTGCTCGCGGCCGGTCCACAGGTTGCAGCCGGCGAAGCGGCAGAACACCGCCGGCCGGCCGGCCTGGCCGCCTTCGCCCTGCAGGGTCAGGAAAATCTCTTTGACGGCGTAGCTCATGACCCCGAAGCCGCGCGCAGCGTCGGCCTGTTCTGGGCGACCCAGCCCTCCCAGCCGCGGGCCCGCAGTTCACAGGCCGGACAGGTCCCGCAGCCGTAGCCCCACGGGTGGCGGACGTCGCGGACCCCCTGATAGCAGGTGTGGCTCTCCTCAAGGATCAGCTCAACCAGCGCCTCGCCGCCCAGCCCCTGGGCCAGCGCCCAGATGTCGGCCTTGGTGATGCGCATCAATGGCGTCTCGACGCGGAAGTCCTGGGCCATGCCGAGGTTGAGCGCGCGCTCCATGGCGTCCAGCGTCTCGCGTCGGCAGTCCGGATAGCCGGAGAAGTCGGTCTCGCACATGCCGCCGACAAGGCTTTTGAGCCCCCGCCGGTCGGCCAGGGCCGCCGCATAGGCCAGGAACACCAGGTTGCGCCCCGGCACGAAGGTCGAGGGCAGGCCCTTGTCGGTCATTTCGATGGCCCGGTCGGCGGTCAGGGCCGAGGCCGCCACCGCCCCGAAACCGCGCATCTCCAGCACGTGGTCCTCGCCCAGCCGGGGCGCCCAGGCGGGGAACCGATCAGTGATCCGCTCACGGACGGCCCCGCGGGCCTGCAGTTCGACAGAATGGCGCTGGCCATAGTCGAAGCCCACGGTCTCGACCCGCTCATAGCGGTCGAGCGCCCACGCCAGGCAGACGGTGGAGTCCTGCCCGCCGGAAAACAGCACGAGCGCGCCAGCCGGGTCGGTCATGGGGCCCATATGCGCAATCGAGCGCCGAAGGGGAAGCTCAGCGGGCGCTGCGGCGGCTTTTCAACGGCCGGTATGTCAGCGGCGTCACTTAACCTCTCCGCAAGCGCTTGGCGCCATGGTGCGAGTAACCTCGCGTTCGCAACCAGTGGCTGTCCATGTCTCTGCCCACGTTTTTCTTCGGCCGCGTCACGGCGGACATCCGTCAGCAGATGGATGGAATCCAGGCGCTCGCCGAGCAGTTGTCGCGACAAAGGCTCACGCCGGAGGCCCAGGCCTGTGTCAGCGGGGTCGCCGAGGCGGCTGCCGGCGTCAGCCGGCTGCTGGAATCGGCCATGTCGCTGCGGCTTATCTCCACCGATGGCCTGAACAGCGCCCCTGAGCCCCTGCGCCTGCGCGAACTGGTCGACGAGGTGCACACCCGCTGGCAGCCGGCCGCGGCGATGAGCGGCGTCACCATCCTGGTCTCCTACGACGGCGATCCCGACGCCTGCGTGCTCGGCGACCGCACCCGCCTGCTGCAGATTTTCGACGGCTTTGTCGGCGAGGCGGTGGCCTCCATGCGCCGCGGGGCCGTCGAGGCCAGCGTCCGGGCCATTCCCGAGGCCGACGGCATACGACTGGAAGGCCGCGTGCGCGGCGGACGAGACCCCGCCTGGGAAACCCAGGACGTGGAAGCCCGCGTGCATGAGATCGACGGCCGCTTCGGCATCGAGGTGGCCATCGGGGTCGTGCTGGCCCGCAGCATCGTCGACGGCCTGGGCGGATCCCTGCGCAGCGAAGGCGGCGGCGGGCCGGCCGAGACGGTGATCTTCGACATCCTGCTGCCCACTGCGTCGGAACAGCCCGCCGAGGAGCCGCACGCCGCCGAACGCTCGGCCCATATCCTGGTGGTCGACGACAACGCCACCAACCGCATCGTCGCCCAGGCGCTCTGCGAGATGTTCGACTGCACCTGCGAGAGCGCAAACGACGGCGCCGAGGCCGTCGAAGCCGTCAAGGGCGGCCGCTTCGACCTGGTGCTGATGGACATCAAGATGCCGGTGATGGACGGCGTCGCCGCCACCCGGGCGATCCGCGCGCTCCCGGGCCCCACGGGCCGCGTGCCGATCATCGCGCTCACCGCCAACGCCGAGCCGGAGGACGCCGACGGCTACCTCGCCGCCGGCATGAACGGCGTCGTCGAAAAGCCGATGAAGCCCGAGCACCTGCTGGCCGCCCTGCAGGAAGCCCTCGGCGAAAACGCCGCCGCCGCCGCGGCCTAGCCCCAAATCCCGCGCCCTTCTCCCTTTAGCGAGAAGGTGGCCCACGAAGCAGGTCGGATGAGGGGGCGCGCCAAGCCAGGCCCCAAAGCGGACGCTCCCAACTTCCGAGATGGCGGGAACCGGACGTTGGCTCGTCGCTGAAACGCGACCAAAGAAAAGCCCCGGCGCTCCTGCGAGGCCGGGGCTCTGTTCGCGCGATCCGGTTTGGAGATCAGGCGGCGACCGCGACCCGACCGCGACGAAGGCGGAGCGCTGCGCCGAGACCGCCGAAGCCCAACAGCAGCAACGCCCAGCTCGCCGGCTCGGGCACCCCCGCCGCCACCGAGGCGAGGCTGAAGTTGTCCATTAAGCCGAAGTCATTCTTGTTGGCGCCGCCGAAGCTGTCGAAGATGGCGTCCCCAAACGCCACCGTTGCGCCGTTGCAGGCGCCATTGCTGCCGCAGAAAGCCAGGCCCGAAGCCAGCGTCACGCCATTGAGTTTGATGGTCGAGGTCTGCGACGTGAAGTTCAGGATGACGTCGACATGATTCCAGGTGTCGCGGGTAAATGTACCGATCGTTGGAAAGGTGCCACTGATCGCGTGGATGGTCGTGCCATACACGTCGATGCCGCCGGCGAAGCGGTTCAATCCCGAACCGGTGGCTCCGAACTGCCAGTCGCTCTCCGCCGTGCTGCT
>JANXXK010000189.1 GCA_025350685.1 Alphaproteobacteria bacterium | reverse complement strand
TCGGTGGCGCGGTACTGGTCGCCATAGGCGTGGCGGCCGATGATGATCGGCTGGGTCCAGCCGGGCACCAGGCGCGGCACGTTCTTGCAGATGATCGGCTCGCGGAAGACCACGCCGCCCAGGATGTTGCGGATCGTGCCGTTCGGCGACTTCCACATCTGCTTGAGGCCGAATTCCTTCACCCGCGCCTCGTCCGGCGTGATGGTCGCGCATTTGACGCCGACGCCATGGCGCTTGATCGCCTCGGCGGCGTCGATCGTCACCTGATCGTCGGTGGCGTCGCGGTGCTCCATTCCCAGGTCGTAGTAGTCGAGCTCAAGGTCGAGGAAGGGGAAGATCAGCTTGTCCTTGATCCACTTCCAGATGATGCGGGTCATCTCGTCCCCGTCGATATCGACGACGGGGTTGGCGACTTTGATCTTTGCCATGAGGGGCAGGCGCTCCGCGCGAACTTGAGTTTGGGGGGCCGTATAGCCGCCCCGGCGGCGGACGCAAAGGCCGCTGGCCCGCGTCGCGAGGCCCTCGATCGCGCGATCGCATCGCGCAAGGCTTGCGTTGGCCCCGCCAAGCGATTGTAAGGCGTCATGGCCGACGCCGCGCTCGCCGCACCCGTGATCATCCTGAACGCGCCGCAGCTGGCTGAGAACATCGGCGCGGCGGCCCGGGTTATGGCCAATTTCGGGCTGTTGGAACTGCGGCTGGTCAATCCCCGGGACGGGTGGCCGCAGGAGCGGGCCTGGGCGTCGGCTTCGGGCGCCGACTGGCCGTTGAACGCCGCGCGCGTGTTCGAGCGGGTCGAGGACGCCATCGCCGACCTCAACCTCGTCTACGCGACAACCGCGCGGCCGCGGGAGCTGACCCTGCCGGTGCTGACGCCGAGGACGGCGGCGGCGGAGCTTTCCGGCGTCATCGGCAGCGGCCTGCGCGCGGGCCTGCTGTTCGGCGGCGAGCGGGCCGGGCTGGAGACCGCCGATATCGCGCTTTGCCAGGCCGTGGTGACCCTGCCGGTCGATGTGCGGTTCAAGTCGCTGAACCTGGCCCAGGCCGTGGCGATCAACGCCTATGAGTGGCGAATGACCCAGGCCGACGAGGCGCCGCAGGCTTTCCGCAACGGCCCGCCGCCGGCCGACGGGGCGGCCATGCTCGGGCTCTACGAGCACTTTGAGAAAGAGCTGGATGACGCGGGCTTCTTCCACCCGCCGGAAAAGCGGCCCTCGATGGTGCAGAACCTGCGCTCGGCGCTGGGCCGCGCCAGCTTCACCGACCAGGAGGTGCGCACGTTCCGGGGCGTAGTCACCGCGCTCTCCAGGGGGCGCGGGAGGGTGCTGGCCAAGCTCGCGGACAAGAAGACCAAGGGCGGCTGACCTTGACTTCGCAGGGCCCGGTGGGCATACACCGCGCCTTCCAACCGCCGGGGCGACCTGTGCGGGCGGAATTCATGACGGGTGACACGAACGCCGCCGTTGTAATCGCGCTTCCAGTTTCGGGGGCGCCGGCTCGGGTCGAACAGAAGAGCTATCAATGTCCAAGCGCCATAGCGCCAAGTACAAACTCGACCGCCGGATGGGCGAAAACATCTGGGGTCGCCCGAAGTCCCCGATCAACAAGCGCGCCTACGGCCCCGGCCAGCATGGTCAGCGCCGCAAGCAGAAGGTCTCCGACTTCGGCCTGCAGCTGCGCGCCAAGCAGAAGCTGAAGGGCTACTACGGCAACCTCACCGAAAAGCAGTTCAGCAAGATCTACGAAGAGGCCGCGCGCCGTAAGGGCAACACCTCGGAGAACCTGATCGGCCTGCTGGAAAGCCGCCTGGACGCGGTGGTCTATCGCTCCAAGTTCGTGCCGACCCCCTTCGCCGCCCGCCAGTTCGTCAATCACGGCCACGTGCTGGTGAACGGCAAGCGGGTGAACATCCCGTCCTACCGTGTGAAGCCCGACGACGTGGTCTCGGTGCGCGAGCGTTCGCGCAACATGGCCCTGGTGCTGGAAGCCCTGCAGTCGCCGGAACGGGACACGCCGGAGTACATCGACGTCGACACCAAGGGCATGAGCGCCAAGTACATCCGTATCCCGGAGCTGGCCGAAGTGCCCTATCCGGTGAAGATGGAACCCAACCTGATCGTCGAATTCTACGCCTCCTGAGCCGCGTACGGACGACCCTCGGAAGTCGAGACAGGAGCGCCCCCGCAAGGGGGCGTTTTCGTATCGGCGGCGACGCCTCGAGTCTTGCCTCGATCCCGGCGCTCGGGTTCTCTAGGCGCCGCGAAG
>JANXXK010000178.1 GCA_025350685.1 Alphaproteobacteria bacterium | reverse complement strand
GCCCGGGTCGCGTCGACCTCGGCCGAGACCGGCTCGCCCTGCGCCTTGAAGTCTGAGCCCTTCGGCGCTCGCAGCGCCATGTGCAGGGCCGCGCGGCCCTCCGAGGCGTTCATGGCCTCGCCGGCGAACAGGCGGTCCCGCGCGGCCTCGATCCCGCCGGCCTTGGCCAGCGCCAGCGCCACATCGAGATCACCCAGCGACCAGGGTTGCTTGGAGAGGTCGAGCTCCAGCCCGGCCGCCGCCACCCCCAGCCGCGCCAGCCGGTCCGGCTCAGCGGCGAAAAGGTCGACAATCCCTCGCCCGCGGGCGGCCTGCGCCGCGACCTCGAGAGCCTTCCAAGCCGTCGTCAGCTCAGCCAACCCACCGTCCCTCTACTGGAATCCACCCGCCGACCCGTAGCGTATGGAACAGCCATAGGGCGCGGTGACCGGCATGGCCACCGGCCGCCCGGCCTTCAGGTCAGCGAGCGCCAGCGCCACATAGGGTTTGGCGCCCTTCAGGCTCGCCGGATCGGCGAAGGGCCGGTCGTCAACGCCGCCCATGTAGTCGAGCCGCCCGTCGCGCCCCACGACGAACATGTGCGGCGTCACCTTGGCCCCATAGGCGCGGCCGATCTTGCCGTCGCCGTCGAGCAGGATGGCGTCGGCGTTGCTGTGGACCTTGGCCTGCCAGGCCTTGGCCGCGGCCGGGGTGAAATAGTCCTCGCGGCCCG
This sequence comes from Alphaproteobacteria bacterium, assembly GCA_025350685.1. Classification (GTDB taxonomy): domain Bacteria; phylum Pseudomonadota; class Alphaproteobacteria; order Caulobacterales; family Caulobacteraceae; genus Phenylobacterium. The sequence continues at coordinate 34,152 of JANXXK010000178.1, read as the reverse complement.
GCGCCGAGGACGACAGCGTCAGCCACACCACGCCCTGCTTGCGGGCGGCCTTCTGCAGCCGCTGCATGGTCCCGGAATTGTAATGCTTGGCGGTGTAGGGGCAGTCGCTGCTGATCCACTCCAGCACCACCACCTTGCCCGCGAATTCCGCCAAGCTGCGCGTATGACCCTCGGCGTCCATCGCCTGGAAGGCCGGCGCAGGGCCGCCGATCTGCGGCGCAGCCCGCGTGGCGCCCGCGACGGTCAGTCCGGCCAGTACGGGGGCGGTGGCGGCGATCAGGAAGGTTCGGCGACGAAGGCTCATCTCATCTCAGGGGCTTGCCACCTTGGGCTTGTCGGCGGCCTCCACCGCCTTGACCACGATGTCCGGCGTCAGGATCGAGGGCAGGATAGCGGGATCGCCCCCGCTTACGCCATAGACCAGATAGAGCGGCACGCCGGCCCGGCCGTGGCTGGCCAGCTCAGCGGCGATGGTCGCGTCGCGTCTGGTCCAGTCGGCTTTCAGATAGGTGACCCTGTGGCGGGCGAAGGCGCTGCGGACCTGGCCGGTCGAGATCGCCACCTTGTCGTTGACCTGGCAGGAAACGCACCAGGCCGCCGTGTAGTTGACGAACACCGGCCGCCCCTCGGCGCGCAATTCCGCCAGCCGCGCCGGGCTGTAGGCCTCCGAGGTCAGCTCGGCGGCGTCCTGCGGCCAGACCACCGCGGCCAGCGCTAGGGCGGCCAGCAGGCCGGCGCTGACATCGAGCACCAAGGGCTTGCCGCCCGTCGCGGCGCGCTTTTGCGCCATGCCGAACAGCCAGCCGGCCATCGCCACCAGAACCGCCGCGCCGAACAGCTTGGCGAGGTCTCCGGCGCCGGCCTGCTGGGACAGCACCCACGCGAGCCACGCCGCCGCGCCATACATCGGGAAGGCCAGCGCCTTGCGGAACGTCTCCATCCACACCCCGGGCCTGGGCAGGCGCGAGAGCAGGCCGGGGGCATAGGCCACCAGCACGAAGGGCGCGGCGAAGCCGATCCCCAGCGCCAGGAACACCGTCAGCGCAGCGGCGGGCGTCTGGGTCAGCGCCCAGCCCAGCGCCGGGCCCATGAAGGGCGCCGTGCAAGGCGCGGCCACCACCACCGCCAGCGCGCCGGTGAAGAAGGCGCCGGCGAGGCCGCCGCGGCTGGCCAGGCCGGTTCCGGTCCCCTGCAGCGAGGTCCCGACCTCGAACAGGCCCGACAGGTTCAGCGCCACCGCCAGCATCAGCAGTGCGAGGATCGCCACCACCGGCGGCGATTGCAGCTGGAAGCCCCAGCCGATGGCCGAGCCGGCGGCCTTGAGGCCGATGAGCGCGGCCGCCAGCGCCAGGAAGGTGAGGATCGATCCGGCGCCGAACGCCAGGCCCTGACGCCGCGCGGCGGCGCTCTCGCCCCCGTGGCCGGCAAGTGAGGCGGCCTTCATCGCCAGGATCGGGAAGACGCAGGGCATCAGGTTGAGGATCAGCCCGCCGATCAGGGCGAACACAAAGGCCGTGGCGAGGCCCAGGTCGGCTCCGCCCTGGCCCGCGACCCGCGGCGGCCCAAGACCCGAGGCGCCGGCCGGCGCCGCGCCGGGCGCAGCGGAAATCTCATAGGCCCTGCCGCCCACCGCCAGCACCCCGGCCATGGCGTCCGGCGCCTTGCCGCCCTGGAAGGCGTAGCCGGAGGTCAACGTCAGCGTCAGGCCCTCGGGGCCCCGCTCGATCGCCTGAGGCTTGGCGTGGTCGATGACCGTCGCATCGAAGGGATAAAAGTAGGCGCCGGCCTTGTCGGCCGATTTGATCGCCGCGCCGGTCACCGCCAGCGCCACGCTGGTCCCGTGCGGCTGGAAGACCGCCGCCAGGCCGGCGGGCTTGGGAGACTGCGCCAGGGTCTGCGCGATCGCCTTGGCCCACTTGGGGTCAGGTTGGGCGGGCCCCACCGTGACCGGCAAGGTGAGGGCGAGCGTGGCGTCCTCCGGCACGCAGATCTCGGCGCAGACTAGGAACTGCGCCTTGGCGTTCAGGCTCACCTTGTCGCCAGGCTTGGCGTTCGCCGGCGCGGTGATCGCCACCGGCAGCAGCACCTCGCCCTCGTAGCCGTAGTTCATCAGCGGCCCGACCGGCAGCTTCCTGGGCGCCGGCCAGGTAAATTCGCCCGCTTGCCAGCCCGCGGGCAGCGCCCAGGTGATCCGCGTCGCCTCGCCGGAGTCGCCGGAATTGCGCCAATAGGTGTGCCAGCCCGTCTCGATCTGCTGGCGACGGGCGACGTGGATCGTCTGGCCCGGCGCGATCCCCTGGGCCTCGGCCACCAGCTCGGCCCGCACGTGCCGCACCGGCAGCGCCGCCGCCGGCAGCGCCGTCGCAAGCGCCAGAAGAAGGCTAGCCAGGAACCGCATCATCGTCTCTTCCGCCCCGCAGGTTACGGCAGCTATTCGGTCCGCGTGGCCGGCCCGTTACGGCGGCTATATGGCGCCGCCCGTTCGCCCGCGCAAAGCGAGGCTCGACTTCGCCCGCGGCGCACGGCCATCATCGGTGAAACGGCCCCCGCCCAGCTTCAGGAATTCCTGCATCGTGCCAGCTTCCTTCGACGAGATTCAGATCGGCCAAGTGGTTTCCCTAGGCGCCGCGGCCGTGGAGCCACAGGCGCTGGAGGACTTCATCATTGCCTTCACACCGGGTTGGACCGCCGATCGCGGCGCGCCGGACGCGATGGTCTATGCGATCTGGGCGAAGCTCGACGCCATCGCCCACACCGACTGGCCGCAGACCAAGCGCCTCGGCGTGGACGCGCTGCGCTGGACGCGCAACCCGCCGGTCGGCGAGCTGCTGCGCGGGCGCATGACCGTCATGGCCAAGGACCCCGTCGGCGACGGCAAGGGCATCGTCATCTGCCAGCACGACCTGCTCGACGAGGCCGGCCGGCTGGTCTTCTCGTGTCTCACGCGGGGCGTCTTCGCCAGATAAATGCTCCCCCAGCGCGCGCCGGTTTCGCCAAGGGCGAACCCGAGGACAGGCTCCGCGCGATTGAGGGGGAGCTGTCACCGAAGGTGACTGAGGGGGTTGCAGCCCACCGGTCCATCCGCTTCGTGCGAAACCCCCGTGTCTGTCGAGCTGGTGTTAGTTTGGGGATGTGTTCCGGAACGTCCGCCTGACGGTGACATGCCAGGCGGACTGTCGGTGCAGCGACCGCGCGCCGAGCGCGAGCATGGCGTGAGGGATGACGTGGCAAGGCCAGTAGCCTAAGCAGCACCGCGCAAAGACCGGAGTGATCATGCAGAGCTTTCAGCCGCCCCGCCGCATCCTGATGGGGCCCGGCCCCTCCGACGTCAGCCCGCGTGTGCTGAGCGCGCTCGCCCGCCCGACCATCGGCCACCTGGACCCCGAGTTCCAGGCGTTGATGGAGGAGATCAAGGCGGCGCTGCAGCGGCTGTTCACTGCCCCTGACCACGCCTGCGTGCCGCTGCCGGCGCCGGGGACGGCGGGTATGGAAGCGGCGATCATGAACCTGCTGGAACCGGGCGACCGCGCGGTGATCGCCGTCAACGGCGCGTTCGGCGGACGAATGGCTGACATGGCCGGCCGCGCCGGCGCGAGCGTGGTCACGGTCGACCACGACTGGGGCAAGCCGGTGGACGTGGGTGCTTGCGAGGCCGCCCTGGCCGAGGCGCCGACCAAGGTGTTCGCCTTCGTGCATGCCGAGACCTCGACCGGCGCGCGCAGCGATGCGGCGAGCCTGTGCGCGATCGCCCGCAAGCACGGGGCGCTGTCGATCGTCGACTGCGTGACCTCGCTCGGCGGCATCGTCGTCGACGTGGCCGGCTGGGACGCCGACGTGGTCTATTCCGGCACCCAGAAGTGCCTCTCCGCGCCGCCCGGCCTGTCGCCGATCGCGCTCTCCAAACGGGCCCAGGCGGCGATCACCGGACGCGAGGAAAAGGTCCGAAGTTGGCTTCTGGATTTCAACCTGCTGATGACCTACTGGGGCGGCCCCGATGGAAGTGGGGGCGGCGGCCGGACCTATCACCACACGGCCCCGATAAACGCCCTCTACGGCCTGCATGAGAGCCTCGTGGCGATCTTCGAGGAGGGCCAGCAGGCGGCCATCGTGCGCCATGCGCGTATGCATGAGGCGCTGGTGGCGGGGCTGGAGGCGGCGGGCCTGTCGATGCTGGTGGCGCAGAAGGACCGCCTGCCGCAGCTCAACACCGTGCGCGTGCCCGACGGCGTCGACGAGGCGGCGGTGCGCGCCCATGTGCTGAAGGCCTGGGACTTGGAGATCGGCGCCGGCCTTGGGCCGCTGAAGGGCCAGGTCTGGCGCATCGGGCTGATGGGCGCGTCGGCCACGGCCTGGCATGTGCGCCTGTGCCTGACGGCGCTCTGCGAAGCGCTGAATGCCCAGGGGTTCGCGGCCGACGCCAAGGCCGCGCTGGCGGCGGTCGATAGGAAGCTCGCCTAGCTCTCGCCGCAAAAAACCTGCAACCTCTTCCAAACCGCAGTTTCAAAAGCGGACGCCTGGGAGGGCCAGACTTGACCGAGTCCACACCGCTTGAGGTGCACGGCCCCTCGTCCGTCGTCGATCCGCCGCTGATTTCCGATATGGGCGGGGACGCCAAGCTCACGCGCGGCGGGGTCGCCTGGTCGGTTTTCGAGGGTGGGCGCGACCCCTACGTGATCCTGATGACGATCTACATCTTCATGCCCTACGTCTCGGCGACCATGGTGGGCGACCCGGTCAAGGGCCAGGCGCTGATCGCCAATTTCCAGCAGTACGCAGGCTGGATCGTCATGGCCACCGCGCCATTTCTGGGCGCCTCGATCGACAAGCTCGGGCCGCGCAAGGGCTGGTTGGCGGCGGCGGTGATCGGGATGGTTCCGCTGATCTTCTCCCTCTGGTGGGCCAAGCCGGACGGGAGCGGCTTGGCGATCACCACGACCATGTTCATCGCCATGATCGTCAATGTGCTGTTTGCCTATTCCGAGGTGTTGCACAACTCGATGCTGATTCGCGCCGCGGGGCTGAAGAGCGCGCATGCCGCCTCGGGCCTGGCGTTGTCGCTGGGCAATGCGGCGTCGGTGCTGGCCCTGGCCTTCACCGCCTGGGCCTTCGCGCTGCCGGGCAAGGTGACCTGGGGCTGGGTGCCGCACGCGCCGCTGTTCGGCCTGAACCCGGCGACGCACGAGCCCGAGCGGGTGGTGGCGATTCTGGCCGCCGGCATCCTGGCGCTGGGCGCGATCCCGCTATTCCTGTTCACGCCCGATGCGCCGCGCACCGGCATCCCAGTCTTCAAGGCCCTGGGCGAGGGGGCGGCGGATCTTTGGGGCATGCTGAAGACCGTTTCGCGCTACCGCGACGCAGTGATCTACCTGGTCTCGCGGATGGTGTTCGTCGACGGGATGAACGGGGTCTTGTTCTTCTTCGGCGTGCTGGCCGCGGGCGTGATGCATTGGGGGCCGCTGGACCTGCTGCTCACCGGCATCATCCTCAGCGTCGTCGCCGTGTTCGGCGGCTTCGTCGGCCACTGGCTGGACCATAACATCGGGCCGAAGAACGCTCTGCGGCTGGAGATCTTCATGACCATTCTGGGGCTTACCGCCCTGCTCGGCACCTCGCCGACGCATATCTTCTACTTCTGGCCCTATCACGCCGCCGACCACGCGCCGCTGTGGAACGGACCAGTCTACCGGACCCTTCCGGACCTGATCTTCCTGCTGGTCGGCTTCTCGAACGCCACCTTCATCACCGGCCAGTATGCGTCGGCGCGAACCGCGCTGACCCGGTTGACGCCGCCGGCCCAGACCGGCGCCTTCTTTGGGGTCTATGCGCTGGCCGGTGTGGCGACCGCCTGGCTCGCGCCTGGGCTGGTCAAGATCGGCACCGAGCTGACCCACAGCCAGCAGGGTGGTTTCGCCAGCATCATCCTGCTGCTGTTCCTAGGCCTGATCGGGCTGATGTTCGTGCGTGGCGGCGGCCGCGAGCTCGGCTAGTGTGCTGGATCTGAAGTTCGCCTGATTGAAGGATCAAGCTCAGAGCGAACTTCAGATCCAAAAAGCACACTAGAAGCATATACTTGCTAGTGTCCTCATCGATTCCGAAGTTCGTCCGAGCCCGCCACAAGCGTTTGCGAACTTCGCAATCGGGACACTAGTGGAAGATCACCTCGGATGAGCGCCGCGGCTTGAAATAGAAGCTCTGCCCGAAGCTGAGCGGGATTGTCACCACCTGCTGGATCGGCGAGGTGAAGCTGTAGCTCATATCGGCCTGGATGACGCTGTCGCCTACGGCCAGCAGGTTGGCCGGAAAGCCCTGGACCGGGGCGCCCACCGTCAGGACGCCCATGCCGTTGCCCTGGCTCCATATGACCCTGGGCACGCCCTGGGCGTCGGCCTTGACGCTGGTCACCCGCACCGACAGAGCCGCCGCAGCGAACGGCTTCATGATCGATGTGCCGACATTGAAGATGTCAGTCATCTGGATGGCGTCCATGGTCGGCGTCTGGGCGACCAGGTCGCCGACCACCGAGGCTGAGTGCGCCGCCTGGCGTTCGGCCATCATCGCCAGGGTCAGTTCGGCCATGCCGCAATAGAGCAGGATCATCACCGGGGCGAGCAGGGCGAACTCGACGGCGGCCAGGCCGCGCTCGTCGCGACGGAATCGCTTGGGAAGAAGACGGTTCAGCATGCGGCCCCCGAAGGCAGGTTGGTGTTGTAGGGCTCGTTTCGGAAGGCGGTGGCGAACGAAAGCAGGCGCTTGCCAGACCCGCTGCCCATGTCCTCCATCACGTTGGAGAGTAGCGGCGTGAACAGGGTCCACTGGAAGTAGGCGCGCGCCAGGACGATGTCGGTGGGCTGGCCGGTGGCGAAGCAGGTGGCGGCCGGGTTGAACGCCGCCCCGTTTTGCGGGCCGCTGCCCGCCAGGCTGTTGAAGTCGTTGAAGGTGCGAACGTCGACATAGAGGTCGGTCGCGCACTTGGCGCTCAGCCAGCTCATCCGCGCGCACACCAGGGCCTTGAAGTCGTTCTTGGTGGAGGCGCCGCTGGTCTGGAATTCGCCGGTGCGGATCATCCGCGACGCGGACTCCGTGGCGCTCTCCAAGGTGGTGGCGACCAACAGCGCCATGGCCAGCTCGAGGACGCCGAAGATCAGCACGGCCATCGGCAGGCTGACCATGGCGAATTCGATCGCGGTGGCGCCGCGGTCGGCCCGGGCGAAGCGGGCGGTGAATCTCTGCAGGCGGGTCATTTGATTCATGTGCATGGCGATCTCTACACTTAGGCGCGATCTTAGCCGGCCGTAGCTAATCGACATTTAATTACATTGGTTTACAACTACGAATTCTTCCAGTTTGCTGTTGATGGTAAATTTGAATTCACGGTTAATATCCATTCACCAAAGAAAAATACCCCAATTACTGTTACGTTTACTTGAGATTAAGCGAAGCCTGCGACCTTGAGCGTGCAATAGGGCGAGCAGGCCGAACAGCTTGAAGCCCGCAACGACTGCTCGCTTAAAAGGAGATGAGACATGTCCAAGTTCGTCACACGTTTTCTGAAGGACGAGTCCGGCGCCACGGCCATCGAGTACGGCCTCATCGCCGCCCTCGTCGCGGTGGTCCTGGTGACGGCCCTGACCACCCTGGGCAGCAAGCTGTCCGGCACCTTCGCCGCCGTCAGCGCCCAACTCCCCTAAGGGTCGCTACGCGGGCCTAAGGCCTCAAAGAAACCCCTCGGCGGCCGGTCCGCCGGGGGGTTTTTCGTTCAAGGAGACGAGCCATGCGCGCGTTCCTCGCCCGCTTCGTCAACCACCGGTCGGGCACGAGCGCCATTGAGTACAGCCTGATCGCCGCGCTCGTCGTGATGGCGCTGGTCGGCGCGCTGACCTCCCTCAGTGGCAACCTGCAGGCCACCTTCAGCCTGGTCAGCAGCGCGTTCCCCTAGGGGAGCGGAGCCGCCGGCCCGGCGAAACCCTCCGTTCATCGGCCAGGGTCATGATGGCCCGCATACGGAGCCGGACCTCGATGCACGCCTTCCACACCCTGATCCTGCTGGTCTTCCCGGCGCTGGTGATCCTCGCCGCCCTGAAGGATGCGACCAGCTACACCATCCCCAACTGGATCCCGCTGGCGCTGATCATCGCCTTCCCGGTGGCGGCGCTGACCATTGGCCTGTCGCTGCCGGTCATCGGCCTGCAGGCCGGGATCGGCCTGATCGGGCTGATCTGCGGCATGGCCATGTTCGCCGTCGGCTGGATCGGCGGCGGCGACGCCAAGCTGTTCGCCGCGGCTTCCCTGTGGCTGGGCTTCCCCGCGGCGCTGACCTATGTGGCGGTGACGGCGATCGCCGGCGGGGCGCTGGCGGTGCTGCTGCTGGCGCTACGGTCCGTCTGGCTGAAGCCGTTCGTCCCGGGCGGCCCGCCCTGGCTATCCCGGCTGACCACCACCGGGGAGAACGTGCCCTATGGCGTGGCGATCGCGGTCGGCGCCCTGGTGGCCTACTACTACCCAGCCTGCGCGCTCGTCGCCGCCGTCTGAGAGATTGCTGCTGCGCCGCACAAGCGACTAGGAAAGGCGATTAGCCAGTCCGCGAAGGCGCGCTCCCATGTCCGACGTGATCCTCGACGCCGCAGAGGGCGACCATGGCGGACCCCTGATCCCGGTGCAGGCGCTGCTGGAGGCCGAGACGGCCGCGGCGCTTGACGCCGCCCCGCCGGCGCTGAAGGCCTTCGCCACCATTTCCGACTTCAAGGGCAAGGCCGGCCAGATCCTGCTGGCACCCGGCGAGGACGGCCGGCTGGAGGGTGTGCTGTTCGGCCTGGGCGCGGGCGGCGACCCGATGGTCTTCCGCGCGCTCGCCGCCAAGCTGCCGGCCGGGACCTACCGCATCGCGCGCGCGCCCAAGGACCTGGCCGCCGAGCAGATCGCGCTGGCCTTCGCGCTGGGGAGCTACCGGTTCGACCGCTACAAGACGCGCCCCTCTGCCTCTGGGGGCGGCGAGCGGGCCAAGCTGCTGGCCGAGGGGATCGACGCCGCCGAGGTGCGGCAGATCGCGCACGCCTGCGCGCTGGCCCGCGACATGGTCAACACCCCGGCCAACGACATGGGCCCGCTGCAGATCGAGACCATCGCCCGGGAGATCGCCGAGCAGCACGGTGCGCAGATCACTGTGATCATCGGCGCGGGGCTGCTGGAGGCCAACTATCCGGCGGTGCATGCGGTCGGCCGCGCGGCGGTCGAGGCCCGGGCGCCCAGGATGATCGAGATGACCTGGAGCCCGCCTGGGGGCGAGGCCGGCCTTCCGTTGGTCGCCATCGTCGGCAAGGGCGTGGTGTTCGACACCGGTGGCCTCGACATCAAGCCCTCGGCCGGCATGCGGCTGATGAAGAAGGACATGGGCGGGGCCGCCCACGCGCTCGCGCTCGGCCGGATGATCATGGCCGCCAAGCTGCCGGTGCGGCTCTGTGTGCTGGTCCCGGCGGTGGAGAACGCCATCTCGGGCGACGCCATGCGGCCGGGCGACGTGCTCGCCTCGCGCAAGGGGCTCTCCATCGAGGTCGGCAACACTGACGCGGAAGGCCGGCTGATCCTGGCCGACGCGCTCACCCGGGCGGGCGAGCTGGGGCCGGCGCTGACAATCGACCTGGCAACGCTGACCGGCGCGGCGCGGGTGGCGCTGGGGCCGCAGCTGCCGCCGTTCTACACGGACGACGAGGACCTGGCCCGGCAGATCGAAGCGGCCGCGAAGGCGACAAGCGACCCTGTCTGGCGGATGCCGCTGTGGAAGGGCTACGTCGATGCCCTGGACAGCGACGTAGCCGAGATCAAGAACGACCCGGACGGCTGGGCGCAGGCGGGCTCGGTGACCGCAGCGCTGTTCCTGCAGCGGTTCGCGCCAACGGGGGTCAATTGCGGACCCTGGGCGCACTTCGACATCTATGCCTGGAACCCGCGAAACCGGCCGGGCTTCCCTGGCGGGGCGGAGGCCCAGGCGATCCGCGGCCTCTACCGCATGGTCCGGGACCGGTTCTCATGACGCCAGATGAGGGCCTTGGGGATGCGCGCGTGACTCCGCTGCGGGATGGCGTCGCCAGCCGGTCGCTGGAGGGGATCGTCGGCGCCGAGGTCTATCTCGATCCCAAGGTGATGCGCTGTCGGGTCTCGGCGGTCGGTATCCACCGCGCCCCCGACCTGGCGTCTGAACAGATGAACCAACTGCTGTTTGGCGAAGTGTTCGAGGCCATCGAGGAGGAGGCCGGCGCCTTCGTTTGGGGCCAAGCGCGGCGCGACGGCTGTGTGGGCTTCGTGGCCGCCGGCGCGCTCTCCTCCGCCCCCGCGCCTGAGCCGACCCACCGGATCTCGGCCCTGCGCACCTACGCCTTCGCCGAGCCCAGCATCAAGACCCACGCCGCCGGCCCCTATCCGATGAACGCGCTGGTGGCCGTCGAGGATCAGCAGGGCCGCCTCGCCAAGGTCGCCGGCGCAGGCTGGATGGCCGCCGAGCACCTGGCGCCCATCGGGGTGTTCGAGACGGCCCCCGATGGCGTTCCCTGGGCCGGCGTGGCCGAGCGGTTCCTCGGGACACCCTATCTCTGGGGCGGGCGCGAGAGCCTGGGGCTCGACTGCTCGGGTCTGGTGCAGCAGGCGCTGTTCGCCTGCGGGATCGCCTGCCCTCGCGACACCGACCAGCAGGCCGAGCTGGGCCGGCCGATCGCTCGCGAGGCGTTCGGGCGCGGCGACCTGGTGTTCTGGAAAGGCCATGTGGGCATCGGCCTCGATGCTGACCAGATCCTCCACGCCAATGGCCACCACATGATGGTCGCGATCGAGCCCTTGGACACAGCGGTCAGCCGCATCTACGCGGCCGGCTCCGGCCAACCCACGGCGTTCCGCAGGCTCTGAGGTGAGCCGGCGCTGGGCCCTCCCCGCAATTGCGCTCGCCCTCAGCCTGCTGGCTGCGCCCGCCTGGGCCGAGGACGTGGCGATCACCTTCGACGACCTGCCGACCATGGCGCTGTCGCCGACCACGCCTTACGCAGCGGTGACCACCAAGGCGCTGCTGGCCGGGCTGAAACGCCACCGCATCCCGGCCACCGGCTTCGTCAACGAGGTGAAGCTGGAAGCCCGCGACAAGCCCGAGCGGATCGCGCTGCTCAAGGCCTGGCTCGACGCCGGAATGGACCTGGGCAACCACACCTACGACCATCCTCACTTCTCCACAGACGCGGCCGCCGAGATCGCCGAGGCCGCCAATGGCGAGGTGGTCACCCGCGCTCTGCTGGCGGCGCGCCATCGCAAGCCGCGCTGGTTCCGCCACCCGTTCCTGGAGACCGGGGCGACTGAGGAGGCGCGGACTGCGTTCGAGGCGTGGCTCGCGGCGCACGGCTACCGCGTCGCGCCCGTGTCGATGGAGAACTCCGACTGGATGTTCTCCGCGCCCTATGACGAGGCGGTGGGCAAGGGCGATGCGGCGGAGGCGGCGCGGATCAAGGCGGCCTATCTGGCGTTCACCGCCCAGGTGGTCCCCTGGTACCGCCAGGCGGCGCTGGATGTGCTGGGGCGGCGGCCGAAGTTCATCTTCCTGCTGCACGCCACGCGGCTGAACGCCGACAGCGTCGATGGCCTGGCGGAGATCCTGAAGGCCAATGGCCTGAGACCGGTGACGCTGGCCCGGGCCATGACCGATCGGGCCTACGCCATGGCCGAGGACGCGGTGGGGGCCAACGGCAATCAGTGGGTGGCGCGCTGGGCGCTCAGCCTGCACAGGGACATGCCGTGGAAGACGCTGCCGGTCCCGCCGGCGGAGATCAAGGCGATGGCCGACCGGCTGCAAGGCGCGGGCGGGCCGCCGGCGGCCGTGAGCAAGCCCAACCCGTAGCTTCCACACACCGGTCATCCCCGCGAAAGCGGGGACCCAGGCGTTTTGTGTTTCTGAGGTTCGGCCGGTCAGGCCGTTGCCGGTCTTGCGACAACGAAAAGAACCTGGGTCCCCGCTTTCGCGGGGATGAGCGGATTATTTGATCGCGGCTGGCGGCTTGGCGGCGTCGGCCTTGGGGGTCTCGGCCGGCTTGGCGGCATCGGCCTTCGGAGCTTCGGCCGGCTTGTCGCCGGGCTTGCCGGGGGCTAGGCCGGCGGCGGGCGCGGCGCCTGTCGGGGCGGCGGCCGCAGCCGGGTTCGGCGCGGGGATCGGCAGGGTGCCGCCGTGATCGCGCAGGAACGCGATGACGTTGATGCGGTCCTGCGGCTGCTTGAGGCCCACGAAGGTCATCTTGGTGCCGTTGATGTAGGCCTGCGGGCCTTTCACGAACTCATAGACGTGCTGGTAGTCCCAGATTGGCTGCTTGGCGGCGAACGCCTTCATGCCGTCGGAATAGGCGAAGCCGGCGTGGCTGCCGGGCGCGCGGCCGACCACGCCCCAGAGGTTCGGGCCGGTACCATTGGGGCCGCCGCTGTCGGCGTTGTGGCAGGACTGGCATTTGGCGAAGGTCGCCTGGCCAGCGGAGATATCGGCGGTTTTCAGCACCGTGCCCCAATCGGGCGGAACGTCGGGCACAGCCGCACCGCCGCCAGTGTCGGCGGCGACCTCGACCTTGAAGCCGGGCTTGGCGACCTTTTCCTGGCTGAACACCCCGCCGGTGAGCTGGACCAGGCCAGCGATGACGAAGGCCGTGGCGAGCACCGCGCCGGCGTATTTGTTGAAGGTCAGACTGTCGCTCATCGCCCCGGAATCGGCCCTTTTGACGGCCGGCGGAATAGGCCGGCGAACGCGCGGGAATCCCGCCCCTTGTTGCGTCCGGCTCTCTTACACGCTACCGGCGCTCGCGCAACCGCCCCTATCATATCGCATGACCCCGATCGTCCTCATCCCCGCGCGCATGGCCGCGACCCGCCTGCCCGGGAAGCCGCTGGCGGACATCTGTGGCGTACCGATGATCGTCCGTGTGCTGCACCAGGCGCAGGCCGCCGGCGTGGGGCCCGTGGCGGTGGCGGCGGGGGATTCGGTGATCGTCGACGCGGTGCGCGCTGCGGGCGGCGTGGCGGTCTTCACCGACCCCGACCTGCCCTCGGGCTCCGACCGGATCGTCGCGGCTCTGGCCGAGCTGGACCCCGACAGACGCCACGACGTGGTGATCAACCTGCAGGGCGACATTCCCTTCGTGAAACCCGACGCCGTGGCCGCTGTGGCGCGCCTGCTGGAGGCCCAGCCGGGCTGTGATCTCTCAACGGTGATGGTGGCCGAAGCCGATCCCTCCGATCGGACCAATCCCGATATCCCCAAGGTGGTGGCCGCGATGCAGCCGGACGGGCGCAGCGCGCGCGCTCTCTATTTCACCCGCTCAGTGCTCTACGGCGACGCGCCGGTGTGGCTGCACCACGGCATCTATGGTTTCCGGCGGGCGGCGCTGGAGCGGTTTTGCGCCGCCCCGCCGTCGGCGCTGGAGACGCGCGAGCGGCTGGAGCAGCTGCGCGCGCTGGAGCTCGGCCTGTCGATCTGGGCGGCGGTGATCGACGAGGCGCCGATCTCGGTGGATAACCCCACCGACCTGGAACGGGCCCGGGCCTACGCCCAAACGCTGCAAGACAGAGGATTTTCATGACCAAGCGACGCATCGCCTTCCAGGGCGAGCTGGGCGCCAACAGCCATGAAGCCTGCATGTCGGCGTTTCCCGACATGGAGCCGGTCCCGCACGCCACCTTTCAGGACGCTTTCGATGCGGTGAAGGGCGGCGACTGCCAGCTGGGCATGATCCCGGTGGAGAACTCCACGGCGGGCCGGGTCGCCGACGTGCACCATCTGCTGCCCTCGTCTGGGCTGAAGATCATCGGCGAGCGGTTCAAGCCGATCCACTTCCAGCTGATGGTCAATCCCGGCGTCAAGCTGGACGAGATCAAGACCGCGGTCAGCATGGCCTTCGGGCTCGCCCAATGCAGCAAGTTGATCCGCCAGAGGAAGTGGAAGACCGAGGCGGTTGGCGACACCGCCGGCGCGGCCAAGGCGTTGGCTGAGCACCCCGACCCAACGCGGGCGGCGATCTCTCCGGCGCTCGCGGCGGACATCTACGGCCTGGAAATCCTTGCTCGCGACGTTGAGGACGAACACCACAACACCACGCGTTTCCTGATCATGACGGCGGACAAGACTCCGCCGCCGCCGCCGTTCACCGAGCCCTGCATCACCAGCTTCGTGTTCCGGGTGAGGAACCTGCCGGCTGCGCTCTACAAGGCCATGGGCGGGTTCGCCACCAACGGGGTGAACGTCTCCAAGCTGGAGAGCTACATGGAGGGCGGCGCCTGGACGGCGACCTTCTTCTACGCCGAGGCCGACGGCCGCCCCGAGGACCGCGGCCTGGCGCTGGCCTTCGACGAGCTGCGGTTCTTCTCCGACGAGTTCGAGATCCTGGGCGTCTATCCGGCGGATCCGTTTAGGGCGCGGGGGTAGGTTCCGCCCTGGTAATTAATCGCCTGACTGAGGTATAATTCTCCTGAACGGGGTACTCATCCCTCATCCGGGATTCTTTTTTCCCGTATTGATAGTTCTCAACATCCAAAACGAATACACGGGCGTATCCCCTAGGCGCTGCGGTGAAGGTCGCCGTGACAGCGCGCTTTGGTCATCGCGGCGCGTCATGTGTTGCGACGACTCCTGAGGGGGAATTCGTCGATGCGACGACTATGTACGCTCCATGCAGCGATGTTGGTGGCCGGCTTGACCGCCCTGGCCGGCTCGGCGAGTGCGGCCGATGCCCCCGCCCTCTTCGACAGTGGCCGGCTCCTGCTGACCGGCGGCGTCAGCACGGTGGAGGGGTCGGGCGGCGGCGGTCTCGCCAGCTGGGCCACGATCACCGGCTACGGCACCCGCGACAGCGTCGGCGCCAACGTCCATGGGACCTACGTCAACCTGCCGGACTACGAGTTGCGGGCCTACGGCGTCGCCGTCGGGTTCTACGACCGGGTCGAGGTCTCCTACACGCGCCAGCAATTCGACACCGGCTCGACCGGCGCCAAACTGGGTCTCGGATCTGGGTTCACCTTCGACCAGGACATCGTGGGCGTGAAGGTCAAGCTGTTCGGCGACGCGGTCTATGATCAGGACAGGTGGTATCCCCAGGTCTCGGTCGGCGCCCAGTACAAGAAGAACGACAAGGGCGCGATCGTCCATGCGGTCGGCGGCAAGGACGACTCCGGCGTCGACTACTACGTCGCCGCCACCAAGCTGTTCCTGAACCAGAGCGTCCTGTTGAACGGAACTGTGCGCCTGACCAAGGCCAATCAGTTCGGCCTCCTCGGGTTCGGCGGCGACAAGCACAACGACTATTCGGCGCAGTTCGAGGGGTCGGCGGCCTATCTGCTCAACAAGCACCTGGCCATCGGGGTCGAGGCGCGGACCAAGCCGGACAACCTGGGCTTCGCGAAGGAGCAGGACAGCTACGACGTCTTCGCTGCCTACGCCCTCAACAAGAACCTTTCGGTCACCGCCGCCTATGTCGATCTCGGCAGCATCGCCACCTTCAAGGACCAGCACGGTTTCTACATTTCTCTGCAGGCCGGCTTCTAGGCCCGCCCCCCCATGATCAGGACCTCAACCATGCACCGGCTCACCACATTGGCGCTAGGCGCCACGCTGATCCTCGCCGCCACCGGGGCCGCGGCTCAGGCTCCGATGGTCATGCCGGCGGCCGGCGCCACGCCGATCGCCGGCGACGCGGTCTACAAGGCCTTTCACGAACAGGCCGGCATCCAGCGGATCATGGACGACTTCGTCCCGCGGATCACCAGCGACCCGCGCATCAAGGACCGTTTTGCCACCACGAACCTCGACCGGCTCAAGCTGATGCTGGTGCAGCAGGTCTGCTACCTAACCGGCGGTCCGTGCCAGTACACCGGCCGCGACATGAAGGAGGTCCACAGCTCTCTGGGCCTGCAGAATCTGGACTTCAACGCGCTCGCCGAGGACCTCCAGTTCTCCATGGACAAGGAGAAGGTCTCATTTCCGGCTCAGAACCAGCTGCTAGCAAAACTGGCCCCGATGCAGCGCGCCATCGTCACAAAATAGGTCGGGAAGGGACGCGTCCATGAGCCAGTGTCCGACTCGCCGCCGGGTGATCAGCGGGATGGTGAAGGCCTCAGCGGTGTTCCCCATCCTGGCTTTGGCGGGAAGCGCCGCCGCGGCGGGTACGACGCCAAAGAGCGATGTGAAGTACCAGTTCACGCCGAATGGCGAGGCGCATTGCGGCGCGTGCGTCTCGTTCATTCCAGGTGAGAGCGGCGGCGCGCCTGGGACCTGCAAGGTGGTGGCAGGGGCCATTCCGCAGAATGGATGGTGCGTGCTGTTCTCGAAGAAGTCCGGCGGCTGAGCCGAGCGATCACAAGATCAGGAGGCCGCCACTCGTCGCGCCGAACCGCTCATCCAATCTCGTCCCGCGCCGGTGGGTCAAGGTGGATCACAGGACACTCAGCCCACATGGATCAGCAAGGCAGAATTCTCGACGCTATTCTGGGCCGGCGGCTGCGCTGGCGACGCCTCGACCTCGACGCAACGCAAAAGGAAGTGGGGCTGCGCGCCGGGATCTCGTACCAGCAGGTGCAGCGTTTCGAGGGCGGGCTGACACGGATTTCCGCCGCCATGCTCTGGCGGTTGGCAAACGCCCTGGACGTCAGCGTCGCCTACCTCTTCCAGGACTTCGAGCGGGAGCGACCCCTCTTCAGCGACACCGAGCTTTTCGAGCGGCGATCTGGCGCCCCTCCGAGGTCTGCCCCTCCCCAAGCTAAAGTGGAGACTAGCCCTCTTCCACCCAGGCCTTGATGAGCTGCATGGCGATGGCCAGGCGGCTGGGGGCGTTGACGCCTTCGATTTCGCCGGCGAGGAGCTGGCGGGCTTCGTCGCGGGTGAACCAGCGGACTTCGGAGAGTTCGGTCTGGTCGGGCGTGCCCTCGTCGTCCTCAACCTCGGCCAGCAGGCCGATCATCAGCGAGGACGGATAGGGCCACGGCTGGGTCGAGTGGTAGCGGACCTTGCGGGTGCGCAGGCCGGCTTCTTCGTTGAGCTCGCGGGCGCAGGCCTCCTCGATGCTTTCGCCGGGCTCGAGGAAACCGGCCAGGGCCGAGAACATGCCCTTCGGCCAGGCCGCCTGGCGGCCCAGCATGCAGCGCTCGCCATGGTAGGGCAGCATGATCACCACGGGATCGGTGCGCGGGAAATGCTCGGTCTCGCAGGACGGGCACTGGCGTTTCCAGCCGCCGTCCTTGGCCTGGGTGGCCTGGCCGCAGACGGCGCAGTGGGGATGGCGGCGGCGCCATTCGAACATCTGCTTGGCGGTGGCGACGATGGCCGCGTCGGTGTGCGGCAGCCTCAGCGCCACGGCGCGCAGATCCTCGAACTTGCCTAAGCCCTCCAAAGGACCGTCGGCCGGATCGGCGGGGCCTTCCAGGTCGACGGCGAAGACCGCGGTCTCCTTCCACAGACCCATGAACAACAGCCGCTCGGGCCCGCCAGCCAGTTCGGCCACCAGCTTGGCCGGCAGGTAGGCGATCTGCATCCCGCCGTCCCCACCTTCCTTGTTTGGGTTAGGCTCGACCAACGGCCGGCCGTTCCACACGGCGAAACCGAGGGACTCAGGGGAGGCCAGTTGTTCGGCGATCCACTCGGGCTTGGCGCGCCGGTCGCTGGCGCGGTCGAGCGGGTTGCCGGCAAAGGTGTTCTGGAAGGCGTCTAGGGGCATGGGGTCGCTTCATAGGGCGCGAGGCCGCGCGCGTCGAGTTGGCCGAGGTGACGCCGCATCCGACTAGCCAAAACGGTTCGCATCGCCCACATCGGTTGGGAAGCCCGGTTGGCGGGCGATCAGGACAATCCGGAGCCCGCGCGATGGCCGACGACACCGCCTACACCCCGCCCAAGGTCTGGAGCTGGAACAAGGAAAGTGGGGGCCGGTTCGCCGCCATCAACCGCCCGATCGCCGGACCCACCCACGAGGACGAGCTGCCGGTCGGCCGCCATCCCTTCCAGCTCTATTCGCTGGCGACGCCCAACGGGGTGAAGGTGACGGTGATGTTCGAGGAGCTGCTGGCGGCGGGCCACGCGGGCGCGGAATACGACGCCTGGTTGATCCCGATCAACGGCAACCAGTTCGGCTCCGGCTTCGTGGGGGTCAATCCGAACTCGAAGATCCCGGCGCTCACGGACCGCAGCGGCCCCAAGCCGATCCGCGTGTTCGAGAGCGGCGCAATCCTGCTGCACCTGGCCGAAAAGTTCGGGGCCTTCCTGCCGACCGAGCCCGGCCCGCGCGCGGAGTGCCTGTCGTGGTTGATGTGGCTGATGGCGTCCGCGCCGTTCCTCGGCGGCGGGTTCGGCCACTTCTACGCCTATGCGCCGACCAAGATCGAATACGCCATCGACCGCTACGCCATGGAGGTAAAGCGCCAGCTCGACGTGCTGGACCGCCGGCTCGGCGAGGCCGAGTACCTGGCGGGCGCCGAATATACGATCGCCGACATCATCACCTGGCCCTGGTATGGCGCCATGGCCAAGGGCCAACTCTATGAGGGCGGCGAGTTTCTGAGCGTGCAAGACTACAAGAACGTCATCCGCTGGGCCGACCAGATCGCCCAGCGGCCGGCGGTGAAACGCGGCCGGATGGTCAACCGGACCTGGGGCCCGCCGGAGACCCAGCTGCACGAGCGCCACGAAGCCGGTGACTTCGCGACCATGACGCAGGACAAGATCGCGCTGGCCGAAACGGCGTGAGAACGAAAGGCGCGGGGAGGCGCTCAAAGGCATGGACCTGAAGGACAAGATCATCGTCGTCACCGGCGCCGCCAGCGGCATCGGCCGCGCGCTCGCCGTACGGTTCGCGGCCGAGGGCGCGAAGTTCGTGGCCTGCGCCGACCGCGACGAGCCGGGCGCCCAGGCGACGGCCAAGATGATGGGCGGGGTCGCGTTCAAGGTGGACGTCTCCAAGGAAGCCGACATCGCCGGCCTTATCGAGACCGTCGAGAGGGACCACGGGCCCATCGACCTGTTCTGCTCCAACGCCGGCATCGGCGTGGGCGGCGGGGCGGAAACGCCGGACGCCGACTGGCAGCGAATCTGGGACATCAACGTCATGGCCCACGTCTGGGCCGCGCGGCATCTCGTGCCACTGATGGCGGCGCGGGGCGGCGGATACCTGCTGAACACCGCCTCGGCCGCCGGGCTGCTGTCGCAGATCGGCTCGGCGCCCTATGCGGTGACCAAGCATGCCGCCGTCGGCCTGGCCGAATGGCTCGCAATCACCCACGGCGACCAGGGCATCAAGGTCTCGGTGCTCTGCCCACAGGCGGTGCGCACCGCGATGACCGCCGGCAACCCCGAGGGCGTCGCCAGCATCGACGGGATGATGGAGCCGGAGGTCCTGGCGGAGTCGGTGGTCAAGGGGATAGCGGCGGAGGAGTTCCTGATCCTGCCGCACCCGGAGGTCATCAACTACATGCGCAATAAGACCAACGACTACGGCCGCTGGATCGGCGGGATGCGCAAACTCAACCGACGGTTCAACGGCTAGGCGCCGAGGTGGTGCGAATGGGCCGCGGCGCGGTGGCGCAGCATGTGCAGCTCATAGAGGTCGGTGCGGCTGAACCGCAGGTGCGGCTGAATCGCATGGCGCGCCGCGCGGCCGATCTTGTGGCTGAGCTCGTTCAGGCGCTTGAACTGCGCCTGCTCCGGCGCGCCGACCTCAAGAGGAACCCCACGTTCGTTGGCCAGCAGCACCTCCTCGGCGCGCAGCACCAGGGTGAGCTGCAGTTCGGCCCACGCGCGCAGGTTCTCGCCGAGGCGTTTGGGCAGACGCTGGGCCAGGGCGTCGATGGCGCGCCCCTCGTCGGTGTGGGCGAAGCGGCCGGCGCGCAGGTCGGCCAGCAACGCCGCATGGCCCTCATGGTCGTGCTCCAGCCAGTCGTGGGCCGTGGCCCCGCCTTTGGCGAACACCACCAGAAGGGTCAGCGGGATCAGCAACATGGCGGCGAGCATCGCCGGCAGCGGCTCCCCGGGCATCTGATTGAACGCCGCGTGGATCGCGACGGCGACCAGCAGGCCCGGGGCGAATACCCACGGGTACAGACGCGCATGTCGGCCGACCTTGTGGGCCTGATGCTCACTGAACTCATGGGTGATCACGGCGAACAGGGCGGTGGTTCCCCCGTGCATCACCGCCGTGCCGAAGCCGCGCACCAGCCAGACGCCGAGGTTGGCGGTGGGGAAGGTCGTCAGCAGATAGGTGTTCTCGAACACTGAGAAGCCGGCTCCGACCGCGAAGCCGGCGATGGCCGCGTCCAGTTTGAAACCGATCCGGTCGCCGGCGAACAGGGCGACGATCACGACGGCCTTGATCACCTCCTCGACCGGGGGGGCGATAAAGCGGCTGTAGTCGGTGAAGCCGATCGGCAGCCCGTCCATGATGTGATTGTTGGCGACGTACGACAACGCCGCCAGCACGGCCCCGGCCGCGCCATAGGCCACCAGACTGCCGAGGCTGACCAAGCGGAACACATCCAGCCGCTCGAACACCACAAGCAGGATGACGACCGGCGCCAGGGCGACCACGAACTTTTCGATGAGATGCCAATCCATCAGAGGATCTTCATCGAGATCATCACCTCGTCGCGGCGGTGGCGGCCGTCCTCGAAGCCGGACGCCGCGCCGATCGACAGCACCATCGGCAACCGAAGCGCGACGGTGAAGTTGAAGTCAAACTGACCACCGACGGTTTCCAGTGTGCGGCGGTCATGCTCCCACGGATTGACGCCCAGAACGCCGGCGAAGACGGCGGTGCGAAGAGAGCTCAGGAACAGGCTTGGGCTGCCGATGTCGGAGAACCGAACAGGCGGCAGGTTCAGTTCCACGATCGACTTTGCGAAGCCGCGGCCGGCCAGTTCGTCGATCTTGAAGCCCGGGAAGCTGTCGTATTCGCGATAGCGCTTCACCTCGCCGTCATCGAGGTAGTTGTTGCCGAAGCCACCGAAATAGAACTGGCTGAGCGGATTGTTCCGCGGGCCGCCACCGGCGCCGGCGGCGGAGTAGAGCCACAGCGAAGCGTGCTTGATGGGCAGCGGCCCGCCGAAGTCGAAGGTTCCGTAGACCTTCGGGAAGACATCTCCCGAACTCAGGTCACCGGTGCTGAACAGCGACCAGCGCAGGCCCTTTTCGTAGTCGAGCGCGCCGAGGCTCTTGTCGGTGGCGGTGTAGCGCAGGCCGATCCGTCCCGAGACCAGGTTCTTCGATGGCGCGGCGATGTTCTGCGAGAGCGGCAGGGTGTCGAGGCCGCGGAAGGCGGCAAGGTCGGCCACCAGATCGAGCTGGTTCGGCGGGTCGTAGATCAGTGCGTCCTTGTAGCCGACCAGCACCGCATCGCCCCGGCGGCTGCGGTAGGTGGGGCCGAACAGGTCGTAGAAATCGGCGCCATTGTGCCAGTAGCGCATCCGCCATTTCAGCGTCTTGTATTCGAGGTTCACGTGCAGCCGCTCGTCGCTGGGCCCGCGACCGTCGACGGAGTAGGCCAGCGTGCCTATCAGCTGGTTGAACTGCAGCGGGTCCTCGAAGATCGCGTGCACGCCGGCCGCCACGTCGCCCCGGTAACCCTCGATCACGGGATAGATCGAAGCGAGCTTCATTTCCTTGTTGGGGATGTACTTGCCGCGTTCGCGGACCAAGCTTTCCAGCGGTACGCCATCGGCAGAGCCCACCGCCCACGACTTGACGATCGGATGCTTCGCTGCGACCTCGGCGCCGAGGAACTTGACGTTGCCAAGGTCGCTCACCGGGAATGGATCGATCACCACCGGCGCAAAGCCCGCGCCGGTGTACTCGTAGACGATCAGTTTGCCGTCGGACCGGGGAATCGGCCGGAAGAATCCAGTCGAGGCGTTGGAGACCGCCTCCACCTTGCCGGTGGCGATTTCAAAGCGGTAGATGTTGGAAACGCCGGTGTAGTAGCTCGATCCGAACAGGTACTTGCCGTCGGGCGAGAAGACGAAGCCCTCCGGTGTCGACTGGCCCAGTTTGAACTGGCCCGTGGGGACCAGCGGCCCGGCGCTGAGGTCGTCGATCCTCAAGATCCGCACGGACTGCTCGCCGTTGATCTGGCCGACCGAGGCCGACAACAGGGTCCCGTCCGGCGAGATATCCAGATCGAAGGGTATCTCCCCATAGGCGAAGGTGTGCACCTGGCTCCAGCCGGCGTAGGGCGGCTCCAGTTTCACCAGCGTCACCAGGCCGTTCAGGTGCCGCAGCCCCCAGATCGACTTGTCCCTTGGGTTGACGACGATGTCGCCAATGCGTGCGTCGCGCAGCAGCATGCGGCTCTTGCCGCTGGCCACATCGACCTCCATCAGGTCGCGGAAGGCGTAGTTGTCGTTGGTGTAGTAGGCCTTGCCCGCGGTCGGGTCGTAGGCCAGCGACGTCACCCGATAGAGCATCGCGCCCTTGATATCGGCGAGCCGGCGGACCTTGCCGTCGTCCAGTGACAGGACACCGACGTTCGCGATCACCCCGGGCGCGCGGAATGCGCCGATGAGGGTCTTGCCGCCAGGCCCAAGGAACGCCCGAGAGATCGAGCCGAGACCGGTCCTGGCCAACGGGGTCGCAGGCGTCACAGGGTAGGCCTGGACGCGGGCCAGATTGGCGGTCTGAAAGCTGTGCTCCCAGGTGATCCATTCCTGCCAGGCCGTGTCCAGCGGCTTGCCGAAGACGCGCTCGAACTGCACGGAGTAGTAGCCGGCCGAGCCTTCATCGCGGCGTAGCCAGGCGATCACCTTCTCCGGCCCATAGGTCAGCGCCAGATAGGTGAAGAACCGCTCGCCATACAGGTAGTCGTTGACCCCCACCTGGAAGTCCACCTGGGTGCCCTCGGCCTCCAGACCGAGCGGCGAATAGAAGGCGGCGTGGTCGCGCACCTTGGCGCGGAAGACCATCTCGTCGTAGCCGCCTTGGGCCCGGCCATAGCCGCCAGCCATCCAGGTCTCCATGAAGACCGCGGACCCCTCGAGGTACCAGCGCGGCGAATTCACCCGCGGCGTGGCCAGGTAGTTGTAGAGGATCGACTCCGGATGCTGTTCGATCGGCATGGGCTTGCCGTGGAAGAACCGGCGCCACATGGCGTCCTGGCGGTTCCAGACGTCCATGGTGGCCACGTGCACAGGCTCGTGGTTGAGCAGGGTGAAGAACCGCTCGCCCGGACTGAAGGTCTCGAACGTCTGGGGGATCGGGGCCACGTCGAGCAGGATGGCGTTGTTGGGGGAGGACCGCGCCGCAGCGTTGCCGTAGTCCGAAAAGTCCTTCAGCAGGACCGTCGTGCGGTCCCACGGCGTCCAGCCGAACAGCTTTTTCTGGAAGGCCAGCGAGTGCTCGAACGTCTTGGCGACGTAGGGCGTCAGGTAGGTCTGCGCGGGATCGAAATACAACAGCTCCAGATCGGCGGTCTTGATCGTCGAGAGGTCGATTTCGGCGGCGTTCGCCGCTTTGGAAGGCGCGGGCTTCTCGACCGCGACGGCGCCCGGGGCGGGCGCTGACTGGGCCGAGGCTGAACCCGGCGAGGCGCTGACCGCGAACGCCGACAGGGCGACGGCGGCAAAGCCCCGCCGCCATGCGCTACTCAACATGCATCCCCCCGAAGCCCGGCCCGAGTCTAGGCCGTTTCCGGCGCGCCGCGAAGCCTATCGAACGCTCATCTGCGAGGCGAACTGCTGGCTGGACAGCATCGCCCCGAACGCCGGACTCGAGGCGAGGGCGGCGAAGGCCTGGGCGTTGGCGGCGAGCGCCGACATGGCCTGGGCGTTGGCCGCGAGCGCACTGACGGCCTTGGCGTTGGACGCCAGCGCCGTGAAGGCGGCCGGCGACTGCGCCATCAGAGCGAAGGCCTGCGGATAGGCCGCCATGGCCTGCAGCGCGGCAGCGTTGGCGTTCGCGGCGATCCCCTGGGCCTGCGCCTGGACCTGCGCGGCCGCCGCCGCGGACTGGAACAGCTGGGCCTGGGCGGCGATGGCGGCCAGGTTCTGGGCGTTGCCGGCGAAGGACCTGAAGGCCTGGGCGTTGGCGGCCATGGCGTCGAAGGCCTTGGCGTCGGACGCCATGGCCCGGAAGGCGGCGCCGTTCATCGCCAACGACTGGAAGGACCGGGCGTTGGCCGCCATGGCGGAGAACGCCTGGCTGTCGGCGCGCAAGGCCGCCATCGCGCTGGCGTCGTTGGCCAGCTGCCTGAACGCCCCCGGCGCCGAAGCCATGCCCTGGAAGGCCTGCGGTGTCGCGGCGGCCATGGCGAAGGCGTTCACGTCATGGGCGAAGTTGGCGAAGGCGGCCGGGTTCGCGGCCATGGCCTCAAAGGCCTGCGGATAGCGCGCAAGACTGGCGAACGCCGCGGCGTGGTCGGCCATCGCCGCCATCGCCTGCGGCTGGGTCGCCATGGTCGAGAAGGACAATGTGTGCTGCGCCAAGGCCGCGGCGGCCTGGGTCGCGGCCTGGGCGCCGACGCCGGAAGACGACATCTGCGCCTGTATCGACGCCGCGCTGGCGACCATCGCCTGCAAGGCTTGGGGGGAGCCGGACAGCGCCGAGAACGAGCGCGCGTCGGCCGCCATGGCCACCAGCGCCTGGTGCGTCCTCGACGCGGCGAAAGCCGGGTCACTGGCCATCTGGCGGAACGCCGCGGCCTGGCCCGCCATGGCGGCGAACAGCTGGGAGTCGGCCGAGATCGCCGCCATCGCCTTGGCGTCCATGGCCATCTGCTTGAATGCCGCAGCGTCACTCGCCATCGCCGCGAACGAGGTCGGGTTGGCCGCCGCGTTGGCGAAAGCCTTGGAATCGTTAGCGAAGATCGCGAAGGCCTGGGCGTTGGCGGCCACCGCCTGCAGCGCCTGGGGATAGGCGGCGAGCGCGGCGGCCGCGTCGGCGTGCCCCGCGAAGGCCGCGAGCGCCTCCGGATGGCGCCCCAGGGTCTGGAACGCGGCCGAATTGGCGATCATCACGGCCAGCACCTGGGCGTTGGATGCCTGGGCCTGGGGGCTGAGGCTGGCGTAGGCCTTGGCGTCGGCGGCGAGCTGGCGCAGCGCCTGCGGGTCCTTGGCCAGGTTCGCGAAGGCCGCCGGGTTCTGGGCGATGGCGGCCAGCGCCCTCGGATTGTCCTGCGCCAGCTGCCTGAAGGCCGGGTCGGTGGCCATCGCCCGGAAGCCCGGGTTCTTGACCATCAGCTCGAAGGCGTCTGTCTGCATCAGCGTCGGGACGGTGGCGTCGCCAAGGACCACGTCGGTGCTGGAAAGCTGGCTAACCTGATAGCGCTCCGCCGGGGCGATCGTCCCGGAGGTGGGGGCGCCCATCGGCGGATAGACCCGGCCCAGGCCGTAGGCCGCCACAGCGGCGACGACGATGGCGGCGCCCGCGACGACGAATTTGCTGTTGTTGGAGACCCTGGCGGTCATGACGGCTCCTGAAGGTTAAGCTTGGAGCAGACTTCGCCGACGCCGTCAGGTCAATCAGCAAATGTAACCGCGTTACCTCCTTGCCCAGGCGGTCGAAGCGGGGGCGCCTGGGCTGGCATGCCGTCGCCGGCTGCCTTGTCAACGTCGTCGCGTGGGTCCTAGATCGCGTCTCGGGCCCAGACGCGGGAGGTTCAGATGATCACCATCTCGGTCAACGGGAAGGCGCACCAACTCGACGTCGAGCCGGACGCGCCCCTGCTCTGGGTGCTACGCGACGAACTCGGACTGACCGGCGCCAAATTCGGCTGCGGCGTCGACCTGCGGAGCGCCTAGGCGCAGGGCCGCATGAGATTTCCGTTCGGGGCGGACTTCCGCCAGGCGCTGGCGGCGCGATGCCGCGACTTCCCGCGGATCGTCCACGAGGGCGCGGACCTCAAGCCGGCCGCCGTGGTGATCACGCTGGTCGAGGCCGACGATGGCTCGGGCGAGACGGCGTTCCTGCTGACCCGGCGCTCGGCCCTGCTGCGGGCGCACGCCGGCCAGTGGGCGCTGCCTGGCGGGCGATGCGATCCGGGCGAGACGCTGGAGGCCGCCGCGCTGCGCGAACTGCACGAGGAGCTGGGCCTCAGCTTGCCGGCGGCCGGCATCCTGGGCGTGCTTGACGACTATCCGACGCGGTCGGGCTACGCGATCACCCCGGTGGTGGCCTGGCTGGACGATGCGACGGCGCTCAAGCCCAACCCGGCCGAGGTCGCCTCGGCGCATCGGATCCGGCTCGACCATATCGCGGCCGCGGATGCGGTCGCCTTCGAGACCATCCCCGAAAGCTCGCGCCCGCTGATCCGCCTGCGCATCGGCGACGACCACATCCATGCGCCGACCGCGGCGCTGGTCTACCAGTTCCGCGAACTGGTCGCCGGGCGGGTCACCCGCGTCGCCGACCTTGAGCAGCCAGTGTTCGCGTGGCGCTGAGCGGGGACGTTGAAGCGGTCGCCTATTTCGAGGCCTTGACCAGCTTGTCCAGCGACTTTTCCAGCCGCGCGAAGCCGGCGGTCATGCAGGCCATGATCGCCTCGGCGTCGGCGCTGGCGCCGCCGTCTGACGAGGCCTGGGCCTTGCGCTTGCCGCCGGACATCTCGCGCACGCAGTCGTAGGCCTCGCGCAGGCGCTGCGCGCTGTCCTTCTCCTCGGTGATGTACCAGTTCATCAGGTTGACGGTCATGACGTCGAACTCGCCATCGGAGATGCGCCGGCGGATCTCGGCGAACGGGTCGGCGGCGCCCTCGCCGCGTGGCCCGATCTTCTCCAGGTCGCTGATCGCAGGATCGGCCAGCCGGGCCAGCTGGGCAGAGCCGCGCGGATCGGGCTTCTTGCGCAGGCTGTAGCCCAGCTCGGCGATGCGGCGGCAGAACACCTCGCCGTGGCTGCGCTCGCGCGCGGCGACCAGGCGCAAAGTGCAGGCGAGGTCGGCGCTGGGCGTCACATCGGCCCAGGCCTCGAGGTAGACGCCGGCGGCGCTCTCGGCGTTGGAGATGGCGTTCAGCAGGCCCAGGTAGCTGGGCTTGGTCCCCATGGCGGTGGTGGTGGCGGTGTCGGCCGGCATGTGCGTCCTACCCTGGTTGCGGCGTCTCTGAAGGCGGCGCCTTTCGTCGTTCGCCGATCCTAGGTCCGCAAAGGCCGGCGCGGCAAGGCACAGGCGCCTCAAGCTGGGGCGCGCACCCCGAAACGCTGGGCGGACCGGGCCTTGGCCTTGGCGGCCTCGGTCTGTCGGTCGCGCGGCGGGGCCTGGGTCTCCAGCGCATGCAGCAGGCGGTGGCCGGCCTGGAACACCTCCTCGATGGCGGCGTTGAACGCGGCCTCGTTGGCCTTGGACGGCGCATTGAAGCCGGAGAGCTTGCGCACGTACTGCAGCGAGGCGGCGCGGATCTCGTCCTGGGTCGCCGGCGGGTCGAAGTTGAACAGGGTCTTGATGTTGCGGCACATGGGGTGGTGCTCCGTGGGCTGCGTCCAAGGTAGCGCGTCCGGGTGTGGATTGGGAACGGCCGGGCCGGCCAGGGGCTTTCGTCCTGCAGCCGAGGACCGCGCCATGACCGACGAAAAGACCAAGCCCGACAATACGGCCGCCGCGCCGCGTGAACCGAAGCCGGGCGGGCCCCTGCCGGACGCCATCGCCCGAGACGAGGCGCAGACCGAGCGCCAGGCGCCCGAAAGCGCCAACCCCGGCGAGGCGGCCGCCGACGGCTAGGCCGCGCGGCGTTGACCGGGTTCCCATTGCAGGGTCTGCTTCCGCTCCAACGATAACGCCGAGGAGCGCGCGCCCGCCATGAAACTCTATTCCGGGGATCTCAGCCCCTACTCGGCGCGCGTGCGCCTGCAGATCTACGCCAAGGGGATCACCGACATCACGCTGGAGCGGCCGGCGACCTTCGGCACGCCGGAATTCCGCCAGCAGTTCCCGATCGGCCGCATCCCGGTGCTGGATATCGACGGCGACATGATGCCGGAATCCGAGGTGATCGCGGAATATCTCGAGGAGGTCTATCCCAAGCCCTCGATGCTGGGCGCCACGCCGCGCGAGACCGCCCACATCCGCACGATCGCCCGGCTCGGCGACATTTACATCATGAACAACATGTTCATGCTCTCGGGCCAGGCCCGCGCCAAGACCCGCGACCAAGGGATCGTCGACCTGCTGGCCGGTCAGGTGGTGCGCAACATCAAGGCGCTGGACAAGCTGATCGGGCCCCAGGCCGGGGAGCACGGCTTCGCCTGCTGCGGGCGGATCACCATGGCCGACTGCGCGCTGGTGCCCGGCCTGTTCATGGTCGAGAACGTGCTGCCGGCCACCGGCGTCGACAACCCGATCCCCGGATGCGCCAACGTCGCCGTCTATTGGGCCGCGATCCAGCAGAACGCGCACGCGGCCCGGGTGCTGGTGGAACTCCACCGCGGCCTGGAAGAGCGCCGCGAGATGATCCGCTCCGGCGCCTTCGACAAGTACATGGCCAAGGCCGCGGCAGCGATGGCGGAAGCCGAGAGGGCCTAGCCGGGGCGTCGCCAAACGGGTTCGGGCGAGATCGGGGGAGCAATGTCGGGGAAATCCAACGCGCGCCATACGCGCCGCGCCGTCCTGGCGGTCACGGGCCTGGCGGCGGGCCTCGCCCCGGCGGGCGTGGCGCTGGGCGCAGGCCGAGCGCAGCACGCCTCGGAGTACGGGTTCGCGCTTGGCCTGACCTACCTCAACACCGGCTCGCTTGGGCCGACGCCGCGCCGGGTGCGCGCGGCGATGGAGGCGGCCTGGACGGAACTGGAGCTGAACCCGGTCGCGATGACCTACAATGACGGGCCGCTCAACCTGAGCGCCGACGCGGCGCGCGCGACGGCAGCGGCCTTCATGGGCTGCGGGGCGGACGAACTGCTGATCACGCGCAGCACCACAGACGCGATGAACACGCTTGCCGCAGGTATGCGGCTCACGGCTGACGACCGGGTGCTGACCACCGACCAGGAGCACGAGGGAGCGACCTACTGCTGGACCCATATGGCGCGACGCGGCGGCCCGGCGGTCGACGTGATCCCCATCGCGCCCGCGGACCGCGACCCGGCCGCCATCGTCGAGCGCTTCGCCCGGGCGATCCGGCCACGGACGCGGGCTATCAGCGTGAGCCACGTGATCTCCACCACCGGGCACCGGATGCCAGTGGCCGAAATCGCCGCCCTGGCCCGTTCGAGGGGGGTGATCTGCGTGGTCGACGGCGCTCAGGCGCTGGGCCAGATCGCGGTGGACGTGAAGGCCATCGGTTGCGACGCCTACGCCCCCGCCGGCCACAAGTGGCTGATGGGCCCCAAGGGCACGGGCCTGCTCTACATCCGCCAGGGCGCCAGGGACGCGATCGACCCGGTGCAGCTGCAGGACGGCCATCGGTTCGTCAACAATTCCGTGGGGGTCGGCTGCCTGCCGCTGGCCGTCGGCCTGGGCGTGGCGGCGCATGACATGGGCGCGCGCGGCATGGCGGAGGTGGAGGCGCACAACCTGGCTCTGCGCAACCGCGCCTACCAGGGCCTGGCGCGGATCCCGCGGCTGCGGATGGTCAGCGCCCCGCCCGGCGACCCGATGGCGACCGCCCTGGTGGCCGCCGAGCTCCCCGCCGACATCGACAGCAAGGCCCTGCGCGCGGCCCTGCTCGACCGGCACAAGGTGGTGAGCAAGATGACCGAGAAGCGCTGGCTCAACGGCCTTCGCCTGTCGCCGCACCTGTTCAACACCGAGGCCGACGTGGACCGGGCGGTGGCGGCGGTGCGGCGGGAGATGGGGTAGGCGGGCGCCCCCTTGCCCGCAGCGCCCCAATCCGCCATATCCCCCAGCGGAGATCGGCGGCGGGCGGACGCTTCGCCAACCTGGTCAGGGCCGGAAGGCAGCAGCCACAACGAATTCCGTTCCGGGTCGCCGTTCGGTCTCCACCTTTCCCCATCATTCCATATTCCGCTCATCCCCGCGCAGGCGGGGACCCAGGTTTTTTTGAACCACGGAAAACACGGATGGACACGGAAAGAGGGCGCCTGCGGCTTCTGTACTCCATTCCGTGTTTTCCGTGGGTTTGAATTGGGAGCCTACGCTGGCGCGAAGGCGGAACAGAAAAAGCCTGGGTCCCCGCTTTCGCGGGGAAGAGCGGGGCTGAGGCCTGCGCTCTTTCCTGTGAGTTTCGGGGTTTACGCTTTGCGGGGTTCGCGGCGTCCTCTTACATGGACGGCATGGCCGACGAAGACCTCAGCCGCGACGATGACGACGGGCTCGTAGAGGGCCCGCCTTCGATCGACATGTTTGGCGCCGAGGCCCGGAAGCCGACGCTGAGCGACGACGCGTCTGCGGCCTATACGGTCATTGCGCGCAAGTACCGGCCGAAGACCTTCGCCGACCTCTATGGCCAGGAGGCCATGGTGCGGACGCTGACCAACGCCTTTGCGTCGGGGCGGATCGCGCATGCGTTCATGCTCACCGGCGTGCGGGGGGTGGGCAAGACCACCACGGCGCGGCTGCTGGCCCGCGCGCTCAACTACGAGAGCGAGACGATCCACGAGCCGACGCTCGACCTCACGGTAGAGGGGGTGCACTGCCCCTCGATCATCGAGGGGCGGCACATGGATGTGCTGGAACTCGACGCGGCGTCGCGGACCAAGGTGGACGAGATGCGCGAGCTGCTCGACGGGGTGCGCTATGCCCCGACCTCGGCGCGCTACAAGGTCTACATCATCGACGAAGTGCACATGCTCTCGACCCAGTCGTTCAATGCGTTGTTGAAGACGCTGGAGGAGCCGCCGCCGCACGCTAAGTTCATCTTCGCCACCACCGAGATCCGCAAGGTGCCGGTGACCATCCTGTCGCGCACCCAGCGGTTCGATCTGCGCCGCGTCGAACCCGATATGATCGTCAAGAACCTGGAGATGATTTCCGAGGCCGAGGGGGCGCGGGTGGAGGCCGACGGGCTGATGCTGATCGCCCGCGCCGCCGAGGGGTCGGTGCGCGATGCGCAGTCGATGCTCGACCAGGCCATCGTCCAGGCCGAGCCTGGGCAGACGGTCACCGGCGGGACGATCCGCGACATGCTGGGGCTGGCCGACCGAGCCCAGACGATTTCGTTGTTTGAACAGGTGATGCGCGGCGAGGCCGGGCCGGCGATCGAGACGTTCCGCACGCTCTATGGCTATGGGGCCAATCCGGACCAGGTGATGCTGGACCTGCTGGATCACTGCCATGGGGCGTCGGTGGCCAAGGCCATCGGGCCGCAGGCGCTGATCATGCCCAAGGACCAGGCGCAGCGACTGGCGGCGGTGGGGGCGGCGGTCTCGGCCGGGACGCTGTCGCGGCTGTGGCAGATGACGCTGCGGGCCTACGAGGAGGTGCGGCGCGCGCCGGATGCGGCGGCGGCGGCCGACATGGCGCTGATCCGGCTGGCCTATGCGGCTGACCTGCCGGGACCGGAGGAGGCGCTGAAGCGGTTGCAGGACGGCCCTGCTTCGCCGGCCGGGCCGGCTTCGCAGGGTGGGCCCTCAGGGCCCAGCGGCGGAGGTGGTGCTGTGGCGTCCGGCGGCGGCGGGACCGTCGCGCGCGGGATGGCGGCGCCTCAGGCGCAGCCGCAGGCCTCGCCCCAGGTCGCTGGCGAGCCGGTGGCCTCCATCGCGACGTTCGAACAGATGCTGGCGCTGATCGACCGCAAGCGGGACATCTCGCTGAAGCTGGACGTCGAGCGGTTCGTGCGACCGATCAGCTTCCGGCCCGGCGCCATCGAATATGAGCCCGCGCCTGGCGCGCCGCCGAACCTGGCGCAGCGGCTGGTGGGGCGGCTGAAGGAATGGACCGGTGAGCGCTGGCTGATCGCCGCCCAGGGCGGCGGCGGGGCCGAGAGCCTCTGGGAGCGCCAGAAGCGCGAGGAGCGCGAGGTGCGCGCCCAGATCGAGCAGGACCCCTTCGTGCTGTCGGTGATGAAGACCTTCCCCGGCGCCGAGATCGTCGGCATCCGCACCCTGCCAGGGGCCGAGGCAGCGCAAGGCGTGGTGGCCACCGAGCCGGAGGACGACGATGAGGACTAGGGGGGCGGCGAAGCCGCTGACGATTCAACCACGGAAAACACGGAAAGAGCACGGAAGGCGCGGGGCCGATTTCCGTGTTTTCCGTGGTTTTCTTGCAGCCTGCGGCGGCCTGTTGATTGCCGGCGCAGCCCACGCTCAGCCTGCGCCGCCGTTGATCAATGAGCCGGCGGTGGTGGCGCCGGGGTTCAATACGACGATGCTGGTGGTGAACCTGCCGCCGGCGGGGAACGGGCCGCTGACCACGGCGGGCCAGGCGGGGCATCGCCATCCCGCCTCGACCTATGCCTATGTGACCAAGGGCGCGGTGATCAACCGGCTGGGCGACGAGCCGGAGAAGCGGTTCGAGACGGGCCAGGCCTGGTCGGAAACCCCGCTGCAGCCGCACTATATCGTCAACGCCAGCCGCACTGAGCCGGCGCAGATCGTCGTCGTGCAGATCTTCAAGACCGGCACGACCCGCCTCACGGAGCCGCTCCCCAAATGAAAGACCTGGCCGGCCTGATGAAGCAGGCCCAGCAGATGCAGGAGAAGCTGGCCGCCGCCCAGGCCGAGCTGGAGCAGATGGTGCTGCTGGGCCAGGCCGGCGACGGTATGGTCAAGGTGACGCTACGCGGCACGGGCCAGATCACCCGCGTCGACATCGACCCCAACCTGATGCAGCCCGGCGACGCCGAAATGGTCGGCGACCTGGTGGCCGCGGCCCACGCCGACGCCAAGCGCCAGCTCGATGCCCGCTCGGCCGAGCTGATGACGAAGGCGGCGGGGCCTCTGGCCGGGATGCCCGGCATGCCGAAGTTCTGATTTGGCCGCCTCCGCCGGACCCGAGATCGAGCGGCTGATCAGCCTGCTTGCCAAGTTGCCGGGGCTGGGGCCGCGGTCGGCGCGCCGCGCCGCGCTGGCGTTGTTGAAGCGGCGAGACCAGCTGCTCAGGCCGCTGGCCGACGCCCTGGCCGAGGCGGCGGCGCGGGTGAAGGTCTGCGCCAGGTGCGGCTCGCTGGACACCCAGGACCCCTGTGCGATCTGCGCGGACAACAGCCGTGATCCGGCGCTGATCTGCGTGGTCGAGGAGGTCGGCGCGCTCTGGGCCATGGAGCGCGCGAGCGCGTTCCGCGGCCGCTACCACGTGCTGGGCGGGTTGCTGTCGGCGCTGGACGGGGTGGGGCCCGAGGCGTTGCGGGTCAACGGCCTGGTGGCGCGGGCCTCGGACGCCGGGGTTCGCGAGGTGATCCTGGCGCTGCCGGCGACGGTCGACGGCCAGACCACGGCCCATTACCTGGCCGACCGGCTGGCCGGCGCGGAGGTCTCGGTGACCATGCTGGCGCGCGGCGTGCCGGTGGGCGGCGAGCTCGACTGGCTGGACGACGGGACCATCGCCCAGGCGATGCGGGCCCGGCGTCCGGCTTAAGAGGGGCGGCCTAGCGGCGACTCGCCTAAACCGCTAAGAACACAGCATGAACGGGTATCTGATCCTCGCCTTCCTGAGCACCGTGGTTGCGGTGGCGGCGGTCGCCTGGGCGCTGATGGAGCGGCAGCGGGCGCGGATGCTCGGCGACCACGCCGATCTGGCGGCGGCGTCAGTGGCGCAGTCGGCGCAGGGCGTGGCCGAGGCGATCCTCAAGCGCAACGAGGAGGCCGTGCACAGTCGCGAGCAGCTCGCTCAGGCCCGCCTCGAGGCGCAACTCAAGCCGGTGGCCGAGAGCCTGCAGAAATTCCAGGAGCATGTGGCGGCGGCGGAGAAGGTCCGCGCCGAGGAGACCGGGGGCCTGAAGGAGCAGATCGCGGCGCTGCTGCTGGCGTCGTCGGCGACGCAGGACGAGGCGCGCAAGCTTTCCTCGGCGCTGCGGCGGGGGGCCGGCGTGCAGGGGCGCTGGGGCGAACAGACGCTGCGCAACGTGCTGGAGCAGGCGGGCCTGTCCAGCTTCTGCGACTTCACCGAACAGGCCTCCACCGATACCGAGGAAGGCCGGCGGCGGCCGGACGTGACGGTGAAACTGCCTGGCGGGGGCGTCTTCATCATTGATGCCAAATGCTCGTTGAACGCCTTCCTGGAGCTGCAGGAGGCCACCGACGACCTAGGCCGCGACGCCGCGGGCCTGCGCCATGTCGCCAGCGTGCGCGGCCACGTTCAGGGGC
>JANXXK010000165.1 GCA_025350685.1 Alphaproteobacteria bacterium | reverse complement strand
CACCTCCAGCTCCAGGTCGGTCTCGAAGCCGCGCAGCATCACCGCTTCCAGGTGCGCGGCGTTCACCGGCAGGGCCTCGGTCGGCGACAGCACGGTCACCAGGCCCGCGCCGATGCGCAGCCCCGCCCGCGCCGCCAACCGCGCCGCGCCGGTGCTCCAGGCCTCGCCGCTGACCACGATCAGCCGGCCGCGGGCATGCTTGTGGCTGGCCGCGTTCGGCCAGGGGAAGCGCGGCAGCCAGAGCTCCGGCCCGTTCTCCACCGACTTCGACGGCGTATCGGCAAGGCCGATATCGGCCACGATCACGTCGCCGCAGCGGCCGCGGCCGGGCTCCAGCACGTGCGCCGGCTTCTTGGCGTGGAAGGTCACCGTCACCGCCGCACGCGCCGCCGGGCCGATCGGCATGGCGGTGTCGCCCGGCACACCGCTCGGGACGTCCACAGCCACCACCTTCTCCGGCGCCTCGGCCATCCGCACGGCGGCGGCAGCCGCGGCGCCTTCCAGTGGCCGGGAAAGCCCCGCGCCGAACAGGGCGTCGACCCAGACGCCGGGCTCTAGCGCGCCGTTCAGCGGCTTCGTGAGGCCATCCCAGCGGGCGCTGGCGGCCTGGGCGTCCTGGGTGGCCGGCTCGCCAAAGCTGCGCACCTCCACGGGCCAGCCACGATCCTTGAGCACGCGGGCCGCCACGTAGCCGTCGCCGCCGTTGTTCCCTGGGCCGCAGAGCACCAGCGCCGCCTGGCGGTCGAACCTGGCGCAGACCGCGTCGGCAACCGCGACACCCGCGCGTTCCATCAGCACCAGACCCGGCGTGCCCGCAGCGATTGCCGCCGCGTCGGCCTTTCCCATCTCCGACACGGTAAGTATTTGCCGTACGGTCAACTACTTAGCACCCCATCCTAAAGCACACCGGTGGTCGCCTCATGGCCTTTTTCCACCAAGGTCAGGGTCGCCCCGTCGGTCTCCAGGACCGTGATTGAGGTGTGATCGGGCCGGAACGCCAGCACGTTCGGGTCGCCCACCAACTGCGAGACCACCGCGTTGGTGGCCACATAGTGCGAGAAGACCGCCGTCCCGCCGCGGGCGACCAGCGAGGCGGTGATGTCGCGCCGCCAGGCGTCGTAGTCGAGGTCGCCCTCGATGTCCGCCCAGGTCCCAGCGAAGGACTTGCGCAGCCAGGGCCCGCGCGCCTCGGCAGACAGCGGCGCTGGCGTCGGGATCTCGCCCACCCGCGGATCGATCTCCACCGCCACGCCCAGCGCTGCGGCGGTCGGCTCGGCGGTTTCGCGACAGCGGCGCAGCGGCGAACTCACCACCTTGGTCGGCCGCTGCGTCTCCGGCAGGGCCAGCAGCCAATCGCGCGCCGCCCGGGCCTGCGCCTGCCCGGTCTCGTCCAGCCCCGGGTCGTCGTCGTCCCCGCCCCAGATCGAGGCAGGCTTGCCGTGGCGGATCAAGTAGAGGCGGGCCATGCGCGCTCTTAGGCCGGAGTGAACAGGTTAGTCTGGCCATCCGGGCCCGGTCCGACCGTACCCGGCCGCCCCACCTGCTCGCCCTGTTCCAGGCCGGCCAGGGTCGCCAGATCGCCCGGCGTGTGGGCGGCGAACCGCCGGCCTTCGGAGTCCCGGCCGATGACGATCCCCATGAACGGCCCCTCCCGGCGATGGACGACGGTGTAGGTCTCGACCTTGGCCGCGCCCTGCGGCGTTTCCGTGACGGCCGGATGGGCCAGGGCGTCGATCTCAGCCTGCAGCACCTTCGGGTCCTGGCGCTCGAACGGCTTGGTGGGCTTGGTCGTCGAATAGACCCCCGTGGACTGTTTGGTCAGGTACCAACCGTTACCCGTCGTCAGCCCCCAGGCGCCGGGTTTGGCGCGCAGCTTGCCCATCATCGCGGCGATCGAGTGCATGGCGTAGTTGTTGCCGGGTCCACCGGCGTAGGGCAGCCCGCCGGTCACCGTCAGGCCGCGCGGATCGTCGAACGCCAAGCCCAGTTCTTCCGCCCCGATCTCCACCGCCACAGGGAAGCAGGAATAGAGGTCAATGAAGTCGATCTGCTCCAAGTTCACCCCGGCCATGTCCAGCGCCAGCTTGCCGGTCAGCCGCATGGCCGGGCTGGAGTGGAAGTTCTGCCGGTCCAGGGGGTACCAGAGGTCGGCGGCGTCGGCGCAGCCGTGCAGGTAGACCCAACTGTCCTCCGGCACGCCCAGCTCGCGGGCCTTCCTGACGCTGGCCACGATCACGCCGGCCGACTGGTCGACCTCCATGATGGCGTTCAGCAGCTTTGGATAGGGAAAGCCCACCATCCGGTTCTTGTCCGAGACGGTGACCAGTTCTTCTGCCGTCCGCGCGGTCGGGAACCAGGCTTCCGGGTTCTGCGCCGCGACCTGAGTGAACGGCGCGAACAGCCGGCCCATGCGCGCCTGGTGGTCGGCGATCGATCGGCCGTCGCGGGCGCGCAGCGCGTTCTCAAACATCGGATAGATGTTGATCGGCCGGTTCAGCCCGTGCCGCGCCTCGTAGGGGCTGACTCCCGAACGCGGGTCGCCGATGCGATCCGGTTCTGGAAGCTCCTCCGCCGCCTCGCCCGCCCAGTCGTCGAAGCCCAGCCCCCTGGTCAGCCGCTTCATCGCCGAGCCGAGGAACTCGGCCCCGACAGCCAGCGCCAGCTCGGTCTCGCCCCGGGAGATCCGCTCGGCCAGGACGTTGATCAGCTGCTGGGGGGTGTTGCCGCCCATGTGCGAATAGACCGCCCAGCGAGGGCTCGCGCCCAGGTCCCGGGCCAGCCGCGCCGGCGGGTTCGCCGAGTGGGGGATCGTCGTCCGCGTCGAGCCCGGCGCATCGATGGTGAAGCCGGCCACCGCCAGGCTGTCGATGGCCGCCAGGCCGGCCGCGCCGATGCCCGCGTCCGCCGCCGCCCGTTCCGCCGCAATCTTCAGCAGGGCGTTCGGAGACGGTGACGACGCCGGATCGCCCCGATAGGTGAATTGGCCCGCTCCGATGAGAACTGGAGTTGTTTCGTCCATACGCCGCCCGCCTTCCGACTGTCTGAGCGCCCGATCCTAGGCGCCCGAACCGCCTACTTGAAGGCAATTCCGCATTGATCGCTTTTTGGACACAGGACGCCTAATTAGTAGGCGACCGCCCGTTTGGCGCCCCCCGGCTCGACGCCTGCCCGCGTGTGCGCTTGTGAGGGACCCGCCCGGCGTGCTGGGTCGCCTCGATTGCGGTGCGGCGCTGCCGTGGCGGCCGCGGTCCGAGGGTTCCAAATCCAGAGGCTGAATGAAAAAGATCGAAGCCATCATCAAGCCGTTCAAGCTGGACGAGGTGAAGGAGGCCCTGCAGGAGCTGGGCGTCCAGGGCATGACCGTGATCGAGGCCAAGGGCTACGGGCGCCAGAAAGGCCAGACCGAGCTCTACCGCGGCGCCGAGTACGTCGTGGACTTCCTGCCCAAGATCAAGATCGAGGTGGTCATCGCCGACGACCAGGTCGGCCGCTGCCTGGAAGCGATCTCCACCGCCGCGCGGACCGGCCGCATCGGCGACGGCAAGATTTTCGTTTCCGACATTCTCGACGTCATGCGCATCCGGACCGGAGAGACCGGGGCCGACGCCGTCTAACCCAAACTCATCATCTGAGACTTCTAACCTAGGGATCACCAACCATGGCAACGACCGCCAAAGACATCCTGGCCCAGATCAAGGAAAAGGACGTCAAGTACGTCGACGTCCGCTTCACCGACATCCGCGGCCAGATGCAGCACGTCACCTTTGACATCGACCTGGTCGACGACGACTTCCTCACCGACGGCACCATGTTCGACGGCTCCTCGATCGCCGGCTGGAAAGCCATCAACGAGAGCGATATGAAGCTGCGCCCGGACCTGGATTCGGCGATCATCGATCCCTTCTACCAGCAGACCACGATGGCGCTGTTCTGCGACGTGGTGAACCCGGACACCGGCACCCCCTACGAGCGCGACCCGCGCTCGATCGCCAAGGCGGCGCTGAACTTCGTCAAGTCGGCCGGCATCGGCGACACCGTCTACTTCGGTCCGGAAGCCGAGTTCTTCATTTTCGACGACGTGAAATGGTCGGTGCAGCCGAACAACACCGGCTACTCTTACGACTCCAGCGAGCTGCCGGGGAACTCCGCCAAGGACTATCCGGAAGGCAACATGGGGCACCGCCCTGGGCCGAAGGGCGGCTATTTCCCGGTCAATCCGACCGACAGCGCGCAGGATCTGCGCGGCGAGATGCTGGCGGTGATGGGCGAGCTCGGCATGAAGCCGGAAAAGCACCACCACGAGGTGGCTCCGGCCCAGCACGAACTCGGCCTGAAGTTCGACACCATGATCGTCATGGCCGACCGGCTGCAGCTCTACAAATACGTGATCAAGAACGTCGCCCACGCCTACGGCAAGACGGCGACCTTCATGGCCAAGCCGATGTTCGCCGACAATGGCTCGGGCATGCATGTGCACCAGTCGATCTGGGGCGGGGGCAAACCGCTGTTCGCCGGCGACAAGTACGCGGGCCTGAGCCAGATGTGCCTCTGGTACATCGGCGGGATCATCAAGCACGCCAAGGCGATCAACGCCTTCTCCAACTCGACCACCAACTCCTACAAGCGCCTGGTGCCCGGCTACGAAGCCCCGGTGAAGCTGGCCTATTCGGCCCGCAACCGCTCGGCCTCGATCCGCATCCCGCACGTGGATTCGCCCAAGGGCAAGCGCCTGGAAGCCCGCTTCCCGGACCCGATGGGCAACCCGTACCTGACCTTCACCGCGCTCTTGATGGCCGGCCTCGACGGGATCATCAACCAGATCGATCCGGGCGCCCCGGCCGACAAGAACCTCTACGACCTGCCGCCCCGCGAGCAGAAGAAGATCCCCGAGGTCTGCGGCTCGCTGAAGGAAGCCCTGGAGAACCTCGACAAGGACCGCGGGTTCCTGAAGGCCGGCGGCGTCATGAGCGACGACTTCATCGACGCCTACATCGAACTGAAGATGGAAGAAGTGATGCGCCTGGCGCTACACCCGCACCCGGTCGAATTCGAGATGTACTACAAGTGCTGATCAGCGAGAGCTGACAGGCTGAAGGGGCCGCGGAGCGATCCGCGGCCCTCTTTCTTGTCTTCCAACCGTCACGGAGGCCGCTAGAACGGGGACAAGAGTCTCCAGCCGAGGTTGCGCCCCGTGAAGTCGATGCTCCTGGCGGCCTGCGCCGCGCTCGCGCTTGCCGGTCCCGCCGCCGCGCAAATTTTCCCTGAGCCTCAGCCCTATCCGATGCCTGCGCCGACGCTGGCGCCGCGCGACGTCCCCTACCCGGGCCTGCTGAAGCTCGAGGTCGACGCCACCGACATCGATCGGCGGATCTTCCACGTCCACGAGACGGTCCCGGTCGCCGGGCCCGGCCCCTTCACCCTGCTGTTCCCCCAGTGGGTTCCCGGCGGTCACTCGCCGCGCAACTCGCTGGAGAAGATCGCCGGGATCACCATCCGCGCCGGCGGCAAGCCCGTGCCCTGGAAGCGCGACCCGGTCGACGTGTTCGCCTTCCATGTGGATGTGCCGGCCGGCGCGACCACCCTCGACGTCAGCTTCCAGGCGCTGTCGCCCACCGCCGCCGACCAGGGCCGCGTGGTGATGACCGACGAAATGCTGAACCTGCAGTGGCTGTCGCTGGCCATGTATCCGGCCGGCCACTACAGCCGCCAGGTGCAGATCGAGGCCAGCGTCCGCCTGCCCGACGGCTGGGCCTACGGCACGGCGCTGGAGCCGACGGGTCCGCCGGCATCGGGTGTCGTGCGCTTCAAGCCCGTGAACTTTGACGTGCTGGTGGATTCGCCGATGTTCGCCGGCCGCTACTACCGCCAGGTCGACCTCGACCCCGGCGCGGCGATCCCCGTGCGCCTCGACATCTTCGCCGACCGGCCGGAGCTGCTGGAGGCCGCCACCGTCGACCAACTGGAGAGGCACCGCGAGCTCGTCCGCCAAGCCTACAAGCTCTACGGCTCGACCCACTACAACCACTACGACTTCCTGTTTGCGCTCACCGACCGCATGGGCGGCATCGGCCTGGAGCATCACCGCTCCAGCGAGGACGGCGCCGGCCCAAACTACTTCCTCGACTGGGCGGCCTTGCCCTCTGAGCGCGACCTGCTCCCGCACGAATTCACGCACAGTTGGAACGGCAAGTTCCGCCGCCCGGCCGACCTGTGGACCGCCAACCTCAACGTCCCCATGCGCGGCTCGCTGCTATGGGTCTACGAGGGCCAGACTCAGTATTGGGGCTTCGTGCTTTCGGGCCGCTCGGGCCTGCTCTCCAAGGCCGAGGCGCTCGATGCGCTGGCCGCCACCGCCGCCACCTACGAGACCCGGATCGGCCGCACCTGGCGCGCGGTCGAGGACACCACCGAGGACCCGATCATCAACAGCCGCCGCCCGCAGCCCTGGACCAGCTGGCAGCGCAGCGAGGACTACTATCAGGAGGGCCAACTCGTCTGGCTCGACGCCGACACCCTGATCCGCAGCCGTTCCAGCGGCAAACGCTCGCTCGACGACTTCGCCAAGGCCTTCTTCGGCATCGAGAACGGCAACGGGTCGGAACGGCCCTATACCTTCGATGACATCGTCGCGGCGCTGAACGCCGTCGAGCCCTACGACTGGGCGAAATTCCTGCACGAGCGGATTGACGAGGTCGCCGCCAAGCCCCCGCTTGACGGCCTGGTCCGAGGCGGCTGGCGCCTGGTCTACACCGACATCGAGACCGCCTACTTCAAGTCCGCCGAGGCGCGCCGCAAGACGGTCGATCTCAGCTACTCCATCGGCCTGACGCTCGGCGCCGGCGGCGACGTGGCCGGCGTCCAGTGGGACGGCCCGGCGTTCAAGGCCGGCCTGACCGTCGGCGGCAAGCTGCTGGCGGTGAACGGCATCGCCTACGACGCCGACCGCCTGAGGGAAGCGATCACCGCGGCCAGGGGCGGCGCCCCGCTCAGCCTGCTGGTCAAGACCGGCGACCACTACAAGACCTTCGACATCGCCTGGAAGGGCGGCCTGCGCTACCCGCGCCTCCAACGGATCGAGGGGACGCCGGACCTGCTCACGGCGATCTATGCGCCGAGGAAATAGGGCTATCGGTCAGGACTTGGCGGGCGCGGCGTCAGCCGTCAGCCCGTAGCGTTGGGCCTCGCCCGGCAGGTCAGGCGCGATGACGGTGGCGGCCTGGATGTCGGCGTCCGCCTCGGCTTTCAGCCCCTTCTTCTGCCTGGCAAGGCCGCGTCCGTAGAGCGACCAGGCGCCCTTGGGCTGCAGCCGGATCGCGGCGTCATACTGGGCGATCGCTTCGTCGAGCCGCCCGAGACGCAGCAGCACCAAGCCGCGGCTGCCCATCACCTCGGATACCTTGAAGCCGTGCTTAATCGCGCCGTCGCAGTCAGACAGAGCGGCCTCCAACTGGCGACCCCAGACTCCACGAGTCCAGCATCGCGCGCCCAATACCCCCGGCAGCATGTCGTCTTTTGGATGGGTTGCGACCCAGCCGTCGTACTGCCTTATCGCCGGTTCAAAGAAACCCTCTCGCGTGTAAGCGCCGCCAATCTGCACAGGGAGACTGGAATTGGTCGGCGCGACCCTCAGGGCCGTTTCAAAATCGGCCTGCGCCCGGGTCAGGTCCTTGCGTGCGAGGTAGGCTTCTCCCCTCATGACTAGCGCGGCAATGTCGTCGGGCTTCTGCTTCAGCACCTGGTCCAGGTCGGCCATGCCCTGAACCGGCTGGCGGGCGCTCAGGTGCGCCATCGCCCGATTGTAATAGTGGCCGGGCTGGGTCGGCTCCATATCGACCGCCCGGGTGAAGTCAGCGATCGCGCCCGTGAAGTCCCGGCGGGCCATCTCGGCCGATCCGCGGCGACTGAAGGCTTCCGCGGTCGTCGGCGTGCTCTGCGGGGCTCCCGGTGCGGTCGCCGCCACGGCCGGCGCAGCGCCGACATCGACCGTCTGAGCGGGACGATCCAGCCGGAACACCGGCCCGCCGTTGTAGGTGAAGAACAGCCGCCGCAGGTTCGTGGAGACGATGATCCGGTGCGACAGGAAAAAGTCCGCCCCGAGCAGCATGTCGCCCTCCCCCAGCTCCATGGGCGCCGTGCGCAGCCGGGTGTGCTGGATCTCCTCGCTCCCGATCGCGAAACTGTCGAACGGCGCGATCGACGTCTCCAGCTGACGGCTGCCGAAGCCGCGGGACAGACCGGCCGCCTCTACGCCTTGCGAGGTGCGGGTGACGCCGGCCCGGGCGGCGGCGGGAAGGCTGAGCACCGAGGTGGCCGCGCCCGTGTCGAACATCACCTTGATCGGGTGCCCGTCGACCGTGGCTCTGGCCATCAGGTGCGGCTCGCGCGGGGTGGTGGGCGCGATCACCAGGACCGAAGACGACTTGCCGGCCGCCCAGTAAGCGAGGTTGGCGTGGTCGCAGTCTTTCGACTTGAAGAGCCGGATCACCCCGTTGGCGAGGTCGTATTCGACGTCCGACGCGTTAAGGACATTCTGCCCGATCAGGCCCACGGCGCCGGGCGCCAGGTCGTGGCCGGCGACCAGGAATTCGACGTTCTTCAGCGGCACGCCCGCATAGGTGAATTCCGCCACCGTGGCGATCCGTACATTGCGCTCGTCGCCGCCGACGCCGCGGAGGTAGAAACCCATTGGCGCCGGGTATTGGCTCAGCCGGTGCTCGGCGACCGCATAGGGCAGCATGACGCTGTAAAACGCGCCGCTATCGACCAGGAAGATAGCGTCCTTGCCGTTGATCTTGGCGGTTATCGTCGGCTGGAGCCCCTCCATGGTCACCGGCAGCTCGGCCAGCTTCTGCAGCTGGCATCCGGCCGCCGCCGGCCCGGCCGCGCAAATCGCCAGGGCTACAAGGCCCGCGACGCTGGACTTGGCGATCATGGGCACCCCCCGGTGACACGGACACGGTCGGCTGGAGCCTTCGCCAGACGCCCTCCACGGTTGTACTCTTTCAGCCTCCGAGCCGTCCGTCCATCCACGACCCCGCCGCCGCGATCGCGCGGCGCGCGGCGGAGAGCTGCCCCCCCCAGGCGTGCCAGACGTGGATCATCTCCGGCCAGACCTCCAGGCGTACATCCACCCGCGCGTGCCCCGCCCGCTCGGCCAGCAACAGGCTGTCGCCCAGCAGGGTCTCTTCCGACCCGACCTGGATCAGCATCGGCGCGAGGCCGGCGAAATCGCCGAACACCGGCGAGGCCAGCGGATCGTGGGCGCTGAGGCCGCCCAGGTAATCGTGCGCCGCCTCGATCAGCCGCTCGCGGGTGATCATCGGATCGACGCCGGACTTGGTGCGGAAGGTGTCGTGGCTCTGGGTCAGGTCGGCCCAGGGGCTGATCACGAAGATCCCCGCCGGCTGCGGCAGGTCCTGCTCTTTCAGCGCGAGCGCCGCGGCCAAGGCGAGGCCGCCGCCCGCGGAGTCTCCGGCGATGATCGTCCGCTCCGGCTCCGCCCCGCCCTCCAGCATGGCCCGATAGACCGCCACCGCATCGTCCACCGCAGCCGGGAACCGGTGCTCCGGCCCCAGCCGGTAGTCAGCGGAGATCGCGACGGCATGGGCCGCGTCGGCGAGCCTCGCCACCAGCGGGCGGTGGCTCTTCGGACTGCCGCCCACATAGGCGCCGCCGTGCAGGTAAAGGATGTGCCGCCCTGCGACCGCATGGGTCGGCGCCACCCGCTCGCACCTGACCCCGCCCAGGAACGCCGGCTCGTGCAGGCAGCCGGGCGGCAGGGCGCCCATCTCGCCGAAGGCGTCCATCGCCGCGCGGCGCTCCTCGCGGGTCGACATGGGCGAACCCGGCGCAGGCTGGCGCGAAACAATCAGCGCCCGCACGCCAGCGATCTCCGGGTCCTTCCAGCTCGACATCCGCCCTGCCCCGTTTTTCTTTTGATTGGAGACCGCGCGGGCCCGCCTGTCGAGCATCCCGAGCGTGTGCGCCGCATTGCCTTCCGGGCCGGGGGGATTCATACCGGGGGCAGTCAGAATCGCCCCACGCTTATCGGTCAGATGCCCCCGCCTCCCGCCAAATCCACCGCCCAGCAGACCTCGCTGTTCGACGACGCGCTCAACCCCGCGCCGGCCGCGCCGCTGGCCGAGAGCCATGAGCCGCGCCCGGCGGTCTCCGCCGGCGGCTATTCGGCCAAGGACATCGAGGTCCTCGAAGGCCTGGAGCCGGTGCGCACGCGCCCGGGCATGTACATCGGCGGCACCGACGAGCGCGCGCTGCACCACCTTTTCGCCGAAGTGCTCGACAACTCCATGGACGAGGCCGTCGCCGGCCACGCCAGGGTCATTTCGGTGCGCCTAGACGCTGACGGCATGCTCACCGTCACCGACGACGGCCGCGGCATCCCCGTCGACCCGCACCCCAAGCACCCCGGCAAGTCGGCGCTGGAGGTGATCATGACCGTCCTGCACTCCGGCGGGAAGTTCTCCGGCAAGGCCTATGAGACCTCCGGCGGCCTGCATGGCGTCGGCGTTTCCGTGGTCAACGCGCTCAGCGAACGCGTCGAGGTCACCGCCTGGAAGGACGGCTTCGAGTGGCGCCAGGCCT
Organism: Alphaproteobacteria bacterium; assembly: GCA_025350685.1. Classification (GTDB taxonomy): domain Bacteria; phylum Pseudomonadota; class Alphaproteobacteria; order Caulobacterales; family Caulobacteraceae; genus Phenylobacterium. The sequence goes on along the minus strand of JANXXK010000165.1, from coordinate 13,621 downwards.
TCACGCGCGGCAAGCCGATCGGCGGCATCGAGAAGCTGGGCGCGACGCGCAAGCACGGCACGGCCATCGCCTTCACCCCCGACCCGGTGATCTTCGGCGAGAACGTCGCCTTCAAGCCCGCCCGCCTCTACCGGATGGCCCGATCCAAGGCCTATCTGTTCGGCGGCGTCGAGATCCGCTGGTCTTGCGATCCTTCACGCATCCACGACCAGACCCCGGCCGAGGCGACCTTCCGCTTCCCCAACGGCCTGGCCGACTTCCTGGCCGAGCGGATCAAGGACATCGAGACCGTCACGCCCGAGCCCTTCGCCGGGCGCTGGTCGCGGCCGGGCGAGACCGGCAAGGTCGAATGGGCCATCGCCTGGACCCCGGCGGGCTTCGGCGAGGCCGACGGCTTCATGCAGTCGTACTGCAACACCGTCCCCACCCCCGAGGGCGGCACCCACGAGGCCGGCCTGCGCGCCGCGCTCACCCGTGGCCTGAAAGCCTATGCCGAGCTTACCGGCGAAAAGCGCGGCGGGCTGATCACCGCCGACGATGTGCTGGCTCAGGCCGGCGCCCTGGTCAGCGTCTTCGTCGCCAATCCCGAATTCCAGGGCCAGACCAAGGAACGCCTCTCTTCCAGCGACGCCCAGCGCCTGGTCGAGACGGCCCTTAGGGACCCGTTCGACCACTGGCTGACCGCCCAGCCGAAGATCGCCTCGGCCCTGCTCGAATTCGTCGTTGAACGCGCCGAGGAGCGGCTGAAGCGCCGCCGCGACAAGGAGGTCGCGCGCGCCAGCGCCACCCGCAAACTGCGCCTCCCCGGCAAGCTAGCCGACTGCTCGGCTGGGGCCATCGACGGCGCCGAGATCTTCCTGGTCGAGGGCGACTCGGCCGGCGGCTCAGCCAAACAGGCCCGCGACCGCAAGACCCAGGCGATCCTGCCCCTGCGCGGCAAGATCCTCAACGTCGCCTCGGCCACCCTCGACAAGCTGGGTCAGAACAAGGAACTCAGCGACCTGATGCTGGCGCTGGGCGTACAGGGCGGCTCGAAGTTCAAGGAAGAGGAGCTGCGCTACGAGCGCGTGGTGATCATGACCGACGCCGACGTCGACGGCGCCCATATCGCCAGCCTGCTGATCACCTTCTTCTACCGCACCATGCCGGAGATGATCCGCTCCGGGCGCCTCTACCTGGCGCTGCCGCCACTCTATCGCCTCAGCCACGGCGGCAAGTCGATGTACGCTCGCGACGACGCCCATCGCAACGAGCTGCTGGAGACCGAGTTCAAGGGCAAGAAACCGGAGATCAGCCGCTTCAAGGGCCTGGGCGAAATGATGCCGGCGCAACTGAAGGAGACCACCATGGACCCTTCCAAGCGTACGCTCGCCCGCGTTACCCTGCCCCGTTCCGAGGAACAGGTAGAGACGCTGGTTGAGGATCTGATGGGCCGCAAGCCCGAGAGCCGCTTCCGCTTCATCCAGGAAAACGCCGAGTTCGCGGTCGCCGACCTGGACGTGTAACCCGCTGGAAGGGGCTCGCTTTGGCAGAGCATCGACACACGATCCACAGCCACCAGGGCCACCTCGGCTGGAACCACGCCAACCCACCGGTCGCCACGATCGCGCCGAGCGAGACCATCGAGTTCCATCCCCTCGACGCCTCCGGCGGCCAGCTGACCGCCGCCTCGACGGTCGCTGACGTGGCGATGCTCGACTTTGGCCAGGTGAACCCGGTGGTCGGTCCTGTCTTCATCGACGGCGCCGAGCCCGGCGACGCCATCAAGGTGACCCTGCTCAGCTTCGCGCCCTCCGGCTGGGGCTGGACGGCCAACATCCCGGGCTTCGGCCTGCTCGCCGACCAGTTCCCCGACCCAGCTCTGCACATCTGGAGATACGACCCGGGCACGCTCGCGCCGGCCATGTTCGGCCCTGGCGGCCGCGTGCCGCTGAAACCCTTCTGCGGCACCATCGGCCTGGCCATGGCCGAGCCCGGCGAGCACTCCATCGTCCCGCCCCGGCGCGTCGGCGGCAACCTCGACATCCGCGACCTCTGCGCAGGGACCGAGCTCTACCTGCCGGTCGAGGTCAAAGGTGGCCTGTTCAGCGTCGGCGACACCCATGCCGCCCAGGGCGACGGCGAGGTCTGCGGCACGGCCATCGAGAGCCCCTGTTCACTCGCGGCGAATTTCGAGCTGGTGAAGGGCGCCGACCTGAATTTTCCCCGCTTCACCACGGCCGGCCCGGTCACTCGCCACCTGGACGGCAAGGGCTATGAGGTGACCACCGGCATCGGTCCGGACCTGATGGCCGCCGCCCGCGACGCGCTATACGGCATGATCGACCTGCTCACCGCCCGCTACAAGCTGGCCGCCGTCGAGGCCTACATGCTCTGCAGCGTCTGCGGCGACCTGCGGATCAGCGAGATCGTCGACCAGCCCAACTGGGTGGTCAGCTTCTATTTCCCCCGCGTGGTCTTCGAGTAGCGGCGTTATCTCCCCTACACGCCACCAACATATGCTAAGTTGAACTATTGCCGGCTCGGCCTTGAGGCCCCCGGCAGCTGAGAGACGCTCCCGCGCTCCCGCCTCAAACGGAGCGCCCTGATGCCCGGACTCAGCCTATCCGCCCCGCCGGTCGTCAGGCGCGCCCTGCTCGACGGCAGCCTGTGGCTGGCGATCCTGGCCTTCTTCATCCTGGCCGGGCTGATCGCGGCCACCTTCGCCTTCGCCGCGGGCCAGCGGCAGGACACCGCCATCGTCAGCCAGACCCTCGAGGTCCAGAAAAAGCTCAGCCGGGTGCTGTCGCTGATGGCCGACGCCGAGACCGGCCAGCGCGGTTTCCTGCTGACCGGAAACCCGACCTACCTGATCCCCTACACCCGCTCAGCCGACGCCCTGCCGCCGGCCCTCTGAAATTGGTGATCCGCGACCCCGGCCAGCTTGTGTCCCTCGAGCGGCTGCGCATGGCCATCGCCGCGGGCCGCGCCAAGCTGATCGCAGGCATCGCTGTGCGCCAGTCCGGCGACGTCCAAGCGGCCGCCACCTGGATGCAGACCAACCAGAGCCGCGACCTGATGGACCAGATTCGCCAGGAGGTCGCCGCCATGAGCGTCATCCAGGACGGTCTGCTGATCAGCCGCCACCGCGACGCCGACCGCACGGCCCTGGGCCTGCAACTCGTGCTGCTCACCGGCTTCGTGATGCTGATCTTCATGGCCATCGTGGTGGTCCGCCAGAACGTGCTGCGCCTGCGTGCGGTGATCGCCTCGCGCCAGGACATGGAAGGCGCCTACGCCGAGCTGCAGGCGGAAGGCGTCCACCGCTTCGCCGCCGAAGCCCAGGTCCGCCAGATGCAGAAGACCGAGGCCCTTGGCCAGCTCACCGGCGGCATCGCCCATGACTTCAACAACATGCTCTCGGTGATTGTCGGCAGCCTCGACCTCGCCCGCCGGCGGATGGCCACCGACGTGCCCAAGGCGCAGGGCTATATGGAGCAGGCGCTCGACGCCGCCCAGCGCGCCGCCAGCCTGACCGCCCGCCTCTTGGCCTTCGCCCGCGCCCAGCCGCTTTCACCCGCCCCCTGTGATCCCAACAACCTGGTCAGCGGCATGTCGGAGATCCTGCGCCAGACGCTGGGCGAGGACACCCGGCTGGAGACCGTGCTCGCCGGCGGCCTTTGGGGCGTGTTCATCGACCCCTCGCAACTCGAGAACGCCATCCTCAATCTCTGCGTCAACGCCCGCGACGCCATGCCCGCCGGCGGGCGGCTGAGCATCGAGACTACCAACGCGCATCTGGACGAGGCTTACGCACGGGAAAACCCCGGGGTCGCCACCGGCCAATATGTGGTGGTCAGCGTCACCGACACCGGCGAGGGCATGACTGAAGAGGTCGCCGAACGCGCCTACGATCCGTTCTACACGACCAAGCCAGTGGGCCGCGGCACGGGGCTTGGCCTCAGCCAGGTCTACGGCTTCCTGAAGCAGTCGGGCGGTCACGTGAAGATCTACTCCGAGGTCGGCCGCGGCACGACGATCAAGCTCTACTTGCCGCGCTGGATGGGCGCAGCGGCCGCAGCCGCCGGCGCCCGGCGCAGCCCCGAGCGCATGGACGCCCGCGGCGACGAGGTGGTGCTGGTCGCCGAGGACGACCCGCGCGTCCGCGCGATCACCGTCAGCGCGCTGGAAGAATTCGGCTACATCGTCCTGCAGGCCGCCAACGGCGCCGAGGCCCTCGCCCTGCTCGACGAGACCGTCGACCTGCTGTTCACCGACGTGGTCATGCCCGGCATGGACGGGCCGCAGCTCGCCGAGGAGGCGCTGCGCCGCCGGCCTAAGCTGAAGGTGCTCTACACCACCGGCTACGCCAGGAACGCCGTGGTCCACAACGGCACGCTGGCCGGCGGCCTGCCGGTCCTGCCGAAGCCCTTCACCATCGACCAGCTCGCCGCCAAGGTCGCCGAGGTGCTACATGCGGCTTGAAATTTGACGGCAAAGAACGCCCCGGCATCCTTGCGAAAACCAAAGAGAAGGCTCGGGGGAAACATAAGGCTGACGTCGATGCTGGCCTATTCGGTCGACGGGAAATAGCCCAAGGCGCGGGGCGGCCACCTTTACGCCGCCCTTACGCCCCAGCTTGAAAACCCGTCTCGCGCCCTGACGGCGATCGGCGCGACTGTCGAGCCTTGATCCCTCGAGGCTCCGACATGCTCGATCTCATCTATCTCGCCGCCGGCGTGGCCGTGCTGGCGATCTTCGGCCTCTACGCCGCACTCCTGAGGCGCATCTGATGCTGGCTGACCTCATCTGGGGCGCCGGCGCCCTCGTCATCGGCGGCTACATGATCGTCGCCCTGCTGCGTCCGGACAAGTTCTGATGGACGCCCAAGGCTGGGCGGAAATCGCCCTCACCCTCGCCGTCACCGTGGGCCTTGCCTGGCCGCTTGGCATCTACATGGCCCGGGTCTGGGCCGGCGAGCGCACCTGGCTCGATCCGGTGTTCAGGCCCGTCGAGCGCCTCGTCTACGCCGGCTGCGGCGTAAAGCCCGAGAAGGGCCAGACCTGGCTCGCCTACGCCATGAGTTTCCTGGCCTTCTCCATCGCCAGTTTCGTCGTCCTCTACATGACGCTCAGGTTCCAGAACCTGCTGCCGCTCAATCCGCAAGGCTTCCCGGGCCTTTCGCCCGACCTGTCGTTCAACACCGCGATCAGCTTCGTCACCAACACCAACTGGCAGTCCTATGTGCCGGAGACCACGGTCTCGACCTTCTCCCAGATGGCCGGGCTGACCTCGCACAACTTCCTCTCCGCAGCCGCCGGCATCGCGCTCGCCGCTGCCGTCGCCCGAGCCTTCGCCGCCAACCGCTCCGGCACGCTGGGCGACTTCTGGGTCGATCTGACCCGGATCAGCCTCTACGTCCTGCTGCCGTTCTCGCTGGTCATCGCGCTGGCCTATGTCGCGCTTGGTGAGCCGCAAACGCTCCTGGCCCGCGTCAACGCCCACACCCTGGAGGGCGGCAAGCAGGTCATCGCCCTCTTCCCCACCGCCAGCCAGGAAGCCATCAAACAGTTCGGCACCAATGGCGGCGGCATCTTCAACGCCAACTCGGCGCATCCCTTCGAGAACCCCAACGCGATCACCAACCTGATCGAGATCGTCTCGATGAACGTGCTGAGCTACGCCTGCGTCGTCGCCTTTGGCCGCATCGTGCTGGCCCGCAAGGACGCCCGCGCCCTGGTGGCTGTCATGGTCATCTTCGTGCTGGCCGCCGCCGCCGCGGTCTACGCCGCCGAAACCCAGCCGGCGCCGGCACTGGTCGCCGCCCACGCCGACGCCGAGGTCAACATGGAAGGCAAGGAGGTCCGCTTCGGCGCGCCGTCCACCGCCATCTGGGTGGCCAACACCACCGGAGCTTCGGACGGCGGCGTCAACGCCATGCATGACAGCTTCATGCCGCTGGGCGGCGGGATCGCCATGTTCATGATCGAGCTTGGCGAGATGCTGCCGGGCGGCGTCGGCTCGGGCCTTTACGGCATGGTGGTCATGGCGCTGATCGCGGTCTTCGTGGCCGGGCTGATGGTCGGGCGCACGCCAGAGTACCTCGGCAAGAAGGTCGAGGCCCGCGAGATCAAATACGCCATGCTGGCGGTGCTGATCCTGCCGCTCTCGATCCTCGGGTTCTCAGCGGTCGCCGCGGTCCTGCCCGTGGCGCTGAAGGGCCTAGCCAACCCTGGCGCCCACGGCCTGTCGGAGATCCTCTACGCCTACTCCTCGGCCACCGGGAACAACGGCTCGGCCTTCGCCGGCCTCTCGGCCAACACCCCCTGGTGGAACGCGACGCTCGGCATAGCCATGCTGCTCGGCCGCTTCGCCTACGCCGTGCCCGTCCTGGCCATGGCCGGCTCGCTGGCCGCCAAACCCAAGCTCGGCGCCACCGTCGGCACCTTCCCCACCGACGGGCCGCTGTTCGTCGGCCTGTTGATCGGGGTGATCCTGATCATGGGCGGCCTGCAGTTCTTCCCCGCCCTCGCCCTCGGCCCGATCGTGGAGCACTTCCAGGCGCTCCACGCCCTCGCGGCCCGTTGAACCCCTTCGGGCATCCAGACATGACCAACGCCTCCGTCCCCCTCGGCGACAGCCGCCGCACGTCCGCCACTCTGGTGGGCGGGTTCTCGGGCCCGATCCTGGCCCGCGCCGCCGTCGATGCCCTGCGCAAGCTCGACCCGCGCCAGCTCACAGGCAACCCGGTGATCTTCGCCACCGAGATCGTCGCCATCCTGGCCACCGTCTCCTTTGGCCTGGCCGTGCGCGACCACAGCGGTTGGAGCTTCGCCCTGCAGATCGCGCTGTGGCTCTGGGCGACCGTGCTGTTCGCCAACTTCGCCGAGAGCGTCGCCGAGGGTCGGGGCAAGGCCGCCGCCGACAGCCTGCGCGCCACCCGCGTCACCACCAACGCCAAGCTGCTGGTGGGCGACAAGGGCATGATCGTTCCGACGGCAGCCCACAAGCTGGCCGTTGGCGACATCGTCCTGGTGGAGGCCGGCGACGTCATGCCGGCTGACGGCGAGATCATCGACGGCGTGGCCTCGGTCAACGAGGCCGCCATCACCGGCGAGAGCGCGCCCGTGATCCGCGAGAGCGGCGGCGACCGCTCCGCCGTCACCGGCGGCACCACCGTGGTCTCCGACTGGCTGAAGGTGCGCGTCACCTCGGAAGTCGGCTCCAGCTTCCTCGATCGGATGATCGCCATGGTCGAGGGCGCCGATCGCCGAAAGACCCCCAACGAGATCGCGCTGGCCGTCTTGCTGGCCGGCCTGACCCTGATCTTCCTGATCGCGGTGGCGACGCTCCTGGGGCTCGGCGCCTATTCCGGCGTCAAGCTGGACCCCATGGTGCTGGGCGCCCTCTTCATCTGCCTGATCCCGACCACCATCGGCGGCCTGCTCTCCGCCGTCGGCATCGCCGGCATGGACCGCCTGCTGAAGGTCAATGTGCTGGCCACGTCGGGCCGCGCCGTCGAGGCCGCCGGCGATGTCGACACCCTGCTGCTCGACAAGACCGGCACCATCACCTTCGGCAACCGCATGGCGACCGAGGTCATCCCGGCGGCGGGCGTGCGCCCGGAAACGGCGCTGCGGGCGACCCTGCTCGCCTCGCTCGGCGACGAGACCCCGGAAGGCCGCTCGATCGTCGAACTGGCGCGCAACCAGGGCCTGGTTCTGGAAACCCCCACGGCCGCGACGGTCATTCCGTTCAGCGCCACCACGCGGCAGTCCGGCCTCGACGCCGGTCCCGACAGCTGGCGCAAGGGCGCGGTCGATGCGGTCCTGAAAACCGTCGGCCTCACCGCCGACCAGGCCCCAGCCGAGTTCAACGCCGCCGTCGATCGCATCGCGCGGTCCGGCGGCACGCCGCTCGCGGTCGCCGAAAACGGCGTGCTGGTCGGCGTCATCCACCTGAAAGACGTCGTGAAGCCCAATGTGAAGGAGCGCTTCGCCGACCTGCGCCGCATGGGCCTGCGCACGGTGATGATCACCGGCGACAACCCGGTCACCGCCGCCGCCATCGCCTCCGAAGCCGGCGTCGACGACTTCCTCGCCGAGGCCACCCCGGAGGACAAGCTGCGGCTGATCCGCGAAGAGCAGGGCAAGGGCCGGCTGGTCGCCATGTGCGGTGACGGCGCCAACGACGCCCCCGCCCTCGCCCAGGCCGACGTCGGCGTGGCCATGCAGACCGGCGCCCAGGCAGCGCGGGAGGCCGGCAACATGGTCGACCTGGACTCAGACCCGACCAAGGTCATCGAGATCGTCGAGGTGGGCAAACAGCTGCTGATCACCCGCGGCGCGCTGACCACCTTCTCCATCGCCAACGATGTGGCCAAATATTTCGCCATCATCCCGGCGCTGTTCGTGGTCGCCCTGCCGGCCCTGGGCGCGCTCAACGTCATGCACTTGCACAGCCCGAAGAGCGCTATCCTCTCGGCGGTGATCTTCAACGCCCTGGTGATCATCGCGCTCATCCCGCTGGCCCTGCGCGGCGTCCGCTACCGCGCGATCGGCGCGGCGAAGCTCCTGCAGCGCAACCTGCTGATCTATGGCCTGGGCGGCATCGTCGCCCCGTTCATCGGCATCAAGCTCATCGACCTGGGCATCTCCGCCCTCGGTCTCGTCTGACTGAGGCTCCCCCATGCTTTCCCAGATCCGCCCCGCCCTGGTCATCACCCTGTTCTTCACCCTGCTGCTCGGCGTCGGCTATCCGCTCCTCGTGACCGGCATCGCCCACGTCGCCTTCCCCGCCCAGGCCGGCGGCAGCCTGATCCGCGACGCCAACGGCCAGGTGATCGGCTCGGCCCTGATCGGCCAGGCCTTCGCCAAGCCCCGGTACCTGCACGGCCGCCCCTCGGCCGCCGGGACCGATGGCTACGACGCCTCCAACTCCTCCGGCTCCAACCTCGGCCCGCTCAACCCCGGCCTCGCCAAGCGCATCGCCAAGGATGCGGCCGGCCTCGTACCGGAAGGCCCTGGCGCCGTCCCCGCCGACGCCGTCACCACCTCGGCCTCCGGCCTCGACCCCGACGTCTCCCCCGCCAACGCCCACCGCCAAGCGGCCCGCATTGCCCAGGCCCGCGGGGTTAGCGTCGAGGCGGTCCAGATGCTGATCGCCTCGCACACCGAAGGCCGCTGGCTTGGCGTCTTCGGCCAACCCCATATCAATGTGCTGAAGACCAACCTCGCCCTCGACGCGGCCCTGCCGGGAGCGCAGCCTAAGGGGCAATGACGCCAATAAACCCATGACCTACGACGAGCCCCGCAGACCCGATCCCGACGCCCTCCTGGCGGCGACGGCCAGTCCGGGGCGCGGACGCCTGAAGGTGTTCCTCGGCATGTCGCCGGGCGTCGGCAAGACCTACGGCATGCTGCGCGCCGCCCGTCGCCGCAAGGCCGAGGGCGGCGATGTCGTGGTCGGCGTCGTCGAGACCCATGGCCGACGCGACACCCAGGCCCTGCTGCGCGACGTCGAGGTGATGGCCCGCAAACCCATCTCCTACAGGGAGCGCACTCTGCTCGAGTTCGACCTCGACGCGGCCATCGCCCGCAAGCCCGCCCTGCTGCTGGTCGACGAATACGCCCACTCCAACGCCCCGGGCTCGCGCCATCCCAAGCGCTGGCAAGACGTCGAAGAAATCCTGGCGGCTGGGATCGACGTCTGGACCACGCTGAACGTCCAGCACCTGGAAAGCCTGGTCGACGTGGTCTGGAAGATCACCGGCGTGCGCCAGCGCGAGACCGTGCCGGACGGCGCCCTCTCCCGCGCCGACGAGATCGAGCTGATCGACATCACTCCGGCCGAGCTCCGCGAGCGGATGGCCGAGGGCAAGGTCTATCTAGGCGAGACCGCCAAGGTCGCCGCCGAGCGGTTCTTCAAGACCGAGAATCTCACCGCTCTGCGCGAACTGGCCCTGCGCCGCGCCGCCCAGACGGTGGACGACCAGCTTATCGGCGCGATGCGCCGCGCCGGCGTCGAGGGCCCCTGGGCCGCCGGCGAGCGGATCCTGGTGCTGATCGGGCCCGACGCCATGGCCGGCTCTCTGGTGCGCGCCGGGCGCAGGCTGTCGGACATGATGATGGACGCGCCCTGGACCGCGGCCCACGTCGAGCGGCCGAACCTCGCCCCGCCCTCTCCCGCCGCGGCGCAGCGCCTGCGCGACGCCGTCAAGCTCGCCGAACAGCTCGGCGGCGCCACCGTCACGCTCACCGGAGACGACCTGGTGGAGAGCGTCCTCGACTACGCCCGGCGCAACAATCTGACCCAGATCGTGGTCGGCAAGGCCAGGTCGCAGCGCAACCCCTTCCGCCGCCACCTGATCACCGCCCTGCTCGAGGAGACCAGCGGCGCCGCCGTCCATGTGATCACCGAATCCGCCGACCCGCAGCAGGCGGTGGAGGTCCCGCGCCGGCGCGCAGATCCCCGCGCCTGGCTGGGGCATCTCGGCGCCCTGGGCGCTGTGGTCGCGGCGGGCGGCGTCGCTTGGCTGGTCGATCGCTACGCCGAGAGCGCCAACCTGGCCATGGTGTTCATGCTGAGCGTGCTGGTCTCCGGCCTGGCGTTCGGCCTCTGGCCGGCGGTGACGGCGGCGACCGCAGCGGCGCTCACCTACAACTTCTTCTTCCTGGAGCCGCGGCTCAGCTTCTACATCGGCCACCCGGCCGACGTGTTCACCTTCGCGGTGTTCTTCGCGGTGGCCATGACCACCGGCTGGCTGACCGGCCGCATCCGCGACCAGTCGCGCGCCACGTCGCGGCGCGCCTCGGCCATCTCCGCCGTGCTGTCCGCGACGCGCCGCCTCTCCGCCGCCGCCCGCGCCGAGGACGCCGCCACCGCCCTTGCCGAACAGCTCGCCGCCGCCACCGCCGGGCGCGCGGTAGTGCTGACGCCGGTTGAAGGGGACATCGAGATCGCCGCCGCCTCCCCGCCGCTCGACGCGCTCTCCCCCGGCGACATGGCCGCCGCCCGCTGGGCCTGGGAGAAGGGCGAACCGGCCGGCGCCGGCACCGGCACCCTGCCCAACGCCGGCTGGACCTTCCGGCCGCTGCAGGGGGTGAAATCCCGCGCCGGGGTCGTCGGTGTCGAGCCCAAGGCGCTAGCCAGCGAGGACGGCGAACGCTTCGTGGCCGCCCTGCTCGATCAGGGCGCGGTCGCCCTGGAGCGCGCCGAATTCGCCGCCGCGGCGGCCGGCGCCGAGGCGCTGCGCCGCTCCGACCGCCTGCGCTCGGCCCTGTTCAACTCGATCAGCCACGACCTGCGCACGCCGCTCTCCACCGTGCTCGGCTCGGCCACCACCCTGATCGACTTCGGCAAGTCGCTGGCGCCGAAGGTCCGCGCTGACCTGCTGCAATCCATCCGCGAGGAGGCCGAGCGACTGAACCGCTACGTCGGCGATCTGCTGGACATGACCCGCCTGGAAGGCGGCGCGCTGACCACCCGGCGCGAATGGGTCGATGTGCGCGACGTGCTGCGCGCCGCCGTCGACCGGGTGAAGCGCCGCCTGCAGAAGCGCCGGATCGACCGCGACTACCCCACCCAACTGCCCATGATCATGGCCGACGGCTCGCTGTTGGAGCAGGCGCTGGTCAACATCCTGGAGAACGCCATCGCCTATAGCCCCGACGGCACATCCATCGAGGTCGCCGCCTACGAGGACCGCGGCAATGTGGTGATCTCCATCGAGGACGAGGGCCGCGGCATCCCCACCACTGAGCTGGAGCGGGTGTTCGAGCGTTTCCGCCGCATGGAAGAGGCCACAGATCGCGGCAAGGGCGCCGGCCTGGGGCTTGCCATCTCCAAGGGTTTCGTCGAGGCCATGGGCGGACGTATCGCCGCTGCGTCGCCGATCCACGAGGGCCGCGGCACCCGCATCCTGATCAGCCTGCCCAAGGAGACGGTGACCCCCGGTTTCATGCTTTGAGCGCCCACAAACCCCGCATCCTGGTCATTGACGACGAGCCGCAGATCCACCGGTTCCTCGGCCCGGCCCTGGACGCCGCCGGCTACGAGCCCGTGCGCGCCGACACCGCCGCCGACGGTCTGCGCGAAATCGCCCGCAAGCCGCCAGACGTGGTCGTCCTCGACCTCGGTCTGCCGGACATGGACGGCAAGCAGGCGCTGGAAAAGGCGCGCGCCTTTTACAAGGGTCCGATCATCATCCTGTCGGCCCGCGACCGCGAGACCGAGAAGATCGACGCCCTGGACATGGGAGCCGACGACTATGTGGAAAAACCCTTCGGCGTTGGCGAACTGCTGGCACGCATCCGCGCCGCCCTGCGCCACAAGCTGCAGGACGTGGGCGCCGAGCCCATCGTCACGGCCGGCGACCTGACCATCGACCTGATCAAGCGCCTGGTCACCCGCTCAGGCGTCCCGATCCGCGTCTCGCCGCGCGAGTACGACCTGCTGGCCCAGCTCGTCGGCGGCGGCGGCAAGGTGGTCACCCATCGCCAGTTGCTCACCGCCGTCTGGGGCCCGGCCCACGAGCAGGACGTTCAGTACCTGCGCGTCTTCGTCGGTCAACTGCGCCAGAAGATCGAAAAGGATCCCGCCCAGCCCGTCCTGATCCTCACCGAGCCCGGTGTCGGCTACCGCTGGATGGGGTGAACGGCGCAGACCTCGCTGAACCCTCGTCGGCCCCGCGCGTTGACTTAGGCTGCGTCCTCCGTATGGTCCGCCGCGCGCGGCGAATATCGTCCACGCGCTGCTGCGGCGCATCCGGCGTCATGGCTGCCACACTGGGGCCACGACGGTCCCGCTGACCGCATCCCCTCAGGTAAAATGACTGAATTCTCCGAACTGGGCCTATCGCCCGCGACCCTCAAAGCCGTCGCCGACACCGGCTACACCACCGCCACGCCGATCCAGGCCGAGGCCATCCCCCACGCCCTGCATGGCCAGGACGTGCTGGGCATCGCCCAGACCGGCACTGGGAAGACCGCCGCCTTCACGCTGCCGATGATCGACCGCCTGGCCGCCGGCCGCGCCCGCGCGCGCATGCCCCGCGCCCTGGTCATCGAGCCCACTCGAGAACTGGCGGATCAGGTCGCCGCCTCCTTCGAACGCTACGCCAAGGGCCAGAAGCTCTCCTGGGCCCTGCTCATCGGCGGCGTTTCGTTCAACGACCAGGAACTGAAGCTCGACCGCGGCGTCGACGTGCTGATCGCCACGCCCGGGCGCCTGCTCGACCACTTCGAGCGCGGCAAGCTGCTGATGACCGGCGTGCAGATGCTGGTGGTCGACGAGGCCGACCGGATGCTCGACATGGGCTTCATCCCCGACCTCGAGCGCATCTTCAAGCTCACCCCGGTGAAGAAGCAGACCCTGTTCTTCTCGGCCACCATGCCGCCGGAAATCACCCGGCTCACCAAGCAGTTCCTCAAGGACCCGGTGCGTATCGAGGCCTCGCGCCCCGCAACCACCGCCGAGACCATCACCCAGTACATCGTCCGCGTTCCGAGCCAGGACCAGAAGCAGAAGCGCACGGCGTTGCGCGCGCTGATCGCCCGCGACGACGTGAAGAACGGCATCGTCTTCTGCAACCGCAAATCGGAAGTCGATATCGTCGCCAAGTCTTTGAAAACACACGGACTTG